>CAMLLW010000059.1 GCA_946481295.1 uncultured Clostridia bacterium | reverse complement strand
AAACAAAAAAATAATAAATTTTAAATAGTTATTTTATTTAGTTTTATTCTAAATATCCTCAATTTAAAAAAAATTAATAAAAATATTTCATTTTTTTGTATAATTTTCAAAATTATTATAAAATACAAAATTTTATTAAATATTTAATTAATTTAAAAATTTGGCTAAAATATAAATAATTTTAATGAAAAAAATTATAGCAGATTTTTATGAAGCTACTTAAAAATATATGAAGTTTTAAACATAAAATAATATTAATAAAACTCTCTTCTTAAAATTATAAAGAAAATTAAGTTAAAGATTTTATTTATATATTCTTACTTTAATTCTTATAATATCTTTTAATAAATTTTTGAAATATTTATTATATATGAAGATTTTAGATTGTTTACTATATAATTTTTAAATTAGATAATCAATTAAAATGAATAATTATTATATTTATGTATCTTATATATATATTACATAATAATTCTTATAATTTTAATTATCATCATTATTATTTATAATAGTTTATTTAGTATAGAAATTTTTAAATTAATTAAAAATTTCTATACTTTTATATTTTATAATATTTTAGAAAATTATACAAAAAAGATAATTAGGTTTGTTATTTTTTTAAATATGGAAAATATTTAGAATAAAATTGAATAAATAACAATTTAAAATTTATTATTTTTTTGTTTATAATAAAATTAGTAAAAATAGTATAATTTTATTGTTATAATTTAATAAATATTAAAGTTAAAATTTTTAATATTAAGTAAAGGATTAATTAATGATGAAATTTAATAAAAAATGTTTATATACATGTATATTTTCAGTAATGTTATTACAATCAACTACAATAGTTAGTACTATTTTCGCTGCTGCTAATATTAATACTAATAGTTATGATAATAAAATTAATTACAATAATGAAAATCTTAAAAATATAAAAAGTACAAAAGTAATTAAATTAGTAGATAAAGAAATTGCAAATGATTTATATAATATAAATAAAATTTCTCAATTAAATAGTATAAATGGTTTTGAAGTTAATGATTTTGCTGGTCTTAGAAGTTTTAATAAAAAATTAATATTAACAGATAAATATGGTTGGTTTAAAATTTTTGTTAAAAATACAGGTAGTGAGGATATAAAAATTAGTATAGGTAATTATGTATATACTGTTCCAGCACATAAAAATAAAAATATTACAAACCCTGATAATAAAAAATGGAAAAAAGGAACATATACAATTGGATTCACTTGCGGTGGTGGTATGTATGGTAGTGTAAAATCAAAAGTATCAGATAAATTTACATATCTTTAAAAATTTTTATAAATAATTTTTATTAATAAAAATTAAATTTAAATTTTTTCTATTTTTATAATATTTATCATCAATTATTTATAATTTTTAATTATTATTAATTAATTATTTTGTTATAAAATATAATAAAATCTAATAATTAAAAAAAGTAATTATAGAATTGGAATTATCAATAATTATATATTTAGTAAACTTTAACTTAGAATAGTTAAAATAACAAATTTTATGTTAGAATAATAACATTTAAAATTTAGCAAAAAATAAAAATTAAAAGTATTAAAAAATAAAAATAATATTTACTTATATAAATTTAAATATTTAAAAATTGATTTCATTTATTTTAGTGATTTAAAGTTAATAAATAATTAAAAACTTATTTTATAATATTTAAATTGATTTTTATATAAACTAGTTACAATATCTATTATAATTAGAATGAATATTATATAAATATTTTACATAATTTTATGTTTTAGAAAAATATACAAAAAAGAGAATTAATTATTTAAAATTTATTATTTTTTGTTTACTATAATATTAATAAAAATAGTATAATTTTACTTTTAAAATTTAATAAGTATAAAGAATAACAATTTTAATATTATGCAAAGAGCTGATTAATAATGAAATTTAATAAAAAATGTTTATATATAGCTATATTTTTGATAATGTTATTAAAATTAACTCCAGCAATTAGCATTATTTTTTATGATTATAATGATAAAAATTATAATAACTTTGAAAATCTTAAAATTGGAGAAATTGCAGAAATAGATGGATTAAAATTTGAAAGAGTTTCAGATAATTTAAATGAAATTTCACCTTTTAGTACAGAAGGTTTTAATCTTCCAACTTTTGGTAATGGTACTAATAGAAGTATGGATACAACATTATTATTATCAGATGAATTTGGCTATTTTAAAATTTGGGTTACAAATAAGTCTAATGCAAAAATGAGTGTTACCGTAGGTTATCCTTCAAATGCATATTCAATACCAGGAAAAAAAACTTACATGATTTGGAACAGCAAGAAATGGCCAGAAGGAGATTATGATATTAGCTTCACTTGTGGTTCTGGTTTGCTTGGTTCTTCATATGCAAGAATAGGAAAATCTCCTAGTGATGTTGATGAAAATTAAATTTTTGGAATAATTTTTATTACATAAAAATAGATATTTAACTTTTAAATAAGTAAGTATCTATTTTTTTATTAATA
>CAMLLW010000058.1 GCA_946481295.1 uncultured Clostridia bacterium | reverse complement strand
TACCAAATTTATTGTGTTATGATTAATTTACTATCTATTTCTCGATGCCATAAAATAATTTTTATGGCTTTTTTTATTTGAGTGTTACATATTTTATATAATGTGTAATAAGCCTACAATAAGCATGTACTCTATGTTTTTTTAAAATTTTTTTATTTAAATGTTACAAATGCTTTTTTTATTCTTTAACATCTATAACACATCTGTTTCATTATTCTAATAACCATATAATCTATATTCTTTAAATTTTTTTATTTAAAATGCTATACTTGTTACACTAAAGTAGTTTATATATTTATATAATATATATAAAAAAGTTAACGTTAACTTTTTTAAGAGTTTTATATAATAAATTAAATATATCTGTTACATGTGAAACACTTTTATTTAACCATAAATATTTACTAGATTTATAGTTGATACACATCTTATTTTTTAATGTGTATCACATCTGTTACAATGTGTGAAATCTGTTACAATATTTATATAAAGGACTCAGATAAAATATTTTCTGAGACCAATTATTATTGGCTTAAAATCTAAGTTTTAATAAAAAATAACTTTTATTTATTAATAACTCAAAATTATTTAAGCCCAATATTGAGACCAGCTCTATACAGCATATATACTATGTTTTTTTCTAAAATCTCAAAATGGACTTAAATGTATATTATATATATTTATATAATATATATAAAAAAGTTAACGTTAACATTTTTTCTATATATTAAGAAATTAAAAATATATAAGTCTATATAAGACTAAAAAGTTAAATCATTAGTAATATATAGATTTACAATAATCTTAGATGTAATTTTTTTATCTAAGACTATTTAAGACCTTTTAAAATATCTAAGCCCAACTATAATATATAATTTGGTTTTAATACTAAAACTGGATATAAACTAATTTTTAATAATATTAGATTTCTTTTTTAATAAAAATTCTATGTCTTGATCCTTTACCTCCTTGAATTTTTATTTGTTTAATATCAACGTTAAAATGTTTTTTAATTTGCCTTGAAAATTCAATATTACTTATTGGTTGTATATTATTTTCTATACAAAAAACATTATATCTCTTATAAACAATACTAGTTGGCTCATTTATAACATCCTCTTCAGTTAAATCATTAAAAAATTCTAATATTGGATTATTTGCAATTTTAAAATTATCTAATTCTTTTTGGACTTCTATTGGATTAGTAAATTCTTTATTCTTTAAAACTCTTTTTAATCCTTCTATCCCAACTCTTATTAAATATTCAATGGATTCCTCTGTAGTTAGTTTATCAATGTAATAAGGATCAAAATTATCACCTAAACTTTCTTCACTAAATTTTGCGTTAAATGGGATTATTACAAGGCGTCTTAATAAAGCTTCTGAACTTTTAGATTTACCCATTCTTGGTATTGAATTAGCACTAAAAACTAATTTAGCATATGGTAAAAAATTAAACTTTGGTTTACCTTTTTCTTCAGCTTCTATTGATTCTCCTGTAACTATTTTTTTAAAATCTGATGTGTCTGGAATATAATCGTCTGAAATATCATCACCTAAATTTGCTAATTTACCAAATAACCTAACTATACTAAATCTATCATTTAATCTACTTAAATCTAAAGATGAATAATTAGAACTTCCTAACATTTTTCTAATCATGCTTAAGAAAGTTGATTTACCATTACTTCCTTCACCTACTAAAATAAACGCTTTTCCTAGCTCATTTCGGGCAAATAAAATATACCCTACCATTTCCTCTAATAACATCCTTACTTCACGATTATTGCATGAAAAATCGTCTAATGCTTTATCTAATATTTCACTGTATGCGTCTTCGTTATAATCCCAATTGATTTTATTTATTATTATGTACTCTGGGCTGTGTTCTAATAATTCATCTTTATCAGCATCATAAATACAATTTTTAAAGCAAATTAGAGATGCTTTAGATGGTTCAATTTCTTCACCTTTTTTTAATCTTAAATAAGATAAAACTTCAGATCTTTGTGATTGTTTTAAATTTGATATATTTTTAATCATAATTCTTTCAATGTTTTCATCACCAGATTTATAAATATCATCCTCATAAAAATGTAATTGATTATTTATATTTATCATGTTGTACTTTTCTTTAAGAAAATCACCAAATTCATTAAAAGAAAAGTGATCTCCTGATATAAAATCATAATCTTTAAAAGATTCTTTTCTAAGAATTGTATCTAATTCTTCTTTTGACAATGGGTCTTTAAATATAAATTTATTTATTATTTTTAAAGTTTCTTTTATTTCATTTTTAGAAAATTGATTTTTTTGCAAGACTAAAATATATCCAAATAAAAGTTGATTACGTTCTTATTAAATTTTAATATTCAAAAAATCTCTTTATTTACTATAAAATTAAATTTAATAATTATTTTACTATAATTATATCTAAAAATATCAATTTAATAATTTTATAGTATTTAAATTAATAATTTTAATACTATAATATATTAATTGTAATATTAAAATTATTTTATATAATATATAAAAATTTAACAAAATATTATTAAATCAATTTAAAAAAAATTATTCTTATAAACAATAAATACTATATTTTATTATAACTTTTAATTTTTTTAATAAATTTATAAAATTTAAAAGGATATAACCACTCAATAGCCCCCTTTAAAAAGGGTGCTAGCCGTTAAGGCTTACACCCTAAATT
>CAMLLW010000057.1 GCA_946481295.1 uncultured Clostridia bacterium | reverse complement strand
TATATAATATAGCAACAGGAAGAATTAATATATAAAATATAAAAAGACGATAACAATGTTATCGTCTTTTTATATTTTATATATTGTAAAAAAATAAATAAGTAAAAATAAATACAATTTTAAAAATAAAATTATTTTTATTGAAAATTTAGATAAAAAAGTGTACAATTGTTGTCATCTTTATAAAAATACATCCATAAGTAAGGAGATTATTAATGAATAATTCTAAAAAATTAGGGCTATTAGCATTAACAGCTTTAGTAGTAAGTTCTTCCATAGGAAGCGGTATATTTGGCATTGCATCAGATATGGCAAAGGGGACAAGTCCTGGTGCAGCTATAATTGCATGGATAATAACTGGTATAGGAGTGTTAATGTTATGTTTGTCACTTATAAATATAATAAATAAAAAACCTAATTTAAGTGGTATTTTTAGTTATGCTACTGAAACATGTGGTCCTTTTGGTGGTTTTATAAGTGGATGGGGATATTGGTTATCTGCTTGGCTAGGAAATATAGCATTTGCAACTATTATGATGAGTTCTTTAAGTTATTTTATACCTGCTTTAGGCGATGGTAGTAATTTACTCTCTATTATAATAGCTAGTATAATTTTATGGATTATGTTTTTTGTAGTTAATAATGGTATTGAAAGTGCCGCTATTGTAAATACAGTTATTACTATCTGTAAATTAGTACCCCTTTTATTCTTTGCACTTGTTGCAATAATTAACTTTAATGTAGACTTATTTTCAGCAAAATTCTGGGGAAATGTTAGTAATACATTTTCTTTTTCAGATGTAATAGGTCAAGTTAAAAGTAGTATGATGGTACTTATGTGGGTATTTGTAGGTATTGAAGGTGCTGCTATGATGTCTGATCGTGCAGAAAAAAAATCAGTAGCAGGTAAAGCAACAGTACTAGGGCTTATTAGTCTTATTGCTATTTATGTTTTACTTTCATTATTACCTTATGGTATTATGGATAGAGAATCTATTTGCCAATTAAAACAACCTACAATGGCTTATTTATTAGAATATCTTGTTGGTCCTTGGGGAGCAATATTTATTAATATAGCTATGATTATATCTGTTTTAGGAAGCTGGTTATCTTGGACTATGTTACCTACTGAAACAAGTTTACTTATGTCACAACAAGGCTTACTTCCTAAAAAATTTAGTGAATTAAATTCTAAAAATGTTCCAACATATTCTTTATTATTTATGACTGTATTAGCACAAATATTTATATTTACTTTACTTTTTACAAATAAAGCATATACTTTTGCTTATTCTTTATGTACTGCTTCTATTTTTGTAACTTGGATTTTAGTATGTATATACCAAATAAAACTTTCTTATCAGAATATAAGTAAAAAAGGAGAAGTTATCCAATTTATTATAGGTATAGTAGGAACATTATTTTATGCGTGGGCCATATGGGCTTCTGGAATTAATTATTTATTATTATGTATGATAGCTTATATTATAGGTATATATTTATACATAAAGGCTAGAAAAGAAAAAAAAATTAAACAAATTTTTTCTAAAACAGAATTATTTGTAATTTTTTTAATTTTATGTGGAGCTATTTATTCTATATATAATATAATAACAGGAAAAATTAATGTTTAAATATAAAAGACAATAATTAAATTATTGTCTTTTATATTTATTATTTTTATTTATGAATAATTAAATTTGTTATTCAAAAAATTTAAATTATTTATTAATATATCTTCCCAATTTTCTTCACCACAATACCAGCATTCTGAAACATATCTATGTACACCTTGACTATAAAATTTTAAAATTGCATTAGAAAAATCTACATTTCCTTTACCATAAGGTACTTCTCTAAATTTTCCTGGTATAGTTTCTTTTAGATGAACAGCTAAAATATATCCTTTTCCAAATTCAATATCTTTTAATATATTATTAGTTGCATTTGTTATATTACCTAAATCAGGATATACCATTAAATATGGAGAATTTATATATTTAATACATTTCATTACTTTTTCAATTGTATTCATAAAATCATTTTCCATAGTTTCTATTCCAAGTGTTATACCTTCTAATGCTGCAAATTTTGTAACTTCTTTTAGATTTTTATTAAACCGTATTTTACTATTTTGATTACTTATTTCATCATAATAACAATCATATCCTTGTAACATTATATATCGTATTCCCATTTTTTTAGCAAAAATTATAGCTTTTTTAACAAGATTTATAGATTCATTTTCCCACTTTTGACTTCCTAGTGGATATTTTCTTTGAGCACTTAAACATATAGATTCAATAAAAAAATTTTCTTTTATTTGTATATTTCTAATATATATAATTTTCTCTTTATCCCAATCTAATCTTGATATTTTATCATAAGATTCATCAATACTCATTTCTAAATAATCATATCCTATTTTTTTTGCAGTTTTAATTTTTTCCTCCCATGATAAATTATTAGGCATTGCTTTTTCATATAATCCTAATTTATATTGCATAATTGCCTCCTATAATTATACTAATTCTTATATATAAAATTTAAATATATAAAAACCTATGTATATAAATTGCAATTATTACAAAATAATGATTTTTAAAATAATTTAATTTTTCATTATTATAACATTATGGTATATTTTAAAAATAATATTCATAAATTAATTTTTTATAATTTATTAATTAATAATTTTTAAGTAAATTTTAAATTTTTATTATATTATTTTATTTTTATTTAATATTTATATACAAAATTTATT
>CAMLLW010000056.1 GCA_946481295.1 uncultured Clostridia bacterium | reverse complement strand
GAACCAAATGCAGCATTAGACACAGTTACAGAAAAAGAGATATTTGAAAAATTTTTTGAAATATCAAAAGATAAAATTGGTATATTTATTTCACATCATCTTAATGTAGCAAAAACAGCTGATAAAATTGTAGTTTTAGATCATGGTGAAATTGTAGGTATAGGAAAACATGAATATCTTTTAAAAAATTGTTCAGCATATCAAAAACTTTATGAGGCTGAATTATATGAAAATAAGAGGGTTATATAAATATGGATAATTATGTTATTTCAATTATAAAAAAAATTGCATTAAATTTAGGTGATTATGATCTTTTATTCAATACTATAATAAATGAAACGAATAAAGATTGTAAAATAAACTCTATTGGATTAAACTTCTCGCAATGGGATTCCTTAACTTTAAGTGATGGACTACCAGGATTATGTCTTTTATATGGAAAAATTCAAGAATGTTTTCCGAATGATACAAGATGGAATAAAATATCTCATAAATATTTATCATATATAGTTGAAAATATAAATAATAAAGGTATTACAAATTTATCTATGTTTTCAGGTATTTCTGGTATCGGATTATGTACTGCTAGTATTTCAAATGGATTTAAAAATTATACTAAGTTACTAAATACTATCAATAATTATATTTGTATGCATTTAAGTAATAGTATGGAAAAATTCAAGAAAACAATTGGTATGCATAGTTCTTATTATGATATAATGTATGGATTATGTGGTATATTAAATTATTTATCTATTTTTAAAGATCAAAAAGAAATTAATGCTTTAATATATAGAGAATTAGAGAATCTAGTTAACATTACAAATGAAATTAAAATTTATGATACTAATGTTCCGGGATGGTATATACCAATGAAAAATCAGTTTAGTGATATTGAAAAAAATTTATACCCAGAGGGTAATTTTAATAAAAGTTTATCTCATGGAACAGCAGGTTTACTAACATTTTTTTCATTAATGTTAGAAAAAAACATTCAAATTAAAGGCCAAGTGGAGGCAATGGAAAAGATAGTAGATTTTTATTTTACTTATAAACTTAATGATGGAAAAAGAGATTTTTGGCAGGGACAAATTGGTCTTTCAGAATTTTTGAATAAAAAAATAGATGAAAAAAATATATACCGTAGAGATGCATGGTGTTATGGAAGTCCTGGTATATGCTATTCTATTATAAGAGCTGGTAAAATACTTAATAAAACAGAATGGGTTGATTATGGGATATCTAATTTAAAATGTACTATTAATGATATTCAAGGTATATTTTCTCCAACTTTTTGTCATGGATATTCTGGAATCTATCAAATATTAAATTCAATAGAACAATTAATTGGAACACAGATATTTTTAAAAGAAAAAAATATGATTAAGAAAAAAATTCTTGACTTTTATGATTCAGAATATTGCTTTGGTTTTAAAAATATAGAAATTGAAAACAATAAAATAAAACAATTTGAATCTGTAGGATTATTAAATGGTGTTGTTGGAATATGTTTAGCTCTTATTGAAGAAGAATATCCTAGTAATAATCTTTGGAAAACAGCTTTTTTATTATAATATAAATATATTGAAAAAATTATAATTTTAAATCTAGTTATATTAACAATATATATTTATATTTGTAATTTTAAATAGTTTGACTAGCAGATATTTAATATTTATTACAAATTTAAAAATTTATAATTTTAATTAAATAATTTTTAGGAGTGAATTGTAAAAATATGAATACAATTTTAAAAACAAATAATCTTTGTAAAAAATTTAAAGGTCAAGAAGTAGTAAAAAATGTTTCATTAAATATATATGAGAATTCTATATATGGATTACTTGGACCAAATGGTGCCGGAAAATCTACTATTTTAAAAATGATATGTGGTATTTTGAGACCTACTTCTGGTGATATTGAGTTTGATAATCAAAAATGGAATAGAAATCATCTTAATTATATAGGATCACTGATAGAAAAGCCTCCTTTATATGAAAATTTAAGTGCATTTGATAATTTAAAAGTTAATGCTGAGTTACTTGAAATTAATGATGAACGTATTTATGAAGTGTTAGAAATTGTAGAACTTACATATACTAAAAAAAAATTGGCAGGTCAATTTTCTATGGGAATGAAACAAAGGCTTGGTATTGCACTAGCTTTATTAAATAGACCAAAATTATTAATTTTAGATGAACCAACAAATGGACTTGACCCCGTGGGTATTACAGAGCTTCGTAAATTAATTACTTCATTTCATGAAAATAATATTACAGTTCTTTTATCTAGTCATATGTTATCAGAAGTTAAATTAATAGCTGATCATATTGGAATTATATCTAATGGAGTATTAGGATATGAAGGGAAATTTAATATTGATGATGATTTAGAAGAACTTTTTATGGAGATAATAAAAAAAAATAGAAAGGAATTCTAAATATGAATTACCTTAGATCTGAAAATTTAAAATTTAAACACACTTTTTTAAATAAATTATTATTTATTTCTCCTATATTTACAGTTTTATTTTCATGGTTAGCGGGTAGTTATATACATTTTCAATATATGTCTATGTATTTTTGGTATATGTTTATATTACCAGGTATGATTGCACTTATGTATTAATTATTTAATCAAAAAGAAAAACAAGATACAAATTATTACATACAAATATCCTTACCAATTAATTTAAAGAAGTTTTGGATTGTAAAAAATATTATAATTACATTAAAGTGCATTATTGCTTCAATAATTTTAGGATTGTGTATAAATATTTGATATATATGCAACTAGTTTTGTATATACAAATAATTTTGCAGTTTTTACACATATATTAAAAAATATACTTA
>CAMLLW010000055.1 GCA_946481295.1 uncultured Clostridia bacterium | reverse complement strand
CTTGGAATCAATGATGCTTCTCTTACATTATCTATTTCTAGTAATCTTGTAGTAAATCTTTCTAATCCTATTGCTAATCCTCCATGTGGAGGCATACCATATTTAAATATTTCTATATAAGATTGGTAATTTTCAGGATTAGAACCTTTATATTTGATATTTGAAATTAACATATCATAATCATGTATTCTTTGACCACCTGTTGTAATTTCAACACCTCTAAATAATAAATCAAAACTTTTAGTACCTGTTTCATTTAAAGGCATAGTATACATTGGTCTTTTTTTTCTTGGATAATTAGTAACAAATAAGAAATCTGAATTAAATTTATCTTTACAATATTTGTGAATTTGTTTTTCTGCATCTGGATCTAAATCATAATCTAAATCAGTTCTTTTAAATTCATTTTTTAAAATTTTTAAGATATCATTAAAATCTACCTTAGGTATTTCATCAGGAATTTTAGGTAATTCTACGTTAAGTATATTTAGATATTCTTTGCCTTCTTTTTCAACTTTAAATAATACATATTTTATTAAATCTTCTTCAATTTGCATTAAATCATATTCATTTTCAATAAATCCAATTTCTAAATCTATACTAATATATTCATTTAAATGTCTAGCAGTATCGTGTTCTTCTGCTCTATAAACATGACCAATTTCAAATACTCTTTCAAAACCTGCACCAACCATCATTTGTTTATAAAATTGTGGGCTTTGTGCTAAATATGCTTGTCTATTAAAATAGTTTAATTTAAAAACTTCACTTCCACCTTCTGCACCCTCTGAAACAAGTTTAGGTGTAAATATTTCTGTAAATTCATTTTGTAACAAGTATTCTCTAATTCCATTTACAATTATATTTTGTATTTTAAATATAGAATTTACTTTATTATGTCTTAAACTTAAAACTCTATTATTTAACATAGTATCTAAATTTATATCTAAAGTATCTTTATTTATTTCTATGGGTAATTCAGTATTTGTAAGACTTAAAATTTCAATTGATGTGATTTCTACTTCATATTTATTTAATTTATTATTACTTTCTTTAATTATTCCATTAATAGATACAACAGTTTCTAAATGTAATTTTTTTATATCATCATTATTTTTAATAACACATTGAACTAGTCCAGACCTGTCTCTTATAATTAAAAATGTTATTGATTTTAGAATTCTTATTCTATGAATCCAACCTTGTATTTTTACATTTTCATTTATATGATGATCTAATTCTTTAATTAATATCCTCTTCAATTAAATACCTCCTCCTTATGATATTTTTAATAAAAAAGTCCATTGAATTTTAATAATTCAAGGGACAGACAATATTATCGTAAATTTCTACCAAAACTATATTATAAATCACAAATATTGTCAAGTATATAACTTGATATTATTTTTTAGGATTAAAATATATATGTTACTATTTAATATAATTTCCTATATATTTTTTTTCAACTTTTTAAAAATATTTATTTTTTGAATCAAAATAACTTAGTTCAATTTTACTACCTTTATATATTTAAAAAATATAATAAGCTAAATGATACTTATTTTTATTTTTTATTGTTCTTATTCTTCATCAACTCTTTATTCTATTTCAAAATGAAAACTTATTCTTCCACTATTTTTAGGAGTTGCACTAACATTAAATTTTTATTACCTAAAAATGATAGTACAGTATAAATATGATCTGATTCTCATGGGTTTAAAATTCTAATGTTACCGTCAGTAATACGAATACAAAAAGGTTAGTCAACTATATTTTCTGCATAAAAGTTAATATATTTACTATTTTTATGATTTAAAATATAAATTTAGCTAAGTGCAGTTACATTAATTATTTAACCAGAATCTATTTGAAGATTATAAACTTTATTATTATATTGAATGTTATTATCATCTTTAGTATTATTAATACTAGTAACATTATTAGTAAAAAATTGATAATTGCTAAAGTTTATTGTAATAATATCACTGAAAACACAAATATATATAATTATTTTTCATTAAAATTTCATTATTAATTAAATGTCTACTTAACATTTAAAAAGTATTTATTAAATCATGAAATAATATTATATTATTTTCAATAATTTTATAGTAAAAATAAAATTAGAGCATTTATAATCTATGTTTAACATAAGACCAATCTATTTAAATTTTTTTATAATCTTTAATAATAGATAAGATTAAAGTTTTTAAAAAATCTAGATAACTAAATATCATAAAAATAACTAAGATTTTAAATATTATAATTTCTCATAATTTTTATTATTAAAAAATTATAATATAAAGTATAAAGTATTATAAAAGATAATAATTTATTTCTAATATGAGAAGAAAAAAACTAAAAATAATAGTTATAGAAATATATATAATATAATATTAAAAAATTTAAATTGTAATAATAAATTAATAATAACATAAAGAAAAATATCTTAAAAAATAAATAAAAGTTAGTAAAATTATATATTTAAAAAAATTTTACTAACTTTTATTTATTTTTTAAAGTTGTATAAAGTTAATTTCTATTAGAAGTTTTTTATACAGATAATTTACTTTTTATTTAACAAGTTCACTTATACTAGAAGCTCCTCGTACAGATAATTGACCTTTTAATGGATAACTATTATTAGAAGATACATTTACATAATATATAGAATCAGGTTCAAAATCTCTGATTATATAATTATAATCACCTTTAGGAACAGAAAAATAATATAATTCTTGACCTCCAGGAGTATCTTCAGTTACTGTAACATTATAAAAGTGTTCACTATCATTCTTTACCCATATTTTAGCATATTTTAGATCTGAATCCATATAAAAAAATTTTGATTGATGACCCTTTTTACTATCTAAAGTTTTATTAACAAGTTGATAAGTTATAAAATTGGATATATGATTAT
>CAMLLW010000054.1 GCA_946481295.1 uncultured Clostridia bacterium | reverse complement strand
TAATTACAGCAGCTACTACTCTAATAGTTTTCATATATTATCTCCTACTATAATAAGATAAACTTAATTAATAATTATTTAATTTTATTGATTCTATAATTTTATTAGCCTTATCGTTTAATAAATAGTTAATACAATTAAAACAAAAATCAATATAATTTAAATTTTCCTTATTGATAATATAAATTATATCTTCTTTGTTATCAATGATATAATTTGAAATATCATTATTATTAATATTTATTTCTTCTTGTCTCCCAATACATTCTAATAATAATGAGATTTGTAAAATATTTACTAAACCTACGCATTTTATATTTCCAATAACATCATCATGATTTTCACTAGTAGTATTTTTAATACGTTTAATTGAATTTTTAAGTTTTTTAATTAGAAATTTTTCAATCAAATTATAAGTTTTTTTAGTATTTGCAACTTTAATCCATTTTTCTATCAATGAAATCTTATATGAATCAAGAATATTAATATCATCAATAATAAATTCAATTATTTTAATTTTAAAATTGTTATCACATTCTTTTAAAAAGTATGATGAAATATATAATAAATTACTTACTTCATCATTATAATTTTTTTCTACAAGACTACTATTAAATTGGTATTTATGGGTAATTTGTTTATTTATATGTTCCTCTAAATTGGAACAATCTTCAAATATAACATTCTTTAATTCTGTTCTATCGATAAGATAATCAATTTCATATTTATTAAAATTTTTAGCTACTAATATTATATCAGTTAAATTAAAATTATAATGAATATTTTTATTATTAATTTCTTTTTTATAATCTTTTAACCAATCTATTAGCACTTTTTTTACATAATTTTTATCTTTATAATTAGTAAATTCTTCATACAAAATCATATTATCATATATAAACTTTTCTACTTCTAGCATATCTTGTTTAAGTTCATCAAGTATTGATAGTCCAATATATTGAGTGTTTTTTTGAATTGATTCATAAATATTACAACTCTTTTCATTGTATTTAATTATAAAGTTTTTATCTATAAATAAATCTCTTAAAAAAGGATAAGTAGAAAATATCCATTCATTAATTTGATTTTGATTATATTTCATTTCATAATTCATATTTTTAATAAAGCTATCATCAATTTTATCAAATTTTTTATTTTCAGATAAAAAATTTAGATTATTAGGTGATATGTAATAATTAATAATTGAAGTTAAAATACATCTATTAAGCTGAGAAAGAGAATATATATCATATTCTCGTAAATCTTCTGCTTTTTTAATAATTTCCGTATAATTATTATAGCTTTCTTGTAAATTTCCTAATTTTGCTAAATAGTATGCTTTTTTATATTTATCATATAAATTTTCATACTCTGATTTGCAAAATTTATCCATTTCATTGTAATCAGATAAAAAATATAGATTATTAATATTAATTTTTGGTATTCCATTTTCTATATTAATTTTACATTTGTTAATAAAAATTTTTATAGCATTATAATATTTTTCATTTATATTTTTATACTCTTGCCAATGTTTAGAAAAATCATCAAAAAAATTCAAATTTTCGTTTGATTTTCTAATATATTCAAATTCCCAATAATTATTTAAGTTATATTCTTCTTTGAATATATTATTAAAATCCTCTCTTCGTATATATGCAAAATTTTTTAAATTTGATATTTTTTTATATATATATTCAATCATATCCTTTTTACTTGATAATTTATTAGGTTTATAATATTTTACAGATTCTATTATTTTTTCAAGTGTTTTCTCATACATATTTAAATAGTTATTATCATTGTTATAATCATGGTTATTTTTATATCCACAGTATTTATTACAATTAATAACTCTAACTCCATTTAAATATTCCTTGTCTAATCTATTATCATTCTCATTTGCTAAAAAAATTGGTTTTACAAATGTATTAGATTGTGCATTTTTAACCTCATCTAATATTGACCTAATATTATGATCATTTAAACTATATCCTATAAAAATAACAAGATTATTTGAAAATATAAATTTAATATCATTACTAATAATGGAATAATTTTTTTCATAGTCTAAAAAATCTTTTTGTTTTAGAACAATTTTACGAGAAGAAAAATCTCCATGTGCTTTTATAATAAAACTTGATGATCCCTTATTAGATACTGAACTATCAGAATTTATTACACTAAAGTTATATTTATATTCATTAGCTGCAATTTCAAGTAATTCATCAAAATTTGTAGTAATAAAATATTTTGGCTTTAAAGAAAATAATAAATTATGTATTTTATTAGGCTTAAAATTTTTATAATTGAATAATTTATTAATTTTATCTAAATAGTTTTTTTTATTTTTTTTGTAAAATTCTTCTGGAATATTTAAAAATTCTTCTTTAGTAAATTTTGGATTTCCATTTTTATCATGTTTATATGAATACCCTAATTCATCTGCTAATTTTTTAATTAGTAAAGTATAAGAAGGACAACCAGATAGTATTGAAACACCTGATCCTACAAATATAGTTAATCGTTCTGATTCCATATACTCCTTTATATCTTTTATTATATTTTTATTTATATTTTTCATATTTACTCCTTTCGTATTTTATTAAATATAAAAAATTAAAGTAAAATTTTTCAAGAAATAATATAAATACATTATCAAATATTTAATAAAAAAGATAATATATAAGAAAATAAACTAAATAACTTTTATTAAATTTTTAATATATATAAGTTTTAAAAATATTAAAGCCTTATAAATTATATGTAATATTATTAAATTAACAAAGTTATTTATATAAATTATAACATTTATACCTTTAATTGCGAGATATTTTTATATTTTCAAATTAAAATTATATATTTATTATTTTTATATTAAAATTAAATAAAATAATAAAAAATAAATAAATTATGAAACCATTTTAGATAAATAAAAAAATATAATAAA
>CAMLLW010000053.1 GCA_946481295.1 uncultured Clostridia bacterium | reverse complement strand
CAGAAAATATTGAATTAAATCAATATCCAGCAACAAATAATAATTATAGTTTGCAAGATTATATATTTAAAATAGATTTAATAAATGACCTGAAAAATAAAAATCATTTTAATAAATTAATACTATATATGATATTATATGGATATACAGATAAAGAAATTGCAAATAAATTAGGTTATAGTAAACAATATATTAATAGAATTAAAAAGCAAATAATAAAAAGAACTGTTTAGAACAGTTCTTTTTATTATTTGCTTTTATGTTTATGATTTTCATATTTATTATACATAAAAATATTATATTCTGCTTTTCTTCTATCTGTTAAGCCCGGATCAACTTTACCACCTGAATGGTTAAATGAAAGAATTTCTTTTGCTGCCTCTGATACTTTACCTTCATTTAAGTCTTTTGCTAATTTAGTTCCCTTTAAAGCACCTTTACCTACATTAAAAACTAAAGATGAAAGTGCATCAAATTGATTTTGAGTAAGATTTTTATTAATATACATAGTAACTCCACTTTCATGATTTCCTATATCTTTTTCTAAATATTCAAGTGCAGTTGTTTCATTTATTACTTGACCTTTTTTTACATCTTCTGCACAATGACCATAACCAATTGTATAAAATTTTTCCCATTTATGTGCTTTATATGCTTTTGGTTGAAATGTCTCATAAGATTTAATAAACTCTACACCGTTAGAACTTGTTCTTATTTTCATCATATATCTCCTTATTTAATTTTTATATTTTTTATACATGTATAAATTTAAATAAGGATTATAAAAATAATTTAGAAACAAAATTAATTATTTATTCTATTTTTATATTTAAAAATACTCTTTTATTTGAAATTTTGGTATGTATTTTAATTTATTTATTATTTTTATTTTAATTATTATAAAAAAATTTATTTATATTATTATTTAATTAATAAATTTTTCTAAAATTAGATTTATATATTAATAATTTATTTATAGAAATTATTTTTATTTAATAGTAATTTTATATCTAAAATTAATTATTTTTATAATTAATAATATTATAATATTTTTAAACACAAAAATTTAATAATTTATAATTTTGAAATCCTATATTCCACTTATATGTAACTGATATATAACTTAAATCCTCTCTTAATATATTATTATCTAAATTTATTAAATCACCATTTACTGTATCATCTAAATTTAATTTTTTATGCACCTCTTTAAATTTGCCTCCAAATGCTACTAAACGTCTATTTTGTAATGCCCTATCTAATGTCATTACTGCTTCATCTGTTCTATTCTCAAAATAACTAATTAATTTTTTATTTTTTATATCTTTGGTATTTAATAAATAATCATTAGATTTTACTGTATATTTAGCAACTTCTGCTATTGAAGTTTTATAACTTTTATTATTAACTATATCAGGTTTAACAACTCTCACATCTACAACAGGTATATAATTAACTTTTAGACAAGATTGCCATAATTCAGTCCATTTTTTTTGAGTAAGGTATTTATCACTTTTTTTGAAATAACTTTTATTTACTGCCATAATAACATGAAAATGAGGATGATAATCATCCCTTTCCCAATTATGTGTTATTTCTAAACATCTAAAAAATCCTTTGGATATATTTTTAAGTTCTTTTTTTCTCATTAATCTTTTAAATGCTTTAAAAAGATTATCTAATTCACTAGATAATAAATGGCTAGAAATATTTTTAACTGTGAACGTGAGAAATATATATTTATATTCAAAATTTTTCTCAAAATAATCCATTATCTTACTTACTTGACCAAAAATTTTTAAAGAACGTCTCCATGTGCACATTGGGCATAATCTTACTTTACAAAAATTTGCTGAATGTAGTTTTAATGATGAATCAATAAATTGCTTAAAAGTTAATATAGTCCCACAATTTTTAACCAGTATAGCTTTATTTAAAAAATAATTTTTATTAAGTTCTGTACTTATATTTTTAGAAATTCTTAAATAACTATCACCTAATGGTAATGAATTCATCTTATATTTTTTCCATTCAACTTTTTTACCATTTTTTACATCTTCTAGAATCTCATTTACTATTTGCATATTCTTTTATTCTTTGTTATAATTCAAATATAAATAAATATATTAGAATATAATAAAGAAACTCCTCCCATGTTATTTTGTTTTCTTGTCAATTACAATTTTAACACAAGGAGTTTTTTTGCTGTAATTACATTAATTTTAAAATTAAATAAATATTAAAATAAATATAAATAGAAACTTTAAAATTTTCCACCTAAAGAAAATGCTTCTAAACTTGATTATACGTAGGATAAAAATACTTTTTATTATGTACCATTATTTCTATAGTATCAAGATAAGAAAAAATTCATTCAAATTTTTAATTTTTAAATTATAATTTTATATAATATTAATTCCTTTCAATAAGTTTTTATATTAAACATTTTTATATAAATTTTATTTATAATATAATTATTAAGAATATAATCAAAATTATATTCTAATAATATTAGTAATTTAAATATATATTTATTAACTTTTTATTTTATATTTTTAATTAATATTTTCATTATTTAATTTAAATTTTATAAATATAATTATATAAAAATTATATTTTAGTAATTTTACTTTATTTTAATATCTTATTAAGGTTATACAAATTTTAGTTATCTTATTCCTAAAATAAAATTAAATTGTTGTTTTTTATTTAAAAATATTTTTTCTTTTTCAACTAAATAATGTTTATGTAAAATTTTTTATAGTAATTTTTATATTAAAACTATATTCCGTAATTTTCCTTTTTTTGATTATTAAATAGCAATTAGTATAATTATAAATATTATATTTATATTATCTTAAAAGTATTTATAGCTTATTATGTTAAAAATTTTTATTTTATTAATTAACTAAATATAAATAAAATTGTAATTATTAAAATACTTAATCTGTGTATTTCATTTTTAAGATTATATTATGAAGCTTTTTAAAATATTAAAGTTAAAATTAAATGTATAATTTTAATATCTAAATTTTATGTATTTAAT
>CAMLLW010000052.1 GCA_946481295.1 uncultured Clostridia bacterium | reverse complement strand
ATTCAAAATGAAAATCTTAATTTTTAATAAATAATATTATCTAAAATATTTATTAAATATTTTGTAATAATGCTTATACTAATATTTTTAATAAAAATTAATATGAATTATTTATATTAAAATTATATCAAATAAAATTCTAGTTATTAGCTTATTTACTAGCCTTACTAATATTTTAAAAATTTTTCATTCTATATTATTCATATATTATTTAATTTATATATTTTTAAAGAGATAAAGAGATGAGTTTTTAAAAATATTTATAGCTCAATATCATAATAATAACTAGAATAATGGAGCTATTGGTTATGATTTAAAAGAACAAGATATAACTTTTTCTGTAGGCTATAAACTAGGTGAAAAATTAAAAAAATTAGGATTAGAAATTAAACTTAGTAGACCTAGCAAAGAAACTAATTTAGGCACAAATAATAGTAGCTCTATAAACACAAGATATACTATGGCAAATAATTGGAATGCCAATTATTTTATAAATATTCACTGTAATGTAGTTGGGGGGTACTGGAACAGAAACTCTTTATTAAAAGGCAGACTCTAAAAAATTTGCAGAAACGGTTCAAAATGAGTACATAAGTAAAATAGGATTAATAAGAGATGAATAAAGTATCGTGACAATTTAGGGGTATTAAAACGTACAAAAATGCCATCTATATTAGTTGAGACTGATTCTTTATATACAGAGAAGGATGCTTTATTTTTAAAAAATAATCAAGAAATTATTGTTGATGCACTAACTGAAGTCATTTATAAGTTTTTAAAAATAGATAATATAAACAAGAAAGTAAGTGATTTTTTGAATTAAGCTAAGCTAACTATTAAAATCTAATAGAAAAAAATTTGTTAAATGGCAATAATAAAGACTTAAATTTATCAAAATATATGCTAAGAATACTAGTAATGTCAAGAGTTTTTCTTAATATTTTCTATAATTTTACTCTTTTTTACCTTAAAATTAATAAAAGTGGTATAATATTACTTTATAATTTAATAACTACTAAAAATAACATTTTTAAATATTACGTAAAGGTTTGATTAATAATGAAATTTAATGAAAAATATTTATATATATTTATGTTTTCAGTAATATTATTACAATCAACTATAGCAATTATCAATATTTTTACTACTGATTATGCTAGTATTAATGATAGTCAAATTAATGATGATAATGATGTATCAAATTTTGTCAGTCATTTAGCTGCTGACTCTGACGTAGATGATGAACAAGGTAATGAATCAATATCTTTTTATATGGAGAGCAAAATGCCTTATGCTAGAATATGGATAAAAAACGACAGTTATCATGATTATAATGTTACAGTAAGTAAAGGTACTCCTAATGGCACAGAATTATATTCTTTTTATACTCCTTCAAGAAGTTTCGGAAGCATAATAAAAACTTTTACTAAAGGTACTTATTTTGTAAATATAACATCTGAATCTGGTTATCCATTAAAAGGTCGTGTAATTGTACGAGTAGCTACTGATATAGGAAGCCTACCTAATTAATTATTAAATTAATATGAACTTTTATTGTTTTTTATAATAATACTATATTTAATATGTTTAGTTTATTTTATTTTTTTAGATATTTTTACTTATAAGTATAATTATATTCTTTTTTTTCCTTAAAATTAGCAAAAATAATATAATATTACTATTATGATTTAATTAGCTACTAAAAATAAAATTTTTAAATATTATATAAAGGATTGACTAATTATGAAGTTTAATAAAAAAAAATGTTTATATGCAACTATATTTTTAGTAATATTATTATTAACTCCAGTTATTAGTATTTTTTTTGCTACCGATAATATTAATTTTAAAGATAATAATCAAACTAATGATAACTTTGAAATATCTAATTTTGGTTCTAAATTAGATTTAGATGAAGATTTAACTGGGAAACATGGTAATCAAATAGAATTTTTTATAGTATCTAAACAACTTCCTTGGTATAAGGTATGGGTAGAAGATACAAGTGACCATGACTATTATATTGAAGTATGTATGAATAATCCCGATGGAAAAGTTGTAGACAGTTTTAATGTACCAAAACATACTGCAAAAACTGGACGTATCTTAAAAGCAAATTCTTTTGGAGATAAATATATAAATATAAAATCTGAATCTGGTTATCCATTAAGTGGTAAAATATGTGTAAGAGTAGGTAGTACTGAACAAGACGTTCATTAAATATAATATCTTAAAAAATATAAACAAATAAAGGTTCATAAAATTTCATGAATCTTTATTATTTTTTTATTACAATAATTTATCAATATATTTAATCTGTAATTTTTCCAATTTTAAATATTATTTCTAAATTAACTTATATAAAAAATCAATTTAAACAAATCAAAATAAGTTTTTAATTATTTATATATAATTTATACTAAAAAATAAATAAAAGGCAATTTTTATATATTTAAATGTATATATAATATATTATTCTATTTAAATTTATTTTGATATTCTTGATTATTTTTATAATATTCAAAACAAAGTCCTATTCTATTATTATATAATCCTTTAAATATAATATCTGGATTTAAACTATATGTTCCACTATTTATTTTTTGAAAAAAACCATTTGCAAATAAAGATTTTAATGTTTTACTAACTGTTTGACAACTTATACCTGAAATTTCTGCTATTTTATACTATATAATAACTATTTAATTTTTCTTATTTGAATATATATTATTCAAAATACAAGTCTTAATTTTTGATTATTAATATTTTATAAACTATTTATTAGATATTGTAACTATACTTATACTAATATTTTTGATAAAAATTAATTAGTAGATCTACCAAAAAAACTAATTTAAGAACAAATAATAGCTGTTTTATAAACACAATATATCCTATAGAAATAATTAGAATATAAGTATTTACTGTAATGCAAGTGGTAGAATTAGAATAGAAACTCTTTATTATAAGGCAAACTCTAAAAAATTTGTAAAAATGGTTTAAAATAAGTATATAAATAAAATAGGATAATAATAGAGTAATAAATTATTGTGATAATTTATGGGTATTAAAACATACAAAAATGCCATCTATATTAGTTGAGACTGTTTTTATAAACACAGTGAGGATGTTTTATTTTTAAAAAATAATTAAGAAATTATTTTAGATGTACTAACTGAGCT
>CAMLLW010000051.1 GCA_946481295.1 uncultured Clostridia bacterium | reverse complement strand
GTTATTTTTATTTTAAGTATGTTATTTTTTATAATTATTAACTTATCAGCATATGGAATACAAGGTTGGAATGCTTCTTTTCAATTAATAAATTTTTATTCATTTTTTAACTTTACAAATTTACAAGTGTTTTTATTTGGAGTACTTATTGAATATTTTGCACTTATTTCTGCCATGGCAATTACTATATGTTTATCTTCAATATGTAAGACATCATTTTTAACTGTAATTATAAGTGTTTTTTTATTTTTTATACCTATATACATACATTTTAATAAAGTTAATTTTTTTAATCATATTGTAAATTTATTACCTGTATTTGCACTTTCAAGCAAATATATATTTAATTCATATGATGTATATTCTTTAGGTAGTATTGTTATAACTTTACCTGTTGCTATAACTTTATTTCAAATACTAATTGTATTAATAGCTTCATTACTTACATATCAATTTTTTAGAAAACATCAAATAGCTTAATAAATAAATTTAACAGGTATTAAAAATTAGGGGGAAAATGAATGTTAAATTTAATTAAGTTTGAATGTTTAAAAATTTTAAAGCAAAAATTTGCATTAATTAGTATTTTTATATTTATAATATGCATTATAGGTATTAGTTTTATTAGCATATCAAATAACTATTATCATAATTCAGATGGTTTAATAATCCGTGGAGTAAAAGCTATTAAAGCTAATAAAGCATCTCAAGCAATTTCAGAATGCAAATTAACAAATGAAAAATTACTTGAAGTACTTAGAAGATATCAAAAAATTGCTAATAATCCATCTAATTATATAGAAAATTCACATAATAAGTTTAAATATGATATATATACAAATGAGATAAATCCATATAATAGCATGCTTAATCTAATACGAGAAAATTATTCTCCATCAGGAAATATTCAAGGAGATTATAAATCTAATATTTTATCGTATATTTCTGATGAAATGATAAATAATTTTTACAAAGTTCGTCATGATAAAGTTAGACAGCTTATTAATAGAGAGAATTTAAAACAAACTCAAAATAAATTTGTTTTAGATAAAGATAGCAAATTGAAAATACCATTTACTTATGATTATACTTATGGTTGGAATAAAATTTATAATGGACCTTATACTCCTATTTTTTTACTTATGGGGTTAGTTATATGTTTTATTATATCTCCTATATTTGCAAATGAATATGAAACAGGTGCTATTTCTTTAATATTATCTTCAAAGTATGGAAAAAATCAAACTATAATTGCAAAAATTTTATCAGCTTTTATTATTACTACAGCAATTTTTATTTTTTCTATGTTAGTATTTATGTTTATTAATTTTGGAGTTTATGGAGTAGGGGGATTTAATGCTTCTATTCAAATGTTGTCTTTTTATACATTTTATAAACTTACTATTTTACAGGTATTTAAGTATGGATTGATTTTAAATTATATTGTTATTTTATCTGTTATGTCAATTATAATTTTTATTTCTTCTTTATTTAAAAAGTCATTTAATGTATTAATTATAAGTTCTCTATGGACGTTTTTACCATTTTTTATGCGATTCCATGTTAAAGTTTTAAAATATATTTTAGATTTGTTACCTTATAATGCACTTGATACTTTATATATATTTTCTATGTATAATGTATATTCCTTTGGAAAAATAAATATTTTATTACCTATATTAATATTTATTTTTTCTATATTAATTATATTTATAACTTTATTTCTTACATACCGAAATTTTAAAAAAGTTCAGGTAATTTAAAATATATAGGATTTTATTATTAAAAAGATAATATAAAATAAAAAATATAAAGTTATTAGTTATAAAAATTTAATCTATAATAAAGAGAAGTTTTATACATATAATATAAACAAAAGCTCACAATTAAAATTGTGAGCTTTTTGTTCTTTTATTATTTATATACATAAAACTCTATTTCATTATATCTTTGTTTACTCCATCCTTTAGAAATTGTGCCATCAAAAAAATAATCATGACCAGATTGAGAAATATGTATATCTTTTATATCATTTACTTTTATATCTGTAGGTGTTATAACTGCAATGTGGTCATGTGTAATTGCTACACCTGAATATCCATTATTTGCTTCTTTTTGAGCCATTAAACCTTCGTCATACTTTTTCCAATTTCCAGTTCCCTTCCTAAGTTGCTCTAAAATTTTAGAACATAATAGAGGATTGCCATTATTATCCTTAGGAAGTGGTGTGCCACAATTATCCATTACTCTTGTTGCATATATATTACAAAATGTTTTACCAGGTTTTGCTCCGATAAATTCTACCTCATGAATTTTTTTCTTATAATTTTCAGCTTTAGTATTCATATTAATTATCTCCTTTTTATTTAATTTATTTAACTTGCAAGTCATAATATAATAAGGAATAATTTACAAATATAGAAACTAAAATTTTAAATTTTTTATTTTTATTTATTAAAATTAAATTAGAAAATAAAAAAGCACAATACTATTCGTGAAATAGCTCTTTAGCGAATAGTATTAGTTGGCTTTTTATTTTCTAGATTTGGCTTAAAACCTAAGTTTTTATAGCTAATTATAAATTTTTAATTTTTATTTAATTAAATGAAAAAAATTTAATACAAATAAAAATTTTTATTATTATAAAATTAGATATACTTTATATCATACGTAGTATTATTAATATGTTATTAATTAATTTATAAAATATGATATTATTTTAACATATTTATTATTTCTAATTTTTGTAAATATTAATTTTTAATTTTATATTATTTTTTTAAATTAAATTCTATAAAACAATAGATACTATTTTTTCTTTAATAAATACATTATAATTGATAATTATATATATTTATTATTTTCCTAATTTCAAAACAGAATTGTATTTTATTTTAGTTTATATATTGTTTAATACTTACAATAATTTATAATTAAAAACAAAGAGATAATTAAATTATAATTTAATTATCTCTTTTAAATTTATAAATAGATTTTATTATAAGTATATTATAATTTTAATATATTGAAATAAATTAATAACTTATTTAGAATTTCAAAAAATTATTATAATTTTTTTAAGAAAGCATTTTTAGTAGTTTAATTAATGATATATGAGAAATATTCTAATTAATTATTAATATAATAATAAATATTTTATATTTTATTATTTTAATTATAAATAATATT
>CAMLLW010000050.1 GCA_946481295.1 uncultured Clostridia bacterium | reverse complement strand
TTGATTCAGAAGCTCCCAAAGGTAGACTTATATTGACACAATTTCAAGTTATAAGAGATTGTTTAGATCATGGCATAAAAACATATATAGTTAGAGATACTGAATTAAAAGAAGCTATGAAAGACTTAGATAATATAGATTTAGTTATAACAGATTCACAAGTTTTTAAAAAAGTAAATGAAATAATACCAAAAGACATTAAACTTACCAGTTTTTCTATTTTATTTGCTAGGCAAAAAGGAAGATTAAAAGATTTTATAAATGGTGCAAAAGCTTTAAGTAAATTAAATTCTAATAGTAGAATATTAATATGCGAAAGCTGTAGTCATACTGTCTCACATGAGGACATTGGAAAAGTTAAAATTCCGAATATGTTAAAAAAATTTGTAGGTAATGATAATTTACAAATAGATTTTAAAACAGGATATGATTTTGTAAATAGTGAAGAAATTAAAGAATATGATTTAATAATACATTGTGGCGCATGTATGGTTAATAGAAAAAGTATTTTAAATAAAATAAATTTATGTAATGAAAACAATATACCTATAACAAATTATGGTTTGGTTATTTCATATTTTACTGGTATATTAGATAGAAGTATAGAAATTTTTAATATTTAAAATTATAAATAAAAGTGAAGTATTTATTTTAAAAATGCTTCACTTTTTAGTTTTTAATAATACTCTTCGCTAAATTGACATTTAACGAAGAATAAAAGCGCTTTTTTTAATAAATTATGTAAAATATTTTTAATAAAAATTGACTTATATACTATATTATAGTATAATAATTAAGTCGATATTATATCGCTCTTTTTTTTAACACTTTAATTGTATTTTTGTTTTTACCTCTAAGTAAAAAACTTAGAGGTATTTTTCTAAAAAAGTCTATAAAAAAATACTAACCTAGAGATATTTATATTTTTTTGCTGATCTAACCATATCTAATTATTTCCAGAGATTTATACTTATATTTTATTTTTTAATCAAGGTATTCTATTTTTACAATATAAATATTTTCTATTTATATTTTCATTTATTTAAAAATATAAAAAAGAATACTTAAAATTGATTTTTTAAGTATTCTAATTTAATAATATTGTTAAATCTATTTCAATATAATATAAAAAACATAATTATTAGATAGTCTTCCCCTACAATATAAAAAATAATAAAAATATATAAATCTATTAAAAAAAAATTATCTAAAAATATTTAATAACTCGTACTAT
This sequence comes from uncultured Clostridia bacterium, assembly GCA_946481295.1. Classification (GTDB taxonomy): domain Bacteria; phylum Bacillota; class Clostridia; order Lachnospirales; family UBA5962; genus CAMLLW01. The sequence continues at coordinate 2,074 of CAMLLW010000050.1, read as the reverse complement.
TTTAATTTTTATTAAATTTAAAAATAAATAGTATAATATGTATAATGAAAATAAACTCATATAAATTATAATTATATTTTTTTAGTTATAATTATTTTACTCATAACTTTTTTTGCCACTCCATCTACTAAACCAAATACATAATATTAATAAGGCAATAGCTGTTATTATCGCCATAATTATTATTTTAGAATAATTTAAGTTATCTGTATTTTTTATTACTTCACGGTATAATTGAACAGACCAGCTAGTAGGTAAAATATATTGCCAAATACCTATCATTTCAGTATTAGTATAAAAAAGCATTTGTATAGTTTCAAAAAACCCGAATAATAAGGAACATCCTAATCCAAATCGATAATTCAAAAATAAATGAAAAATATAAGTAATTATATTTGTAAAAAATAAAAACATAGAGACTTTAATAAAAATTATGATTGGAATATTTGTATATAAAGAAAACAGTAACATTATTGCAATAATAGAAGTCATAAATACTAATATAGAAATTAAAAATGATAATAACAATATGGTGAGTTTTGTTAGTAATATACTAATTCTATTTTTATAAGATAAAATTCTAAAAAAGTTTGAGGAATTTATTTCTAATATTGTATTTAAGCCAATAACAATACTTATTATTACAGGTAACACAAATGATATTACATCCATTATAATATGTATATTATCAATTACATCAAATGTATTTCTATATATCGCAAAATATAAAGTAAATACTAAAGATCCTATAATTACGGTTAATAGGTGTGTAATCCAATAATAAGAATTTTTTGTTTTAATTATTTCGGAAACAAATATATTTTTCATTTATTAAACTCCTTCCTGTTTTGAAAACCATCGGGAACTAATTACTAATAATATTATTAATAATGATATAGATAATATAATAATTATTGGAATAGTACTAAATGGAAACAAATTTTTTGGTGAAATAGTACCATTTACTTCAATTCCTGTTAACGGCTGTGCAATCTTTGTAGCCCAACAGTAGGGAAATAAAAACGAAAGAATAGTATTTTGCATTAGTATTGGTGAAAACATTTGCAAAAATATATTTAAAAATACAGAAATAAAAAAATTAGTTTTTCTTGCTAATATTAAACATATAGGTATTTGCCAGAATGAAGTAATAGTAATTATAATACTACTTACAATCAGTTCAATAGGTGTAAAAACTGCAAAATTAGTTGCGTTTATATATATAATTTCTACACAAAATACTAAAATTATTGTTGCAATAATAGATTTTAATGCAATTATAATATTTTTTGAAATCCAAAATTTTTTCAAGTTAATTGGTAAAGAAATTTTTATATAATAACTTGTAAATTGTTTTTCTTTTTTATTAGATAATGAACACATAAGTGCAATTAAACCTGGTAACATACACGTATACCAAAAATATATAGACATGTATTGGGAATTTACATAACCCCCTCCTAGCCATGAAAACATTACTGTTAATATAGGACAAATAAATAATAATTTATTCAAAATGGTATGTTTAAATTTTAAATTTTCAGATCTAAAGTAATTCATAATTATAATTCCTTTCTATGGTTACTTATAATAAATATAAAAATTTCTTCTATATTATTATCAATATTTTTAATAACCCACTTAATATAATTAATTATCAATTTAATTTCTTATTTCTAATACTTTATAAATATACAATTATTATTAATTTTTATATAAAGTTATCCTTTCTATAATTAATTCTAATATATATTTAATTAAATATTTTTACTATTACTTGACCTTTTATTTTCTTACAAAAATTATTTTTTTTTAAAATTATATTAATACTTTAATACTACTTTTAAAAGTTATTTAACGAAAATTATAAGCTTTTAAATTTATAATTTTTATTAAAATATATATTGATTAAATTATTTAAAATTAAAATTATGTATTATTTTTTATTTTTATATTATAAATAATAAAAAATAATTTTTTTTAATTATATATATTCTTTTATAAATATTTTTTAAATTTATTATCTTTACTAAATATCATAATTACCCTATTCTGTTTTATTAAGTATTTTACT
>CAMLLW010000049.1 GCA_946481295.1 uncultured Clostridia bacterium | reverse complement strand
ACTTAACTAAAAACAGCCCAATAACACGGAAACTATTAAAAAAATTGCAATGAAACGGTATTGACTCCTGAATAATTTTTACAAGTGTGGAGTTTAAATAGTAAAAAAGAGAAGATTTGAGTTTGAAGATGAAAATCATACTAAACCAAACAAAAGGCTAAATGATTATTGCTAGAACTTATAATAACTAAAAGATGCGTAAATAAAAAATATCAGTAATATTATCGGTTTTGGTTAATCTCTACCAAGTATAAATAAAATATGTTATATTGATTTTTGAGTTATTTTTCAAAATGTTAATATTGATTTTGAACTATTCAAAACGAGATAAACACTATACAGGTATCATTGGTAAATATAGAAGTATAGATTATGGTATGAATACAAAATTAATCTTATCAATTAATTAATTATCTCATAAAACATAATTTAGCTTTGCTAGCATTATCTCTACATGCGAATTGAGCAAAAATTTAAATAAGGTCACGGTTTACCCATATTTTTATAAAAAATATTGCAAAACATTTAGGAAATAAGGTAATTGTAATTAAATATACAGGAGTCTACTATGTTGGTTTCTTTAGGAGTGGAAAACTTTCGAAGTTTTAAAAAGAAAACGAATATTGAATTAAAACCAATAACCGTTTTTGTCGGAAAAAATAGCTGTGGTAAAAGTTCATTTCTAAGATTATTCCCACTTTTTAGACAATCAATAGAAGCTAATACAACAGGTCCTATTTTATGGTTTGGGCGATATGTTGATTTTGGTGATTTTAATAATGTCTTATATAAACAAGCTGAAGATAAACATATTAAATTTTTCTTTAAATTTATTATTTCAAGAAAAAATAGCTTAAGGCCATTAGGTTTGTTTAGATCTATTTATACGAACAAGAAAGAAATTCCAATTAATATCGAATTAACAGTCGGAGCTGATAAAAAAAAGACCAAATATAAAAGTATTAATTTATCTTTTAATAATTTTAATGTATCTATAACAAATAGTGATAAAAAAGGGATCAATTACTCATTTTATGAGAATGAGAATGAGAATAAAATGTTTGAAAAAAACTTCACTGATCTTACATTAGAAAAAATAGATAGAAATAGTATATTACCTCAAATCAATTTTCAAATCTCTACAGAAGATAATGATAAAAATTCTTCTATATCAAATTTTTACCACAGAATGGCTATATTTAAGTTGAATCAAATAATAGAAGAAGAACTTAAAAAATATTTTTCACCTAAAGCTAATATAGAATTAATAGCCAATGACTTTAATAAGTTAATACTTGATGAGCTAGATAAAAGTGCTTTTTTGGATTTTTTAGAAAATAATTTTATAAAACATAAAACATTTATAAAGAATCTGGAAAATAATTACGAGCAAATATATGAAGATATTTTTCCAAGCTTATTACTCGTTAAGATTAATATTTTCCTGATGGAAATTAATGACTATTTAAATGAAACTTTTTCAAACATTAGATATATAGCACCTTTAAGATCAATAGCTGAAAGATTTTATAGATTTCAAGATTTACAAATTAAAGAGATGGATCATACAGGATCTAATGTAGCAATGATATTAAACTCTTTAACCAAAAAAGAGAAAAATGCATTTACAGCATGGGTTAAAGAAAATTTTAATTTTTCTATATCTGTAGAAGAAGCAGAACTACATTATACCATCAATATTATTGATGAAAATGATATTAAATACAATATCAGTGATATGGGATTTGGTTATTCCCAACTTTTACCAATAATTATGAGTTTATGGATGGAAACTGAAAAAATAACTCATAGACGTAATAATGAATTATTTTTTGTTATTGAACAACCAGAATTGCATTTACACCCAGCTTATCAAACCCAGCTAGCCAAATTATTTGTTAATATAATTGCTAAAGCACAAAAATTAAATATTAAAGTTATAGTAGAAACACATAGTCAACATTTTATCAATGCTCTAGGAGAGTGTGTAGAAAAAGGAAAAATTTCAAAAGATGATCTATCAATAATTATTTTCAATAAAAAAAATACAGAAACAGATATTCAAACTGCCTATTTTGATGAAGAGGGTTTCCTCGAAAACTGGCCTATTGGTTTTTTTTCGGGAGAGTAGTAATGATTTTTGAATTAATAAATGAAGAACAAGCTAATTGGTCAGATGAATCACTTCTTGATGCACTTGAAAACCTTTTAAAAGCATTCGCAGAACAACAGCATATAGTAATAGCACGGCCTTCATTATTGAATAAAATAGCTAATAATAAATATTTTTCACAAAAAGTAAAAAATATGGCGAAGTGTGCTGGACAAACTGTTCGAGAATTAAAACCTCTTATTCAAAGTGACTATGTTAGCACATATATACGTATTGATTTAAGTAGTGAGAATAAATTTGAAACAGTAGAAGAAAATCAGAAGACAGTACTTGTATCAGGTTTTGCTTTTTTTAAAAATTCCTCAGCGACTCAAAGTACAAATATTCTTGGAGAAGATCTAAATGATGTAAAGTTTTATATTTATATTGGGAATTTTTATATTAAAAATAATTCTATACTAGATAAGTTTGCTCTAAAACATAGTTGCTGTCATGGTGGCGGAAGCCAAACAGCTAACATATATAACAATATTCTAGCTGAAAATAAATTCTGCTATTGCATAGTTGATAGTGATAAAAAACATCCAAATTCTCCAAGAGGAGAAACATGTAAAGCATTTTTGAAAAATGCTGATGATGATGTAAAAGATCTCTTTTTTGAAAAATTTGGGCAAGTTAGAATATTAGATGCACATGAAGTTGAATCCATCATTCCATTTAATGTATTAACTGAAATTATTGTAAATGGAAATTCAAGCAGAGATCTAATTTTGACAATAAAACGCTTGCAGAGAATGATTGAAAAAGATAGTAATATAAGAATATATCTCGATCATAAAAAAGGGTTAAATAGAGAAGATGCTTATAAATTAGATGATATGTATAGAAAAAAGAAAAAATTTAAGGGTTATTATTCTACTGAATTAAATAAACTTATTGAACAAAATAACAAATGTTTTGAACATATAGAGCAAGTATATCATCAATGTGATGATAACTGTTTCCGTTTTGCTCCAATGGGTAGCAAACTATTATCTAAAACGTTAAAAAATTTTGAAAATAATAATTATACAAAAGGAGATATCGATAAAATTACACTTCCTTATTGGGAAATGATAGGAAAAGATATTTTTAGTTGGTGTTGTTGTTATAAAGTACCAATGAAAGTAAGTTAAGTATAATATTTTATGAACTAGATCAGTTTTTTATTTCCAGTATTGAGTGTAAATGTAGATATAATTCATCCATCCTCAACATCCTAAATTAATAAAAGATTTAGGATGTTGAGGATGGTAATAACTAAAGCTTTTTATCTCACCCGAAAATAGCCCCCCAACGTTGCTGATACACCAATATAAAAAAACAAAAATAACTATCGGTGT
>CAMLLW010000048.1 GCA_946481295.1 uncultured Clostridia bacterium | reverse complement strand
ATGGTAATATATCAAGACATTGATAGATTTATGTGGTAATATATCAATATAATGATAAAAACTCCAATAAATATTAGTATATGATAAATATCCTATAAATGTTATTGCTTTAATTAACATAATTATGTAATTTTAAGTTTTAGCAAATCTAAGATTAAATAAAAATAATTCTAAAATATTTTAATAAATTTTAATTTTATTATATTCTTACTATTCTTATATATAAGAATCTTTTTAAAAGTACATATTAATAATACCTTAAAGGGGAAAATTTTAAATGAAAAAAAATATAGCACTTTTATTAGCTGGCATAATAGCGTCTTCTAATTTACCTTCAATAAATGTAAATGCTTCAACAGATATCGTAGATGATTATCAAAATATTAATTATGAAGGATTTGAACGTGCGATTAATCCAAATTCAGCACATGAAATTGGAGGAGGAATTATAGGAAATACTGTATATGCAGCTAAAAATACACTTCTTATAGATCCTAATAACACTGAATTTTTTGAAAATGGTAATTCCGGAGAAGAAGTTAATAATAGTACAGATTTTGATCAATGGATGAAAGGTAATGAATACAAAATAGAACTTAAAGGTAATCGTGGATTTTATAATATACCAACTGAATTTGAAAAATCATTAAATAAATTAATATCATTAAATAATAAAAATAATTTACCCGATTTATTTAAAGAATTAAATAATTTAAAATTAATATTAAGTAGCAGTAATTATAAGCAAGTATCTGGTGATGATATTGAAAAATTTTTAGAAGAAGCTGCGGAAGATGCTGTAACTACTTTAGATGGTGTAGAAGTTAATATAGCAAATAATGATGAAATTGATACATTAAAACAAGATATGATAAATTATACAAAAAATCCTGATGATCCTATTATTAAAGAAATTATTGATAATATAAATAACTTACTTCCTAAAGAAATAAATAGAATAAATCTTATTAATAAAAATGAAAATTATACTTTAGATGAAATAAAAAAAGATATATTAAATCCTATTAATGATCAAATTGAATTAGTAAATAGTGAATTTGTAGAAAATAAAAATATTATATTAAATAAAATTAATGATAAAAATAATTTTAAATTAATAGTAAAACAAAATAATATAGATAATATAAAAGATAAATTAGCAATGCTTATAAAAGCTAAATCACAAAATTCATTTTTAATAAAATTAGAAGATGAAGAAGATCAAAATAACATGGATCAAAATAATATAGATCAAAATAATAGAACTGAGTATAGAAATAACTTATCAAATGATATCAATGTAACTTTAGATAGTGAACAAGAAGCTATGAAAGATAAAATAGATAAAATTTTTAAAGATATTACATGTTCAGGTAAATCTATAACTTATGCAAAAAAATACGATGTTTCAATAGATAAAATTAGAGATGTAGATACAATTACTATAGAAAAAATTAAAAGAGTAGCAGATTGGGTAACATCTCAAAACAAAAATAATAAATCTCAGGATAATACATTTATTACATCTAATAATAATATTGATCAAATAATAAAAAAATTAAAAAGTATATATAGTAATATAGAAAATAATATTATTTCAGAAGATGAATTTAATAATGCAGAAAATATAATTAAAGAAAAAGATCCTAATTTTAATTATAATAATGAATACAAAAATGGATTAATTTACATAAGTAATAATTTAAAAAAGTTAATTAATACTTTAGATTTAACTAATAATACAGAAAATAATCCTTCTAATCAACAAGCTATACAGTATATTGATAATTTTATAAATCTTAGCCAAATTGATAAACTTATAGATGAAAATAAAAATAATATAATTAAATCTGGATATATAACTAAACTAGTTAATCAATTTAAGAATATATATCTTCGTAGAGATAAATCAACTATTAATTTTATACTACATTTAAGTAATGCAGAATGGTACTATGAAGGTTTTGACAATGCTAGTAAAGTTCATACAACTGGATTAGATTTAAAAAATGGTACAGGAAAAGAATTTTATATAATAGATTCAAATAATTCAACTATACAAACAGATTTAGCTAATTATTTAAGCAAAATAGGATTAGAAAAATATACTGATTATATAGATAATAGTACAAATAAAGTACGTAGAAATACATATATAGATCTTGACCAAGGATATGCATTAATATTTAACTCTGCTTATTCTGGTAGAGATGATGCTATGATATTTATATTTGATATAAATCCAGTTACTCATAAGCCTTATGTTCAAGGTAAAGGAGATAATGCTAAAGGACAAAAAGTAACAGTACCATTACAAGTAAGAACAACATCAGAAGATGCAAAAGCAGAAGTTACTTTAAAAGATAATGGAAGTAATTATACATTTAAAAGTAATGTAACAAGAACATTTGCAAATCCAACAAAAAGTGGATCAACAAATACTTATGTAAAAGATATACCAATAGATAGAACAAACTTTAAATTTGATGTAACAATTGAAGAACAAAGATTAGGAGCATTGCCAAAAGAAGGTGGATTTGAAATTTTAGCACCAAGTGGTTATGAGTTTACTAATATAGATGGTACTAGATTAGAAGGACAATCTACAGTATCAATATCACAAAATAATAATAATATTCATATAGAATATGCAGAAAGTAATAATCATAGATACAATATAATAAGAGTTACATATAACAATTTAAAACAATCTACAACTTCTGCTGGAAGTTTAGTCTTAAAAGATGTACATTTAACATCTACAAATAACAATATAGATACAGTATCAGAAAAAGATTTGGAAGCAACAATTAGAAATATAGGCGGAAATAGTAGTAAAAAGAATAAAACAGTGGAAAATCAAACATTTAAAGTAGCACACGTAAGAGATTGGAATATAGTATTAAGAACAATAACAAAAGTACCTAAATTAGTAAATGGTCGTTTAGAAGGAGATACAATTTACTGGGGGATTAGTGATAAAACCCTTAGTAATAGAATAACAAATAATAATGAGTATACAGATAATATAGATGATACAGAACACAAAGCAGCTACAGTAAAATTTGAAGAAAAAGTAGAAAGTGCATGGTGGGCAAAAAAAACAACTAAATTTATCTTACCAGAAGAAGTAAAAATAAGAAAAGCAGAATTTAAAAATGTTAAAAACTTAGATGATGATACAGTATTAACAAGATCAAGTTTTTACAATGGGCAAAAAACTGCAAATGTAAGAATAGTAGATAACGAATTAACATTAAATGATATTAAAACAAAAGCAGATAGAAAAAAATCAAATGAATATTCTGTAAAAAATGATGGATTAAGAGTGAGCTTTGATATGGATCTATGGTTAAGTATAGAGTCAGGATATACAGGATATATTACATTAAAATTAGATAATAATGAAGAAAATAAAAATTTAGAAAATAAAGTAGTAATTGCAAAAGCAGTAAACCCAGTAGAATTAAAAGCAAAAACAACAGATGTAAAAATAGGATATCAATACTTTAATGTAG
>CAMLLW010000047.1 GCA_946481295.1 uncultured Clostridia bacterium | reverse complement strand
TACACAGATGCATCTTTAAAACAAGCTCTACATAAAGCAATTTTTTGCCACTGACCTTGTGATAATTGCCTACCTCCTTCAAACCAATTCCCAAGCAAAATATCTAGATTATAGCTCCCATCTTCTTTTTGTAAAAAATCTAATTGTAATTTATTTAAAATATCATAAATTCTTTTATCATATGTTAAATTATTAATATCACCAAAAGCAATATTTTCACGTAATGAAAGTTCATATCTGACAAAATCCTGAAAAAGCACTGAAAATTTAGATCTATAATCTTGTAAGTTAATATCTTTTATTGATTTATTGTTAATAAAAATATTTCCTTGTTGTATATTATACAAACCAGATATAATTTTTAAAAAAGTACTCTTACCAGAACCATTAGCACCTACAAGAGCTACTATTTCTCCTCTTTTTAAAGTTAAATTAATATTTTTTAAAACTTTGGTTTTATTATTATAAGAAAATGAAATATTATCAAATACTATTTTATTAATATCCTCTTTAAACTCTATAGAATTAATTTTATTTTTATTATCACATTGGTTTAAAAAATCAAAAAGTATATCCATATATAATGATCCATTATATATATTATAAATATTTGACATTAATATATTAGAATTACTTTGAATAAAACCTACACTTCTTATATAAGTCATAACATTACCAATAAGTATTTCTTTATAATATGCAGATATAATAGCCATAGCTAAAATAACTGCACCTGCTATATCCATAATAAATTTATAAATTATATTAAAATATAATTTTTTTCTTAATATGCTAGTATTTTGATTAATAAATTTTTGACTAATACTTTTATATTGGCTTAATATATAATCCTTTAGTTTTAACATTGTTATTTCTTTAAATGAAAAATCATGAGTTAGCAAATAATTTAGGTACCAAGCCTTTCTTTCGTCTTTTGATCTACCCCAAATAATTTTAAATTCTTTTTGTCCAATATTTAAATAATATAGCAATGAAATAATTGGTATAATAGCTAGAATAATAGAAATATATGGATTCCATAGCAAAAGCAATATAAATGATGATGAAATAGTTACACATGAACTAAAGATGCCTATTATAGATATAAAAATTTGATAAGGTCTATAACTAATTTCACTTGTTAATTTTTCTATTTTATCATATGTTGATGATTGTTCAAAATCTTCTAATGTAAGGTTTGTACACCTATCCATTATTAGATAACTTAATTTATATTGTAGTGTATACTGTAGTTTATTTGTTATATAATTTTTTTCTTCAGATATACATTCTCCTATGAATGATACAAATAAATATGTAAAAAAAACTATTAAAGTATAATTTAAAGTTATGTTTTCTTTAACAAGTGAGTTAATAATTTCTTGTGATAATAACAATGTTACCACAGGTAAAAAACCAGTTATTATACTTAACAATATAGTTAAAAAAAAGTTTTTATTATCTATTTTCCAAATAATACTTATTGTTTTTGGTATTTGTTTCAAAGAAAGTAATATATCATTTAATTTAACTCTTTTTTTATCCATCAATCATATTCCTTTTATTTATATGTTTTTGTGCATATAGTATACTTTCAGTAAATGCCATTAACTTACTTTCTAGGTTTCTATTAGTACCAATTAATCTATTACAGTGTAGGTGAATTACACTTTGTACAATTTGATTTTTAACATTTTTAGATAAATTTTTTTTATAAATTATATCTCTATAATTATCTATAAATTGATTTCTTTTAATTAAAATTGAGTATAACAATTTACCTTCTTCATTTATAGTTAATTGCTGCCAATTAGAATTTACTTTACAGATAGAAAGTAATTTATCTTTTTTCTTTTTAAATTCTGATAAATATTTAGATGTATGATAATTACTTGTTAAAAAATATAACTGTTCATCAAAGGTTTCATAAAATTTTTCAACATACATTATAATAGATATTATAGCTATTTCATTTAGATCTTGTTTTAAAATATTTAGCCTTTTATTTCTTAGAATACTTTCAACACAATAACTATCTACAAAAAAAAGCTTCTCAGCGAAATTAATTAATTCTATGCCCCCATACCTTTCTATTTCTCGTTCATATATTGATATATTAAAATCTCCTAATATATCATTCTTTGTTAATTCTGATAACCAATTTATAATTAAAGGTAAAATTTCATACATAACATTCTGATCACCATGGAATCTTAATCTAATATGAGGTTTTGGATCAATATATCTCATAAAAAAATAATCTACATTAAACTGACTTTTAATTTTATTACCAAAATCCATAATTTCAAAAGCAATAAGTTCATCTTCTTTACTGTTATTACAATATAATTTAAAAAATAGCCATTCATCAAATGGAATTTTTAAATAATCTTTTCTACTAAGATTTATTTTATGTTCTAATATTAGAGGATTTAATTTTTCTTTATTATTTCTAAATAATGGTACAACAATTTCAGTTAAATAAGAATTACTATTATTATATTTTATATCTTCTCCTTCTTCTATTCTTTCTAGTATCATATCCTTATTTTTATATCTTTTTAATTCTTCAAAAGCTAACTTTAATTCTCTTTCTTTATTTAAATCTACAGGAAGACGATTATCATTATCTGAAATATATACTCTAGTTGGCATATTTTTTTCTATAATCAATTTATTTATTGCTATTTTAAAATTTTCAAATTTAAATTCATTATTAAAATCATCAATACTTAATTTCCATTTTTCATTTGTAATAACTATATCATTTTCTAATGTAATTTTTGGAATATGGCGATAATCTTTATAAATGTAATTCCAAATAAAGTCTGCCCAACGTATCTTATTATCAGAAGCAATATCATATAAAAATCTTATGCTATTAGGATATTGCATTGGATTATACATATTATTTGATTCAAAAGATAATAATTTTTTTGTTTTTAAATCTCGTGCATAAAATTTATTATTAAATAATCCAATACAAATATTCTTTAGATCTATTGTGTTATTATCATCTAAATTATTATTTGTAAATATTGTTAATTCTTTTTCTCTATATGAACTACATCTCACAACATTCCCATTTCTAATTGGAAAAGGTAAAAAACTAATCTCACACATTTCACATTTATTATCTCTTATTTTTTTCTCTTCATTATTTATATATTTTACAATATTATCAAAATTTTCTGATATTACAGAAAATCTGCCAAATGTTTTACCAGCTGTATCTGAACCAACACTTGGTCCTAAATAAAGCTGTATACCATTTTTTTTCTTTTTTAAAATAATATATAATTCTAAAGAAATCGGTATATCTTCGAAATTTATATTATTATCTACTATATTTTCAATTTCATTAATTTTTAATTCTATATCAGATTTATTTTCAATTGCAATTTCATATTTATTTATAAAATAATTTCTTAATTTTTTATCATAATTAATATTTAATTTATTGTTAATTGATAAAGTTTTTTCTTCGCCAGGTTTTATAGAATAAAAATTTGTAATATC
>CAMLLW010000046.1 GCA_946481295.1 uncultured Clostridia bacterium | reverse complement strand
AAGCTATCAAAATAAACTTTAAATTATATACGAAATTAATCTATAAATAACTTATTAAAAAATTAAAATATTAGATAAAATAATAATTATAATTATAGATTTTAAGTATAAGTTTACTAAATATATAAATATAAACATTTAATATAGTTAAAATTATAGATTTAAAAAATTAAGTATATAAAATATATATTTTTATAAATTTTTCTATAGATCTCAATAAATATAATAATCCATATATATGCTTATTTAAAATTTTATATAACACTAAACTGAAAGAAAAATAAAATTTTTAATATAAAATTAACATTTAAAAAAATATATAAACAAAAAAATTAAAAAATTTTCAATTTTTTGCACATTTTATGTAAATAAATTGTTATACAAGATAAGGGGGTAAGAATTTGACAGACAAAATAAATAAATCTGAATCGGAAATTAAAGAAATTATCACAGAGTTTTATGATGATATATATAAATATTGTTATTGGAAAACTAAAAGTAGTGTAGACGCACAAGATATAACTCAAGAAACATTTATGCGTTTTATTAAAAATTTTAATAACTATATTGATATGGGAAAACCGAAAGCTTTGTTATATACAATAGCCAAAAATCTGTGTATAAACTGGACGCGAAAACATTCTTATATTCCACTAGAAGAAATAAATAATCAAAATTTATTTTTTGTTTCAAATGAACAAGATAATGTAATTGATAAATTATACTTACAAGATGCTATATCAAAACTTCAAACATCTTCGCAAGAAGTCTTGCTTTTGAGATATGGACAAGGTTTAAAGGTTAGTGAAATAGCAAATATTTTAAATATTTCTCGATTTAGTGTTATGTATAGATTAAAATGTGCAATTAATAAGCTTAGTAAAATGAATATAGGAGATGATTAAATTTGAAAAGAAGTATAGAAAAAAAGCTTATAGAAATGTACAATTCGGTTCCTAATTTACCAAATCCTTTGTATAAAGAATCCATTATTAAAGAGGCTAAAAATATCGAACTTTTTATACCAAAAGAATCATCATTATTTTGGTTTTTAAAAAGACAAATAAGATTTATAGATGCAAAATTATGGATATTTGAAATTATACTACTTTTTTCTTATATGTTTTATATATATTTTAATATACCTTATAAAAAAGAATTTTTAGTTTTAGTTCCTATTACACCTATTATAGTATTAATTAGTACTACTCAATTATCATGCTCTTATAGATATAATATGGTGGAAATGGAAATACCAAATTATTTCTCATTAAGAAAAGTAATGTTAGCTCGTATAATTATTATTGCAACAATAGATATTATTACATTAACATGCTTAATAATTATTACATCATTAAAGGTATATACAGCAATAAATTTATTAATTCTATATGGAATTGTTCCTTGTCTAGTTACAGCGTATGGATGTTTATACATTATAAATAAATTTAATACTGAATATAGCATTTATTATACAACTGCTTATAGCATTACATTATCAATAATTGGAGGTATATCTATAAATACATATCCTATGTTGTATGATATTTCAGCACAGGGAATTTGGATTTTAGTACTTTGCATTGCTTTTTTTGGAATTTTTTCTGAAGTATATAAAATGATACGAAATTGTAACAATAAATTAGAATATTTTAATTATAATTAGTTTTAAAATTTAGAAATTTATAATATAAAATATTAAAATTATATTTAATTATAGATAATAAAGTATTTCAAAAATAAGTACTATTAAATAAATTATTTATAAATAAAATTAAAATTTGTCTTGATTTTTAATTACCCCTGTTTTTATTTAATTTATATATAATTGGAGGGAAAAATGGAGTTAATACTTGATAATCTTACAAAAACATTTAAAGATAAAGTAGCAGTAGATAAATTTAGTTATACTATGAAAGCTGGAGTTTATGGTCTTCTTGGTGCAAATGGTGCAGGCAAAACAACTCTTATGCGTATGATTTGTACAGTACTTAGACCTACAAACGGTAATATTTTATTCAATGGAAATAATATAAATAAACTTAGTGAAAAATATTGCGATAAATTAGGATATTTACCACAAGATTTTGGTTACTATCCTAATTTTTCTGCACGAGATTTTATGTTATATATGGCATCTTTAAAAGGAATTAAAAATAATATTGCCATTAAACGTACAGATGAATTATTAAATCTTGTTGGACTTTCTGATGTTTCTAAGCAAAAAATACGTTCTTTTTCAGGAGGTATGAAACAACGTCTTGGAATAGCACAAGCTGTACTTAACGATCCTAAAATATTAGTTTTAGATGAGCCAACTTCAGGTCTTGATCCAAAAGAACGTATACGATTTAGAAACTTAATATCAGATCTTGCAAAAGATAAAATAGTAATTCTTTCTACACATATTGTAAGCGATGTAGAATCTATCGCAGATCAAATTATAATGATGAAAAAAGGAAAACTTATTTTAAGTGGAACAACAGAAGATTTATGTAATCAGGCAAATGGTCTTGCATGGAATTTAACTATAAATGAAGACGAACTTGAAAAATATGAAGAAAAATATTTAATAAGTAATCTAAGACATATATCTAAAAGTATAGAACTTCGTATTGTGTCAGATAAAAAACCAGATACAAATGCAGTTTCTACACAGGCAAATATAGAAGATTTATTTTTATATAATTTTGCTGATGAACTAGGGCAAATAAATATGAAAAAAGAGGAGATTTAGATTGAAAACTCTAATTAAATTTGAATGTATAAAATTACTAAAGAAAAAGTTTACAGTTGTTATATTTATTTTACTTATTGTACTTTCTACAGTATTTAATTTTACAGATATAAATAACTACAATGATAATGGTCTCAAACTTAGCTCATATGTAACTCCTGGTTTAAAATCAATAAAGGCAAAAAAAACATCAATGATAATAAAAGAGGGAAAATTAACAAATGATATATTACTTAATGTACTAAATCATTATAAAACAGTTTCTACTAATAAAAATAATTATGAAAATGAAACTAAATATGAAAGAGGAGAAATTAATGATGAAGTATATGCAAAAGAACTTATTCCATACATGGATATAATTAATTTTCTAAACACAAGTTATACAACTTTAGACAGTTATATTTCTGAAATTAATAAACCTAAAAATAGCTATCAAGATTATGACCCTTATAATGATAAAAATTATGATCGCTATACTGATCCTTATAGAACAGATAAGTTAGAACATGTTACAAATGAAATGATTAGTAATCTTTATAAAATTCGTCATGAAAATGTGAAAAAACTTTTAGATAATAATATATATATAGATAGAGGTATATTTTCCGGACCGTATATAAGATCATTTAGTTATTCCGATAATGAAAAAAAATTTATATTAGATAAAGATAGTAAAGTAGAAAAACCATTTACATATGATTATATAGATGGATGGGATAATAATTTTAAATATGAACCTATGCTTTTTATATTAATAACACTTGCAATATGTATAATTATTGCTCCTATTTTTTCATATGAATACCATACTGGTGTTGATTCTATTATATTATCAACTCGATTTGGAAGAAATAGAATTATATTTGCAAAAATTATAGCTGGAATTCTAGTTTCTAGTGTTATTTTTATTTTAAGTATGTTATTTTTTATAATTATTAACTTATCAGCATATG
>CAMLLW010000045.1 GCA_946481295.1 uncultured Clostridia bacterium | reverse complement strand
GATATCACAATGGATTTTTAGCACAAGAAGTTGAAGAAGTAGCTAAATCTATGAATTTTGATTTTGCAGGTGTTAAATATTTAGCTCATAATGCTGATGGAGAAGATATTTATGGTCTTGCTTATGAAGAATTTATAGCTCCTATGATTTCAGCAATTCAAATATTAAGTAAAAAGAATGATGAATTAAATAATAAATTAAATGAATTAGAAACTAAATTAAATAGTTAAATTTCAAATTTAAATTAGACTATATTTTTATCAAAAGAACTAGAAAATATTTATTTCTAGTTCTTTTTTAGGAGGTAAAATGAATTTAGATTTTAATATTAAAGGAATAATACTATATTTTAGTACTTGGTTATCATTTATATTTGGAGAATTTGATAAATTCTTACAAGTTCTAATAATATTAATGATAATAGACTATATAACTGGTATTTTAGCAGGATTTTACTTTAAAGAATTAAGTAGTAAAAAAAGTTTTAAAGGAATAATAAAAAAGTTTTTTCTCTTAACAATTGTTTCTCTTTCTAAAATGATAGATGAAATATTAGGTGGAAATGGATTAATTAGAAGTACTATACTATTATTTTTTATATCAACAGAAGGTCTTAGTATACTAGAAAACTCCATAAAATTTGGAGTTCCTGTACCAAAATGGCTTACTGAAAAACTTGAGCAACTAAGAAATGACAATGAAAATAAAAATATTAGTACTAAAAAGTAGAGGATATAATTATGATAAATAAAATGCTTTTTTTAGCTATATTTGCTGTTATTTTATTCTTACTTGGTAATTTTAAAACTACAATAGATTATTTTATTATGATATATGACATTGTGCTTTCAACATTAATTGCATACTTAGTTAGTCTATATATTTAGAAGGTGGTGTTTTTTTGAAAATATTTATAGATCAAGGACACAATAATAGTGGTTGGAATACTGGAGCTATAGGCTGTGGCTTAAAAGAGCAAGATATTACTTATTCTATAGGATATAATTTAGCTGAAAATTTAAAAAAATTAGGATTAGAAATAAAACTTAGTAGAATAACTAAAGAAACAAATTTGGGAACTAATAATAGTAGTTCTATAAATACACGATATACAATGGCTAATAATTGGAATGCTGACTATTTTATAAGTATCCATTGTAATGCAGGTGGTGGCACTGGAACAGAAACACTATATTATAGAGAAGATTCTAAAAAATATGCTGAAATAATTCAAAATACATATATAGAAAAAACAGGACTAAGAAATAGAGGAATAAAGTATCGTGACAATTTAGGAGTATTAAAACGTACAAAAATGCCATCTATATTAGTTGAAACTGCTTTTATAGATACAGAAAAAGATGCAGAATTTTTAAAAAGCAATCAAAATATAATTGTAAATGCTCTTACAGAGGGATTTTGCAAATTTTTAAATATAGATAATACAATAAAAGATGTAAGTATAAATAATACAAATAGAAAAGTAGATGATTTTGTGAAAAGATATAACACTATAAATGAAATACCCGATTGGGCTAAACCAACTATTAAAAAATTAATTGAAAAAAATCTATTAAATGGCAGTGATAAAGGATTAAATTTATCAGAAGATATGCTAAGAATATTAGTAATTAATGATAGAGCAGGAATATATAAATAAATAAAACCCTTGTCTTAATTTTCTTTATAATTTTAAGGCAAGGGTTTTTATTTATATTCTATTATATTTAAAAGTCCTTTTAATTTTAAATAAGTATCTAAGATATCTAATTCTATAAGTTATAGTACTAATAATAATTCTAAACAATATGAAATTAAAATTTATTTTTTAATAATTTTATTATTTATGATTCTACTATTGATTTTACTTTTATTTATTATAATTTAATTAAAGATGTAAAGATATAATCTAAATAAGAAAACAAATAATTTTGTAAAATAATATAGCCGTATAAATAAAATATTAGTATTTAAATATACAAATAAAAACCTTATCTATAAATTTAAGATAAGGTTTCTTTAAATAAGATATTGAAAATTTTTTAATTTTATGATATTATGAAAAAAAGTTATACTTAAATTATTACATATTAGCAAGCGCTAGATAACCTTCTGCGTTAGCAAATATGTTATTTTTTTGTAGTTTTATATTTGGAAATTCTGATTTAAAATATTCAAATAAATCAGGGGCTCCCCCACCGCTTAAATATATATTTTCTATTTTTTGTAGATTAGGTACTCGAGAGTTAATTTGAGAAAAAATTAATTGTGCTAAATTCTTTTGATATTTTTGAGTTAATTTTTGAATATTATACTCTCCAACTAAACCATGTCTTAAAATATAATTATTATGTAATACTGCTTCTTCTATATCTAAATTACTCCAAAAAGTTCCTACTTGCATATTTAGTGCTTGAACAACAAAATTATAAACTCGATATATCCCTAAATCTTCTAAACTAAAACTAGAACTAGCTACTAATCTTAAATTATTTTTAAATACATATTGTACACAATCTACAGTTCTATATCCTATATCTATAAAATAAGCACTAAAATTATTTATAATATCATTTTTTAAATATCCATCTATATCTACCATATTTGAAAAAAAAGCTCCTGAACCTTGAGCAAATACTCTAACAGATTTAATTTTTGTTTTTTTTCTATTATTATTTACAATACTTTTAAATTCTTTATTTGTATATTGATTAATTAGATGTATACCCTTTTCTTGTTCTACATAATAACTATAAGGTAATCCTAAACATAAATCTACTTCGTTTTCATTTTCAGATAATAAATTTAAACAAGTTGCTATAAATATATCTGTAAATTCATTCATTTTAGTACTACTCCAAATTCTAGTTCCTTGTTCTAAAATTGCTAATTCTCCAATAAAGTATTTATTATTATTTAGTTCTAATAAATATTCTTCTGAATTACTATCTAAATCAAAATCTATATCACATTCTTGTACAATACTTGGAAAATGTAATTTAGAACCATTACTATTTATAGCTTTAATATATCCATTTCCGATATCTATTGAAACTATCATCATTTTGCTCCTTTATTATTATTCATCTGTTAATTAATATTATATATTTATTATATTTTTAATCTTCAGTAATGTTTTTTAAAATTGTAGAAGCCTTAACTTTTTTTATTTCATTATTAGTGTTACTAATATTTTCTTCAACATTATCAATATTTGAAATAAAGTTACTAATATCTTCATTATTTTCTTTACTTGTAATACTATCATCAATTTTATTTAAATCATTTGTACTTTTAGGTTTTGTCATAGTAACTTTATTTTTAGAATTACTCTTACAAGTTAAATTAAAAATTGAATCAGACATAGAATCAATTATGTTTAAATTTATTAAATCTGCTAGATAATTTTTAATTAAATCTTCAACTATATTACTTCTAGAATAACCAGTTGCAGATGTAGCAATATCTAGATCTCTTACAATTGAAGAAGACATATATAATACAACTTGTTTTTTATCACTTTTTTGATTCATATTATCACCTCATTAAATATATTTACTAAATAAAATATACAAATTTTATAAATATGTCAATATTAAATTTATCTTATATATTTACATAATTATTAATATTTCTAAAATATAAATAAAATAATTATTTATATAATTAATATAATTATATTATTTAAAATATTTAATATATTTTATATATGTTCAATATGTTATATATTTTGATTATTAATAACATTTAAAAAATTTATAATATATTCATATTTATAATATAAATAATAAATAAAATATATATAATATATTTAATAATATAAATATTTTAATTTTATTAATT
>CAMLLW010000044.1 GCA_946481295.1 uncultured Clostridia bacterium | reverse complement strand
TATAAATAATTTGTATTTAAATATATTAAAATAAGTCTTTTAAACATTTTATATATAAATAATAAAAAATAAATATAAAAATCTTTTTTAATGTATTTAAATTTATTTTTTTAATATACTTAAATTTATCTAAGATCAAAAATAATTTTTTAAATCTTAATAATATTAAATAAAAATAAACTCCAACCTAAACTATATAAAAATTGAAAAATAAATTTTAAATAAACTAATTTAAAATAATAATCTTATATTGTAATATAAATAATTTGTATTTAAATATATTAAAATAAGTCTTTTAAACATTTTATATACAAATATAAAAAATAAATATAAAAATCTTTTTTAATATATTTAAATTTATTTTTTTAATATATAAATATAATTTAATTTTTAATATATAATATTTAATAAAAATTTTTTATGTTATAAATGGATGAACTACCAATAAATACAATTAATATAAATTTATTAATACTAAAATTATAATAAAAAGCAGTACCATCTAGCCGTAAAAGCAGTACCATCTAGCCGTAAAAGCAGTACCATCTAGCCGTAAAAGCAGTACCATCTAGCCGTAAGCATTTTTTGAACACCGCATTATTACTAGCTTTCAGACACCTACTAAATTTCAAAACGGTTAAAACGGTTAAAACGGTTAAGAACATACCCACCTATTTTAATAATAGGTGAGTATGTTAAAATAAAAGAACCTTTAGAAAATAAATAACCTTTAAAGAAAAAATTTATTTTCTAAAGGTAATATAATTTAAAGGAGGTGAAACAATATAGATAATAAAGAAAAAATTAAAAAAGAACTTAAAAAAAATTTAGCAAATTATATTATATCTAAAGGAATTGATATAAAAAAACCATTTAGATGTTTTAATCCTAATCATGAAGATAAAAATCCTAGTATGAAATTTGATTTAAAACGTAATAAAGTACATTGTTTTTCTTGTAATGCAGATTATGATATTTTTGATTTAATAGGAATAGATTATAATATTACAGATTGTAAAAAAATATTTGAAAAAGCATATGAAATTTATAATATTAAATTAAGTAATAATGAAAATAGCTTTTTAGATAAACAATTTAAATATAATAATTATATAAATAATAAAATAAAAAATAATTTTAAAGAATATTTTAAAAAATGTAATAATCAAATATCTAATACAAATTATTTAGAAAAAAGAGGATTTAGTTTAGAAACAATAAATAAATATATGTTAGGATATGAACCAAATTACAAAAATGGTAATGAAATTTGGCAAGCTATTATTATTCCTACAAGTGATAATACATATGTTGTTAGAAATACTAATCTTAATGCTGATAAAAAAAATAGAATAAGAAAATATGGTCCAAATCAAATTTATAATATTGATATAATTAAAGATTCTAATAGACCTATTTTTGTTGTAGAAGGTGAATTAGATGCTTTAAGTAT
Source organism: uncultured Clostridia bacterium (assembly GCA_946481295.1). Classification (GTDB taxonomy): domain Bacteria; phylum Bacillota; class Clostridia; order Lachnospirales; family UBA5962; genus CAMLLW01. The sequence goes on along the minus strand of CAMLLW010000044.1, from coordinate 2,593 downwards.
AATAGAATTAGGATTTCAAGCTATATCACTTGGTAGTACAAGTAATTATAAAAAATTTGTACAAAAAATAAAAAATTATAAAATTAATAAACCTTTTATTATAGCATTAGATAATGATGAACAAGGTCATATTACTTCTAAAAAGCTTGCTAATGAATTAGAACAATTAAATATTTCTTTTTATGAATTAGATATATATAATGGCTATAAAGATGCGAATGAAGCATTAATTTCTAATAAAAATTTATTTAAAGAATCTTTAATTAAAGCTGAAAATACATCTTTAAATATTTTTATTAATAATTTTACATTAGAAAAAAAATCTTATTTAGAAAAAAGTACAAAATATTTTTTAAAAGATTTCATTAAAAATATTATTACAAATTATAATATTTCATTTATTCCTACAGGATTTAATAAATTAGATAATGTTTTAGATGGTGGTTTATATGAAGGACTTTGTGCGAAACGTTTTTACTTTAGTGCATAATGCAGAAAGAGTAAACTATAAATATATAATTTATTTATAAGAACTAATAATATTTAGAATTAAATGAAGGAGTAACGCCCTGAAGGATTCTTCCTAATACTCCGACATGCATATATATAGCAAGATATTTATGTATGAAGCTCGGTAAAGTCGGTTGAGATTTCTCCCTAACGGTTATAATAAATATAATTAAATCGAGGAAATGTGAACTATGATAGTCAAGAGATTTATAGATCGGGGATCATTAATTATCTATGATTAGAATGTATATATTTAAATATACTGACGAACTTTTGAATGTACGTGTCTATAATATAATTAATAGAAATGTTATTAGTATTTATACAGTTTGTGAGGGTAAGTATGATTAAAGTCTAAGAAAGCCCTTATATTATTATAGGTAATATTAAACAAACAGGCATATAGAAAGGATCTAAGGATAATTTTTATATATTATTAAATATATAATAGAGAATATTATTGGAACGTTGAAAGCTAACAACGTGGAGAAAAAACATCTTGCTATGTTGAGAAACGTTTATTAGGAAAAGAAAATATCTATAACTAATATTAATGTTAGTGAGAGCGGTGGCATAGTACTTATGAAGCAATGATAATAAATTGTGGAGGGATAGCCACTAGTCATTTAATAATTAATGTTAAATGATGGAACGCCGTATGAAGTGAAAGTTTCATGTACGGTGTGGAGTGGGGGAAAAAATAGAGATAATATCAAAGTTTTACCTATCACTATATGTAATAGGAGCTATTTCATCTTTAGGAAAAACTACATTATCTTTACAAATAGCTGATCAAATAGCTATTAAAGGAATAGATGTAATTATATTTTCTCTTGAAATGTCTAGGACAGAAATAATTTCTAAAAGTATTTCTAGATTAACATTAATTAATGTTTTAGAAAATGGTGGAAATATAAATAATGCTAAAACAACAAGAGGAATAATGACAGGTTTACATTATAATAATTATACTGATTTAGAAAAAAATATTATAGAAAATTCTATAAATAATTATAGTAAATATGCAGAAAATATTTATATATATGAGGGAATTGGAGATATAGGAGTAAATCAAATACATGAAGTTATAAAAAATCATATTTTATTTACACAAAAAAATCCTGTTGTTATTATTGATTATTTACAGGTACTATATCCTAATAATATAAAAGCTAGTGATAAACAAAATATAGACAAAGCTGTTATAGAATTAAAAAGAATAAGTAGAGATTATAAAATACCTGTTATAGCTATTTCTAGTTTTAATAGAGCTAATTATAGTATACCAGTAACTATGGAAGCATTTAAAGAAAGTGGAGCCATAGAGTATAGTTCAGATGTTCGTGTGAGACGTTTTTATATTAAATTTGTTAAAAGTATAAACTATAAAATATAATTTAAAATTTTGTAAGAACTAGTAATCTATAAAGTCAAATGAAGGAGTAACGTCCTGAAGGATTTTCCCTAATACTCCGTTTTGCATATAATTTTAGTACATTTATATGTAAAAAGCACGGTAAAGACGATTGAGAAGTTTCCCTAACAGTAAAAGCTGAGGAAATGCGAACTAGAGGTAGTCGAGAATCTTATAGATCGGGGGTCTAAAAATTAATAATTAAAATTATTAATTAATATATTTCTATGATAAGTATTTACTATAATGTAATGACGAATTCTTGAATGTAAATGTCTATACTGAAAAAGATTGAAAAGTCTTTAATACTTATAAATATAAAGTATTGTTCAAAAGGATTAGTAAAATTGAACATTATGAAAGTCCTTAAATTGTTAAAGGCAATTTTGTTTGAACAGGCATAAAGAGAATATCTAAGGAAATAGAAAATGAGTAGATTATTGGAACGTCGAAAGCTGACAACGATGATATGTGGGTACTAACAATTTGGAACGTTTATTAGGAAAAGAAAATCTATAACTAATATTAATGTCAGTGAGAGCGGTGGCATAGTACTTATGAAGCAATGATAATAAGTTGTGGAGGGATAGCCACTAGTCATTTAATAATTAATGTTAAATGATGGAACGCCGTATGAAGTGAAAGTTTCATGTACGGTGTGGAGTGGGG
>CAMLLW010000043.1 GCA_946481295.1 uncultured Clostridia bacterium | reverse complement strand
TGATAATAAGAATGAAGTTGAAATTAGAGGATTAGATGCTATATTAAAGAAAAAAAATGATTGGAAATTATATAATGGAGAGGTAACTCCAGAAAAATTAATTCAAGTATTAAATATATATAAACAAGCGTCAGAAAAATATGGAGAAGAAAATTTTTATCCAAGAAGCAGTAAAATTCCACATAGTGAATATTATCAAAAAATAGAACCTATAAAACATTTAGTAAATATATTAACTCAAGTTTATAATAAAAAATTTAACGATATAACACAAGAAGATATATTTAATTTTTATAATTATAATACATTAAATTTCAATAATTTAATAAAAATTCAAGAAAATAAACATCCTAATACAATTAAACAAGCTGAAATATTATATTCACATATAAAAACACCTTTTATTTATAATACTATGTCAGATGCTATAATTTTAGACTATATTGCAATGCTTATTATTATTTTTACTTTCGTATATGCTATAATTGCTGCACCTATTTTTGCGAATGAATATCAAACAGAATCAAATTATATTATACGATGTACAAAATTTGGTGGTGCATATTTTGCTAAAATTAAGATATTAAGTTGTTTAACAATAGCTATTTTAACATATTTATTTTGTACAGTTGGTTTTACAATTTTTTTTAATAGTATTTTTGGATGGGATATTTGTAAAACATCAGCACAAATGATATATAATCCAATTATTTTAGCAAATTTAAATTTTGGTCAACTAGAGTTTATTATGATAATATTTGGATTAATATCACTAATAGCCATAGTATGTTTTATACTATTTTTATCTAATATAACTAAATCAATATATGGAACAACAGTTATAGTTATTGTACTTTATATTATATCAATAATATATTTACCTATTTTTTCAGCTTTACCATCATCTTTTCTTTATATATTACTTTATATTATTCCTACTGGTGGAATTTTTGCAGATAATAATTTTTTAGATAATTTATTACAAACTATTAAATTCATTCATATAGGTTCTTTTTCAATTTGGTTGCCAATTACTTTCTTTATAATTCGTTTATTAGAAATTCCTATATTTATTTATTTAATTATTTATTCTTACTGTAAAGTAAAAAAATAAATTAATAATATATTTTTAACTATTAATTTAAAAAATTTATATCCATTACAATTATTTGCATTTCCACTAATTATATTTATAATTATATAGTATATTACAATTTAATAAAGATATATAAAAATAACGAAATTTTTAAAAAATCTTGTTATTTAGGAGGTATTAAAATAATATGAATTTATATAAATTAGAATTAAAAAGGTTATTAAAAAGAAAATCAGTTAAAATTTCAATTATATTTTCAATTTTTATTACTGTTATTTTTTCATATTTACTTATTCATTATGAAAAATATGCATATATTGATGATAATAAGAATGAAGTTGAAATTAGAGGATTAAATGCTATATCAAAGAGAAAAAATGATTGGAAACTATATAATGGAGATGTAACCCCAGAAAAATTAATTCAAATATTAAATACATATAAACAAGTGTCAGAAAAATATGGAGAATATAATATTTCTTTAAGAGGAATGCCTATAAGTGAATATTATCAAAAAATATACCCTATAGAACATTTAGTAGATATATTAACTCATGTTTATCATAAAGAATTTAACCATATAACACAAGAAGATATACTTAATTTTTATAATTATAATACATTAAATTTCAATAATTTAATAAAAATTCAAGAAAATAAACATCCTAATACAATTAAACAAGCTGAAATATTATATTCACATATAAAAACACCTTTTATTTATAATACTATGTCAGATGCTATAATTTTAGACTATATTGCAATGCTTATTATTATTTTTACTTTCGTATATGCTATAATTGCTGCACCTATTTTTGCGAATGAATATCAAACAGAATCAAATTATATTATACGATGTACAAAATTTGGTGGTGCATATTTTGCTAAAATTAAGATATTAAGTTGTTTAACAATAGCTATTTTAACATATTTATTTTGTACAGTTGGTTTTACAATTTTTTTTAATAGTATTTTTGGATGGGATATTTGTAAAACATCAGCACAAATGATATATAATCCAATTATTTTAGCAAATTTAAATTTTGGTCAACTAGAGTTTATTATGATAATATTTGGATTAATATCACTAATAGCCATAGTATGTTTTATACTATTTTTATCTAATATAACTAAATCAATATATGGAACAACAGTTATAGTTATTGTACTTTATATTATATCAATAATATATTTACCTATTTTTTCAGCTTTACCATCATCTTTTCTTTATATATTACTTTATATTATTCCTACTGGTGGAATTTTTGCAGATAATAATTTTTTAGATAATTTATTACAAACTATTAAATTCATTCATATAGGTTCTTTTTCAATTTGGTTGCCAATTACTTTCTTTATAATTCGTTTATTAGAAATTCCTATATTTATTTATTTAATTATTTATTCTTACTGTAAAGTAAAAAAATAAATTAATAATATATTTTTAACTATTAATTTAAAAAATTTATATCCATTACAATTATTTAAATTTCCATTAATTATATTTATAATTATACAGTATATTTTAAAAAATTTTGTTATTTAGGAGGTATAAAATAATATGGATTTATATAAATTAGAGTTAAAAAGACTTTTAAAAATTAAATATATTAGAGTTTTAATTATATTTTCCATTTTAGTAACTATTTTTTTATTGATTAAAACTATATCATTAGAAAAATACATATATATTGATGATAATGGTATAGAAAATACAGCTATAGGACTAAATGCTATATCAATGAAAAAGAAAGATTGGACATTATATGGAGGAGAGGTAACTCCAGAAAAAATAGCGAGAGATTTAAATCAATATCAAAAAGTTGCAAAAGAATATAAAATAATAAGTTTAAATCAATATCATTTATTTTTAGAAGAATATAAAGAAGACAATACTCATTTAAGAGATATATCTAAAAGTGAATACTATAAAAAAATAGCACCTATAGAAAATATAGTAGAAAAATTAGAAAAAATATATAGTTTTTCTTCCAGCAAATCAAATATTCAAAATTTAACAGAAGAAGATGCTCTTAATTTTTATAATAAATCTTTAGAATATACAAATTCATCAATAAAGATGCATGAACCTAAAAATTATAAAAAATTAATTAAATATTATGATAATTTATCTTTACATATAAAAACACCTTTTATTTATTATCCATTATCAAATTTCAAAATATTAGATTATCTTATGATACTTATTTTTATTTTAACTATAGTATCTATTATTATTGCTATACCTATTTTCACAGGTAAATATCAAAAAAAAGCAAATGATATTTTATATTGTACAAAATTGGGTAGTAAGTATTTTTTAAAAACTAAAATTATATCATGTTTAATACTATGTAGTTTAATATATTTAATATGTATAACTATATATTTTATTGTTATTAATACTATATATGGATGGGATACTCGCAAAACATCAATACAAATGTTATTTAATATAGATTTATTAACATTTTCATCAATAAATTTTGGACAAGTACAGCTTATTGCAATAGTATTTAAATTATTAGCATTAATATCTACAGTATGTTTTATTTTATTAATATCTAGTATAACTAAATCAGTATATATGTCAGGAATTATATTTTTTTTAGTATATATTATTCAAATACTATTTCCTGAAATATTTAACTTTAGTGCAACTATGTTATTTAATTGTATTTTACCTACAGGTGGATTATTACCTATAGATGGATTAATTTATTCAGATTCACAGTATTATTACTCTATAGATGAATTTAATTTATTCTATAATTTAATATATAATATTAATTTTTCACATATAGTTCCTTTATCATTTTGGCCACTAATTGCATTTTTTGTAATGCGTTTATTTGAAATTCCTATACTTATTTATTTAACAATTTATTTTTATTGTAGAGAAAGTATAAATAAACTTTATTATTAATAAAACTTATTTATATATATATTTATATTTATTAATCAAAAAAATAAAAAACTATCATTAATATTAAAAATAGTATAAAATAAAAATTTATATATTTATAAAAATTAATAATATATAAAAAAAATAAAGAAATAAAAAACTCATAATT
>CAMLLW010000042.1 GCA_946481295.1 uncultured Clostridia bacterium | reverse complement strand
ATTATTTTTTAGTATTTGTTTTATGTATATTAAAATAGGATTACATAGTATATAAAATAATTATATTCCACAAATTTAAGCATAAAATTTAGTATTCTTATATTAAAATAAATAAAACAAATTATAGTATATTATAAATAAATTTATATTTTAAATTATTTTATATAAATTTAAATATATCAAATAATAAAGTCAAAATTTATGTAAAGTATATTTAATACATATTACAAAATATAGAAAAATAAGTTATGAAAGAATAAATTATGAAAGATAAAATTTTATTTACAATATTTTTTTTAACAATAATTATAATTGTAATTATGCCTTTAATATTAATAGATATTTTAATAATAAAAGTAATGAATGGATATTATTACAATTTATTTTATTTAATAATATTTATTATATTTTATTATATTCTAGATGAAATATTAGATATATTTATAGATGGAGTATTAAAAGTTATTGAGGATTTTCAAATATTTAAAATTAATAATATTCTTGTTTTTTTATTAAAATTATTAGTAAGCTATATAATAATAAATTTTTTAGATAATTTGTTTATTAATATTAATCTAACACCTACTATAAAAATACTAATAGTTTCAATTAATAATTTTATTACAAATACATTTGATAAAGAAAATGAAGAAAATGAAGATAAAAGTTTAGATAAAATTATAGAAAAAGAAGTATGTGAAATTTTAGAAAAAGAAAATGTATTTATATGTGTAAAAATAATTAAAAATAGATACCCCAAAATATCTTTAAATGAAATTGTAAAAAGTGTAAGAAGAATAAATCACAGAAAAAATAGTATATAAAAGTTTTTTATTTAAATTTTAATAGTGTCAAAAATATTTATTAAATAAATTTTGACACTATTTTTTTAATATAAAATATATGAATTAATTATTATACTCAGTTTTTATATTTTTGCAAATTCTTATTATCCAGTAAATTTCTATATTATTATTGTTAATTTTTAAATTGTTATATATTAATATCATTTACAAATAACTAAATTTCTTTAACTTATAATTAACAATATGGTATAATATTCTAACTAAAAATATAATTATAAAAAATTTAATAAAAGAGGGATTAATTATGAAATTTAATAAAAAATTTTTATGTACTAGTATATTTTCAGCAATATTTTTACAAATATCTCAACCAAGTAATACTGTTTTTGCTAATAATATTAACAATAATAGATATATTTATAATATATTAAATAAAACTAATAATGATTATAAATTTTCTTTTTTACATAGTAAAAGAATTCTTCATGAAGATTTAAATAGTAATAATAATAAAAAAGAATTTAATCAAGATTTAAATAATAATGATAGTTCTTATAAAAAATTTTTTAATATATATAATGATTATCCTTATTTTAAAATATTTATAAATAATACAAGTGATTATTATTATAATGTTGTAATATCTAATGAAATTGAACCAGAAAAAATTTTAGAAAAATTTAAAATAAATCCTCATGATTATTTAAATTTTAGTATTCCAAAAAATCTATATCAAGATTATGAAAATTTATCTAGTATAAATAATTTAGAATATAGTTCTTCAGGATATTATCCTTTAATCTATGATTGTTTTATAAATTCAGAACCATTTACAACTATTAATGTCAGTATAACAACTGAATCAGATCATAAATTAAGCGGTTCTATAACTGTAAGAGTATCTTCTACTGAAGATGAACTTAATTTATAAAAATGTTTATTATTCTATTTAAAGTTAAATAGTGAAAAATATATCAAATAAAAGAGGGATCAGATATGAAACTTAATAAAAAATTTTTACATATAGGTATTTTGTTAATAATATTACAAATATCTATATCTAATATTACTGTTTTTGCTAATAATACTAGTAATAACGATATTCTTAATATGGATTCTAACAAAACTAACGATAATTATTTTACAAGCAAAAGAATTTTTAATGAAACTTTAAATGATACTGAAGGTTGTGAATTAAAAACTTTTAATATATATAAAGATTATCCTTATTTTAAAGTGTGGATAAATAATACAAGCGAACATACTTATATAGCTGTAATAACTAAAGATAATGAAGTAGGAAAAATATTAGGAAAATTTAAAATAAATCCTCATTCTAAATCAAGTTTTAATGTTCTAACTGAATATTATTCTGATAAAAATAAAAATATTATTATTACTAAATTACCATATGATAATAATATAAATTCAATTCCTTTTGAAACTATTGTTGTTAGTGTAACATCTGAATCAGGTTATAAATTAAAGGGTTCTATGGCTGTAAGAATATCTTCTACTGAAAATGATCTTAATTCAGAAGAAGATTAATTATTATATTTATTATTTTTTTATTTTTATGGTTTAAATAAATTTAAATTACATAAATTTTATTTATTATGTAAAATTAGCTTTTAAAAATTTAGATTTATAGAATATATTATTTTAAAAGCTATTTACTGTTAATTTATTTTAATTAATCATTTTTAAATTTTACATATAGAAATTAATTTAAATTTTTAATTTTTATATAAAATAAAATCTACAAAAATATTAATTTTTAATTAAATGAAAAGAGGTATTAAATATGAAATTTAATAAAAAACTTTTATTTACAAGTATATTTTTAGTAATATTATTACAAATATCTCAAATAAATAATAAAGTTTTTGCTAATGACACTGTATATAATAACATTTCTAATTTATCTGATAATAATTCATTAGATAATAATTATAAATTTAACTCTAAGATAATTTTAAATGAAGGTCTAACTAATGATGATGGATCCGAATTAAAAACTTTTAAAGTGGAAAAAAATGATCTTTATTTTAAAGTCTCTATAAATAATAAAAGTGATCATTATTACGGAGCTATATTAACTAAAGATAAGGTAAATGGAGAAATATTTGGTGAATTTGGAATAAATCCTAATTCTAGTTCAAGTTTTATAGTTCCATTTTATGTTTATAATAGTAATTTAAGTACTTTTAAAAATATCTATGTTAGTGTATTTTCTCAATCTGGTTATAAATTAAATGGTTCTATAACTATACAAGTATATACTAATAATTCAGATATAAATTTATAAATTGTTATTATTATAATTTTTAATTTAAAATTAATAAATAGCACATATTTATTTTATTTTTAAATTATTTATAATAATATTATACAAATTAATCTTAATACATAGTAATTTTTTAGTTTTTATAACTAATATAATATTTTAATTAGTTAATTATGAAATATATTAAATAAAAAGAGGAATTAATATGAACTTTAGAAAAAAATATTTATATTTTGGTATATTTTTAACAATATTATTAGGAATATATTATCCAAATAATAAAGTTTTTGCTAATGATATTACTATAAATAATATTTTTAATAAAAATATTTATAATACATTAAATAAAACTAATAATAATTATAAATTTTCTTTTTTACATAGTAAGAGAATTTTAAATGAAGATTTAAATAATGACAGTGAATCTGAATTAAAAATTTTTAAAATAGATAATGTTTACTCTTATTTTAAAGTATGGATAAATAATACAGGTGATCATTATATTGATGCTACAATAAGTAAAGATCCAATAAATGGAATACCATTAGGGTTATTTGGAATAGAACCTCATTCTTCTTCAAGTTTTTATGTTCCATTGCCACTATTTTATGATAATGATTCATTCTTAAATAATTTAACAGATATTTACGTTAGTATAGTATCTGAACCAGGTTATAAATTAAGTGGTTCTATAGTTGTAAGAAAATCAACTAATGAAGAAGAATTATTTAATAATTAATATATAAATTTTTATTAATAAAATTTAATTTTAGTAATAATATAATTATTATTTATGATATATTTTTATATTTAAATTAAAAAAATATTTTTTTAATTATATTATTTAATTTTTTCTATTAATTTATATAATTATTATTTTTACAAAAAGATAATTAATTGAAATTTTTAATTTTATTTTTTCTATTTAACACTATGAAAATAATTTAATTTATTTTTATAGTGTTTTTATATATTAATGACTAATTTAATTAAAATAATTGTATTTTTCTAAAGTTTAATTAATTATTGGTAAATATTTGTTCTTGTTTAATTTTTGATTTAATTGCATTAAAATCGTTTAATTTGTTTTTATAGTAATTTTTATTTGTAAAAAATCAATTTAATTAAAATAAATATATTTTTTTTAAAATTTAATATATTAATTAATATCTTTTAATTAACTTTTAAGTTTTAAATATATATTATATTTTATTATATTTGATTTTTAAATTTATTTATTTTATTTAATATTTTTATTTAATTATTAGTAAATGTTTATTCTTATCTAATTTTTGATTTAATTATATTAAAATCGTTTAGTTTATTTTTACAGTATATTTATATATAAAAAAGCAATTTAATTAAAATGAATCTATTTTTCTTAAAATTTAATATATTAATTAATATTTATTTATTTTTAATTTATTA
>CAMLLW010000041.1 GCA_946481295.1 uncultured Clostridia bacterium | reverse complement strand
TTTATTTTATAATTATTAGATTATTATTATGTAGTTAATAAAAATATAGAGTTAATAATTTTCTATTTATTTTTAAATTTACAAATTTAGAGGTATTTTAATTTCTATTTTTAATGTATAACTATGTATTAATATTTCAGCTATAATTATAAGTGTTTTATGATAATTACATATTTTACTTATATATTTATTATAATTTTATATTAGATATTTACTATATTAATATATTTATTATTTAGATGTAAAATTTTAGAAGATATTAATTGACTTCATTAACTTATAATAAATAGTATGACATATATGCTAAAAGCTTGCTATTTATTAATACATATTATTATTTATAATTTTGAAGATATAGAAAAAATTTAGTATAAAAATTAAATTTAATATGTTAAATGATAAAAAGAAGATTTATTAAAAATAATTTTATATTTAATATACATTAATATAAATACTAGAATGTTAAAATTAACATTTCTAATGAATTTATAAAATATAACTCTTAGGAATTTTAAAATTATGATATAAATTAATAAAAGTTTATTTAAATTTTAAAAATTATAATATGGTTTACTTTTTCTTGATGATAAATTCTTTTAATCTAAATATTTATATTCATTAGAGTTTACTTATATATAAAATTCAAATTATTATTAAATTAAAAATAAAAATTAAAAAAATTAATATAAAATTAAAATATAAAATATTTATTATATTTTAATGTTGAATTATATAAGCTATTAAAAATATTTTAATAATAAAATATAAAAATAGTAAGAAAGTTATTGAATAAATATAAATTAAAATTTATAAATAATGAGGATGGAATTATAATTTTGAAAAAAATAAAAAGAAAAAATTTTTTAATAATATTTATAATTATATGTTTAATTGCTATTTTAGTTATTTTAATAATAAAAAAAAATAGCAAATATATGGAAGTCGATTCCAGTGGGAAAAATTTTATAATAAAACATGAAACAGATCCAAATAAAGATATATGTGAAGTATATTATGATATTGCTAATAATCTAACAGTTGGATATGGACATAAGGTTTTGCCCAATGATAATTTAAAAAATAATGAAATTATTTCAAAATATAAAGTAGAAAAATTTTTTATAAAAGATTTAAATATTGCAGAAGATGGTTTAAATAGCCATCCTAATGTAAGAAAATTAAGCCAAGCGCAATATAATGCTTCAGTAGATTTTTTATATAATCTTGGAACAGAAATTGTATATGATAGTAATAGCAATTTTTATAAAGCATTAAATAATGATGATATTTATAAAAAACCAATTTCTAATCAAGCTAAAAAAATTCTTATAGAAGGTTTTACATATACATTATGTAATGGGGAAAGAAATAAGGGGCTTGTAAATAGAAGAAATGACGAGTTAAATTTATTTTTAGGGACAAAAGGTATAAACTATATACCATATGAAAAATAAATATAAAAATTGAATTATAAAATTTAATATTTAATTTTTTAATCTAATTTTTATTTTAAAATAAAATAATTTTTTACATATATATTTATTAGTAATTTAAATTTATTCTATAATTTTTAGATAAATATTAATTTTTATATAAATGTTACTCTAAAATTAAATACTAAAATTAAACTTTATTTATAAAAATAATTTTAATAAAATTATTTTAATGAAAAATTTATATTTATAAATAAATAAAAAATAATAAAAAATTATTTTTAATTTAATATATTAAAAATAATTTTTTATTTATATAACTTTTAAAAATAAAATAAAATTATATTTTATAAATTTAGTAATAAAAACTTATCTTGAAGTATAAATTTTAAAAATTAATAATTTATTTAGATAATTTATTCCAATTTCTTCTAAGTATAAATTAATTAGTAAAATAAACTAATAAATGAAAATTATTAATTGACATAAAGAAACAGTTATTGTATTATTTAAGACAATGTTATTTTTTATACATTATCTTATCAATTAAATAAAATTAAAATTATTTTATATTTTACTTACTATTTGAGTTTAATAATATATATATATTAGAATTTTGAAAAAAAGTGAATATTATTTTTATATATTATAATAGCAATCTATTAAAAACGCTATTTTTATATTTAAATAAATTTATAATTTTTTGATAAATAAAATATTTAATTAAAACATATTTTTTTAATTTTTAATTAAAAGTATTATATGAAAATAAAAAATAATAAATATATTTTTATTAAATCTAAAATTAACTTAAATTTTTATAAATAAAAGAAATTTTAATTAATATTATAAAGTGACTTAAAAATTACTTATTATATTAATTATATTTTATTGTATAAAATTTTATTTAATATTTAAAATTATAAAAAATTTATTTAAATAAAAAATAAGTAATATGATTTAAATTGATTTAATAAGTAATATTATAAATATTTCATTATATAAATTAAAATATAAATAAGTAAAAAGGTAACATAATAATATATTTAAACAATTTTATTTGTTTTTAGTTTAATCATATATATATTTAAAAATTTCTATATTTCCTATAATAATAATTATTTTTACTATAAAATTTAGCAGATAAATAAAGTATTATTTACATAGTGTTAAAATTATAATATCAAATGTTAATTTTAGATAAAAGGGGAGTTAAAAATGGAATTAAATATCAAAGAAGTTACCAAATCATACAAAGATAAAAATGCACTTGAAAACGTAAGTATAAAAATAACAGACGGAATTTGGGGACTATTAGGAGAAAATGGTGCTGGTAAAACTACACTTATGCAAATAATAGCAGGTCTTATAAAGCCTACATTTGGATCAATTGAATTAGATAATACTAATATTAATACATTAAAAGAATCATACTATAGTATCTTTGGATATTTACCACAACATTTTGGATTTTATCCAGAATTTACAGTAAATGATTATTTAGAATATGTTGCAATTCTTAAAGGCTTATCTATGAAATCAGCAAAAACAAAAATTGATGAATTACTTGAAAAATTATCACTTAAAGATGTTAAATTCAAAAAAATAATAAAATTATCTGGAGGAATGAAACGTAGAGTTGGTATTGCTCAATCTTTAATAAATGATCCTAAAATATTAATTTTAGATGAACCTACAACTGGATTAGATCCTGGAGAACGTATAAGATTTAGAAACTTTTTATCAGAATATGGAAAAGATAAAATTATACTTATTTCTACACATATTGTATCCGATATAGAATATATTTCGACTCAAAATGCTATTATAAAGCAAGGTAAAATTATAGTAACTGGCACAACAGAAGAATTATTAAAAAATATTAAAAATAAAGTATGGAATACACATATTAATTATTCTGAAGTAAATGAAGATATGAGAAAAATTCTAATTTTAAATATGCATAATGAAGAAGATAATAAAGTTTCTATTCGTTACTTTTCAGATAATCCAATAAATGATGATTCAATACAGGCTACACCAAGATTAGAAGATTTATATATGTCAATTTTCCCAAAAGAAGTTGGAGGTATAAAATAACATGAATTTATATAAGTTGGAATTAAAAAGGCTTTTAAAATCAAGATCTGTTAGAATCTTAATTTTAATCGCAATTTTAATTACTATTTTATTATTACGTGATACCATTTCTTTTTTAAAATTTACATATATAGATAATAGCAGTAAAGAAGTTACAGTTACTGGATTAAATGCAGCATCAATGCAAAAATCTGTTTGGAAATTTTATAATGGTGATTTAACTCCAGAAAAGATAGTCCAAGCAGTAAATATATATAAACAAGTAGTAGAAAAATATGGAGATATAAGAATAGGAAAAATTCCAGATAGTGAATATTATCAAAAAATATTCCCAATAAACAAAATAGTAAATAATTTAAAAGAAGTTTATTTTTATACTAGTATTAAAGATATAACACAAGAAGATATACTTAATTTTTATAATCAAAGTGAAATATATTTTAATCAAAAATTAAAAGATATAGAAGAAAAATATCCTCAAGCAATTAAACAAGTTGCAAAATTGCATTCATACGTAAAAACACCGTTTACTAACTATACATTACCAGTACAGAATATTTTAGAAGATATTATAGTGCTTATTTTAGTTTTAAATTTAATATCTGCTATAATTGCTTCACCTATATTTGCAAGTGAATATCAAACAGAATCAAATAATATTTTAAGATCTACAAAATTTGGTTATAAATATTTAGTAAAAACTAAAATAATGGCTTGTATAACTTTATGTAGTTTACTATATTTAATTTGTACAAGTCTATTTGTAATTATTCTTAATACTATATATGGATGGGAAGGTTGTAAAGAATCAATTCAAATGTTATACAATGTAAACAACTTACTTGGAATAAATTTTGGTCAAATGGAATTTATTATAATAATATTTGGTTTAATATCATTAATATCTACATTATGTTGTATTTTATTTTTTTCTAATATAACTAAATCTGTATATGCATCATTAATTATATCTTTTTTACTTTATTTTATAGTAAGTGTACTTAAAAAATTTTTAAATAATAATATAAGTATGATTATAGCTTGTATCATACCTACTGGTGGAATTAATATTCTTAAGTATAACTTTATGTATGAATTAAGTAATTTTAATTTTATTGATTTAGGTTCTTTTTCAATTTGGTTGCCAATTGCTTTATTTATAATACATTTA
>CAMLLW010000040.1 GCA_946481295.1 uncultured Clostridia bacterium | reverse complement strand
GAATAATAAAGAAGGTATAGAAAAATAAAACAATTTAAAAGGGGGTTATCACATATGTTTTTATTAAGTAATATAAAAAATATATTAAATATATTAAATATTCTAGATGTAATTATATCTATAATTTTTATCTTTTGTATTTATATGGGATATAAGAAAGGATTTATACGTACTTTATTTGATTTAATATCTATATTTTTTTCAGTATTTTTATCTGTTAAAATATATCCAGTAATGAATAATTTTTTAAAAACAACTAATAGAGTTGATTTTATTAAAGATAAAATAAATAATTTTTTATTAAATTCTCCTTCAGTACAAGATAAAATAGAATTATCACAAGCAGATTTTATAAATAACTTACCTATTCCTAGTTCTATTTCAAATATATTAAATATAAATAATAATAGTAAAGTATATGATATATTGAATGTTTCTGGTATATTAGATTATATTTCTACATCATTAACAAATATAATAATAAATATAATATCTTGTATATTAGTATTTATAATAACTTATTCTATTATAAAACTTATTGCAAATATTTTAGATATATTTGCAATATTACCAGTTATAAGTACTTTTAATAAAACATTTGGAATCTTAATAGGAATTATAAAAGGATTTTTAATTTGTTGGATATTTGTTCTTTTTTATTCTTTAATATTTATAAAAGTAAATCCAGATTATGCAGATACATTTTATAATTCTAAATTATCAGGATTTTTTTATAACAGTAATATAATTTTAGATTATATAGTTAAAAATTTTAAATTTTAATGTATTAAAAAATTTTATCATAATTTACATTTATTTACTTATAAAAATTATTATTTATTATTAAATTTATAAAATTTTTTGAAGTAGAATCTAATTTTGTAAAAAACTTGAATAATAGGTTTAAATGGTGTAAAATATATAAAAATAGATATTTAATTATTGTTTAAACCTCAAAAAAATAATAAATTATTAAAAATATTTAAATGTATATAAAATTAGTTCTATATTCTAATTTAATATAAAGCTAATTTTATATACTTATAAAATTCTAATTTGCAATTTAAAATTACATTCTTAAAATAATTTACTTAATTATACTTTCTTACATAGAATTCTATATCTTTAGACATAGAGAGGTCCAACTATGAACACTTTAAAAAATTAGAAGCCGTCAAAATATAAACTAAGTTATTTGTATAAATATATTTTAATTAGTAATAAAAACTTTTGTATTTTTATGTGATTTTAAAATTTTATATATAGATTTCATTAATTATTTATATTATTGTAAATATTTAGATATGGTTTCCTCCAACAATAATTTAAAGTGATCATTTGAGCCTCCCTATGTCTATAGATAAAGATATTCAATTTTATTATATAAAAATAAATAAAGTAAAAATATAAAACATCCTTTTTATAGGATGTTTTTAAATGTTTTCTATTTGCCAATCTATTTCTTCTAAATTATTTTCTTCTAAAAATTTATTTGTTTTACTAAAATGTTTACAACCAAAAAATCCTGTATTTGCAGAATAAGGGCTAGGATGAGGAGCTTTTAGAATTAAATGAACTTTATTTGTGAGCATTTTTTCTTTAGCCTGAGCAAATTTACCCCAAAGTATAAATACAGTAGGAGTATTACGTTCATTTAATAATTTAATTACAGCATCTGTGAGGTGCTCCCATCCTATTCCTTTATGTGAATTAGGTTGATTAGCTCTAACAGTTAGAACTGTATTCATAAGTAGTACACCTTGGTTAGCCCATTTTACTAAATATCCATTGTTAGGTATATAGCATCCTAAATCATTATGAAGTTCTTTGTATATATTAGAAAGTGAAGGTGGTATTTTTACATTTGGTTTTACAGAAAATGATAAACCATGTGCTTGTCCTTTTCCATGATAAGGATCTTGACCAAGGATTACTACTTTTACTTTATTAAAAGGTGTTGCATTAAAAGCTGTAAAAATTTCTTTTGGATTAGGAAATATTACATTATTATGAGATTCTTCAATTAATTTATTATGTAAAGTAATATAGCAAGGTTTTTTAAATTCATCTTTTAAAATTTCATACCAATCATCTGAAATAGCAGACATTTTTATATCATTCCTTTTATTTATTTATAAAAAAATATATAAAAAAGATTCTAGCAATTAATGCTAGAATCTTTTTTATATTAATTGACTTGAACAAGTTTAGGCATTGCAAACATATATGATAATTTGCCTATAAAATTTTTATATAAATTATTGAATTCTTTAGTAGTGCATTCTCCATTGTATATTAGTATTTCATATGTTTCTTCACCGTCTAACATTAGAATAGGTAAACTTCTAAATCCATTTTTATTATAAAAACTTTTACGACGAATTCTTTGTTCATTATTTTCTGAATTTTTATCAATAGGCTCAATATCTAATATAATTCTATTATCTTTATAAATAGATTTAATTTTATTTATAATTTTTGTTCCATAACCTTTTGATCTAATATTATCATTTATTGCAAGATACGGTATAAAGGTTAAATTATTATTATTAATTAGATAGCAAAATCCTACAAATAAATTTTTTTCATAAAATGATAACATATGAATATTATTTTCTTTTGTTTTTTTTACTAAAAATCTAAATGGAAACCGTTCTGCCCTAGGGAAATGATTTAAAGTATAATTCTTTTACATCTCTTAACATTTTAGATGTAGAATTCAAATCATAAACTTTTAAATTATTCGATTCCGAGTCGGTTTCACATATTGTTGATAACATAAATAATCTCCTCTTTTAATAATATATATAAAATATATTTGAATTTATTCAAAATAGACCATAATTTTATTTTGAATATAAAAGATTTTATCACTTAAAATAAAATATTTCAAATCTAGATAATAGTAATATTATACGTTGTTATTCTATTATTTATTTAAATTTATACTATAAGCTTATTTTATTTAAGTAAAACTCATTTTAATTTGTTACATTATTTTATTAATTAATATATTGCAAAATAATTTTTGTTAAATATTACATAAATTACTAGATTGATTTCATATTAAGAAAAATAAATTAAATATTAAAATATTAATTAATATTTTAATTACTATATATAATATATGATTATAAAATACAAAATGTCCTAAAATATTTTTTATTATTTTAATAAATTAAAATAGTAAATTTAAAATTATTAATTATAATAAGTTTTCTCTTCTATTTATCATAAAAATATTATATGAAAAGTATAATATTTTATATTTAATTTATAAGGGGGAAAGGCATGAAAAAATATAAAAAAATTATATATTTTACTACTTTTTTATTTATTATAGTTATTAGCTTTACAAGTTGTAAGCAAAAGGATAAATCACCTCAAAATAGTACTCCAAATTATGCAAATTTAAATCAAAAACTAATGAGTCTTGAAAGTTTCGAAACAGATGCTACTGTTACTTATATTTCAAATAAGGGAGAAAGTACATATGATACACATCAACAAGCTAAATCTACAGGAGAATATAGAATAGAAGTTATTGGACCTCAAAATGTTTCTGGTACAATTACTTGTTTTGATGGAAATACAATATATCAATATAATAAAAAAATAGATGGAAAAGTTTCTATAGGTTCAGCTGATTCTAAAGAAAGAACAGAAATTTTATTAACTAGTTTTTTAAAAAATTATTCTAAATCTCAAGAAGTTAGCATAAGTGTTTCTAATATGGATAAAGGATTAGCAACAGTTTTAGAAGCAAATGTTCCAGGAGAACATCCTTATATTTCTTCTCAAAAATTATGGGTAGATAATGAAACTTTTGATCCTATAAAACTTGTAGTATATGATTTAGATGGTACGGAAAGAATAGTTGTTGTATATAAGAATTTTGAGTATAATGTTGACTTAGATAATAGTATTTTTAAAGCAAGTTAATTAATTTTAGTGTTATTACAAAGGAGGAATCATAATGTTAGAAAATGAGAGGGTTTGGGCCGAGATAAATTTAGATAATATAGGTAATAATATAAAAATTATAAAAAGTTTATTAAAAGAAAAAACTGAAATTATGGCAGTAGTTAAAGCTGACGGTTATGGACATGGAGCTATAGACGTTTCTAAAGTTGCTTTAAAAAATGGAGCTACTTGTTTTGCAGTATCATGTTATAGAGAAGCTATAATATTAAGAGAAAGTGGCATAGATGTTCCTATCTTAATATTAGGATATACACCAAAAACATTATTTTATAATATTATAAAAAATAAATTAACTCAAACTATATTTGATAAGGAAACAGCAAAGGAATTATCAAATCAAGCTAAAAAAATAAATGAAATCGTTGATATAAATATTAAGATTGATACCGGTATGAACAGACTAGGTTTTTATCCATCTTTAGATTCATTAAATGAGATATTAGAAATTTCAAAAATGCCTAATATTAATATAACAGGAGTTTTCACTCATCTTGCAACATCTGACAGTTTAGATCATGAATTTACCAATTATCAAATAAATAAATTTTATAAATTTGTTGAAGATTTAAGAAATAATAATTTGAAAGATTTTAAGGTACATATAAGTAATAGTGGAGCTATTCTTAATCATAATAATATAAATGCAGATATAGTAAGACCAGGTATAATAATGTATGGATTATCTCCATCTAAAGATTTAGATATAGAAAAATTGGGTTTGTTACCAGCATTAAGTTTAAAAACTAGAATAAGTTATTTAAAATATGTGCCAGAAAATGAGAGTATAGGTTATGGAAGGACATTTTTTACAAAGAGAAGAACAAAGGTAGCTACATTACCAATAGGATATGCAGATGGTTATAGTAGAGTATTAAGTAATAAAGGTAGAGTACTTATAAATGGACTTTATGCACCTATTATTGGCAATATATGTATGGATCAAATGATGGTTGATGTAACAGATATAGAAAATGTAAAATTAGATCAAGAAGTAATATTAATAGGAAAAGATAATAATAACAAAATAGCAGTAGAAGAAATTGCAGATATAGAACAAACTATAAATTACGAAATAGTTTGTAATATAGGAAAAAGAGTTCCTAGAGTATATATAAAAGATAACGAAGTATTTAAAATTTCAATTTTATAAAATTATATTTCTTGTTTTATGTATAGAGAAACTGTATTTGGAAATACTACTATTATAATTTACTGTAGATAAAATATTATAAAAACAATTGCTAAAACAGTGAGTTAAATATTAGTATTAGGACATATGGTTTTGTAAAATACATAGTTACCAGGTTAATATCAATTATAGCCATATGCCCCATATATCGGAGAGTGGATATTTTGGTAGTTAAACGAGGTGACGTTTTTTATGCAGATTTAAGTCCTGTAGTTGGTTCGGAGCAAGGAGGTATAAGGCCTGTTTTAATAATACAAAATGATGTTGGCAATAGGTATAGTCCAACTGTAATATGTGCAGCTATTACAAGTCAAATAAATAAAGCTAAGTTACCTACCCATATAGAAATAGAAACACAAAATTGCACCTTAGTAAAAGACTCTGTTGTCTTATTAGAACAGGTTAGAACAATAGATAAAAGAAGGTTAAGAGAAAAAATTTGTAGACTAAGTGATGAATTAATGAGAAGGGTAGATAAGGCTTTACTTATAAGTATTGGTTTAAGTTAGAATTACATAAATTAT
>CAMLLW010000039.1 GCA_946481295.1 uncultured Clostridia bacterium | reverse complement strand
TTTAGATGTAGAGTTTAATTTTGTATTAATAAAATTATCTCCATTTAACAACATAATTTTAGATTTTGCATTTAATTTTATATTGATAAAATTATTTCTATTAAAAGTATTAAATTTAGAACTATTATATTTAATCATATATTTTTCCTCTATTTCTAGAGAGTTTTATATTATTTTTTTATTCACTAGTTTTTATTTCATACAGTATTTGAAATATATTCTTAATTTTGTTGTATTATAGTCTTTATTTAAATTATAAAAAAATAAAAGATTATAAATAATTATTATTATAGATTTTATTATAATTATCTGTAAAAATTAATTGACTATTATTTAAGAATACTTAAAAAGATATATTTATTTTTATAAATTTATTATTTAAAAATAAATATTAAGTTGATTAATATTATTTAATAATTGATAATAATTATTTACATTTAAATTTCATATTAATTAGAAATCTCTATAATCATATTTTTATTTAAAAATTAAACTATAATACAGATTATAAACCTCCCTAAATTAAATATTTATAAATATTAATTAAAATTTTTACTTTATTTTTCTGTCAACTCTTATTAAAATAATATATTTAAAATTACTTAATAAAATTAGAATTTAAAACTTTAATAATTTAGCTATAAATAAATTTTTATTCTATATAATTATTTCAAAGCTTTAAATATTTCTTTAAATTTAAAATAATTTTATTATATAATATATTTTTTAAATTTAATTAACAACATATCACATCCTTTTAAAAATAATATAAACTTAATTTTCTAATTTTTTAATTATATAGTTTAATTTATTTTCCAACTTATTTA
Organism: uncultured Clostridia bacterium; assembly: GCA_946481295.1. Lineage (GTDB taxonomy): Bacteria > Bacillota > Clostridia > Lachnospirales > UBA5962 > CAMLLW01. The sequence continues at coordinate 5,426 of CAMLLW010000039.1, read as the reverse complement.
ATTTAATATTTAATTCAATATTTTCATTTTCTAATTTATTATTTCTATTTTCTAATTCAATATTTTTTGTTTTTAACATATTTAATTCAGATTTTAAATTATTATTTTCTTTACTTAATTCTTGAATTCCAGATACAATAGGTGCAATAAACTCTTCATAGGAAAGACCATAAATATCTTCTCCATTGCCATCATGAGCTAAATTTTTAACACCTGCAAAATCAAAGTTCATAGATTTAGCTACTTCTTCAACTTCTTGTGCTAAAAATCCATTGTGATATCTTTCTCCTGCTTTAGAACCATCAGATTCTAAAAATACTTCTTTTAGTATAATTTCTCCTACTTCTTTTTCCTTAAGGTCATCTATATTTTTATAATTTTTATTTTTTATTAAATATTTTATGGCTAATGGTTTACTTAAAAATATACCTTTAGTTTTTAAAATAGGATTAGATTTATCTGATTTATTATCATGATTTTTATAATTTATATATTTAATTTCATTTTCTAACTCATAAATTGTATATTTTGTAGTATGTGCTCTTTTTACTTGTTCATCTAATTTTTCATATTCTTCTTTAGTTATTTCTTTCTCTATTTTATAATTAGAACGACAGTCCATTTTATATTGCTTTGGTTTTAATTTATTTAAAAAATCTAAAGAATTAAAATTTATATCTCTAATACTAGTCTTATCACGTTTATCAGATATAACTACTAAAGGATTGTAAGCATATGGTGTATCACTTGGACGACCTAACATAATTTGATTTGATGATATTGCTGTTGAATAATAACCAATAACTGTAGAATAGTCATAAGTTACTCTTGTAGAATCTCCTATTGCAGAAGAATTTTTTGAAATTGCTTTTGCAGCATCTCCTAAAGCTATACTATATGAACCCATAGCTTTTGCAGAACGACCAAAGGATGTTGCATAATATGTACTTGCTTCGGCATATTCACCTACAATTGTTGTTGACTCTATTATTTCTTCTCCATTATCATCTTTATATACAATATAATCTGCACCATTACCTATAATTACACTAGGTGATAATTCGGTAATATCTTTAATTTTATCTGCTGTAATAGAATTATTAGGTATTGTATCTATATTTAAATTATCAATATTAAAATCAGAATTTATTATTGTATTAGAAATTACAGTCATTTTATCCCAAGACCTTGCTTTGCCTTTAAATCCTCTAATACAATCTAAAATAAAATTTCCTTCAATTTTGTTATATAATATGATTTCAGTATTTTTTCCAGTTCCTAAACACAATAAATTTGGAGCTTTCGGTAAAATGCTAGTGTCTACTAATTCTATATTTACATCTTGAGATTTTATATTATTTGCTAAGAAAGTTGTTTTAATTTTTCTAGAACAAATCGATTTTAATTTCATGTGTTGTATCCTCCTTAGGTATAGCTATTATTTAGTTGATTTTGTAAAATTATCAAATAATATAATTTTGTATGTAAACTATTCTTAAATTTACTACAATATTAAAATTCATATTATAAATAACAAATAGAATTTAAATTTATTTTTATAAAAGAAAAACTAGAAATAAAAAATTTCTAGTTTTTAATTAATCTAATTTTACAATCAAAGTTATTTAATTTATCTTATAAAAGAAAAACTAGAAATAAAAAATTTCTAGTTTTTAGTTAATTTAATTTTTCAATTAAAGTATTTAATTTACTTTCTAATTCATTATTTTTTGTTTTTAAGCTATTTAATTCAGATTTTAAATCATTATTTTCTTTGCTTAATTCTTGAATTCCAGATACAATAGGTGCAATAAATTCTTCATAAGCAAGACCGTATATATCTTCGCCATCACCATTATGAGCTAAATATTTAACACCTGCAAAGTCAAAGTTCATAGATTTTGCGGTATCTTCAACTTCTTGTGCTAAAAATCCATTGTGATATCTTTCCCCTACTTTAGAACCATCAGACTCTAAAAATACTTCTTTTAATATAATTTCTCCTACATTTTCTTCATTAGGACAATTTATATTTTCTACTCCATTTTTATTCATTTTCTTTGTTAACTCTATTTGAGCTTCTTCTCTACTTAAAAAGATATCTTTTGTCTTAAAAATAGGATTATATCTATTTGAAGTTTTTGTTATATTTTCTTCATCATGATGATAATTTATATATCTAATACTATTTTCTAATTCATATATTGGATATTTTTTAGTATGTGCTTTCTTTGTATATTCATCTAATTCATTATATTCTTCTTTAGATATTTCTTCATATCTTTTATAATTAAAACGATAATCTACTTTATATTGTTTTGGTTGTAATTTATTTAAAAATTCTAAAGCATTAAAATCAATATTTTTAATATTAGTTTGATCACGTTTATCAGATGTTACTACTAAAGAATTATGTGCATATGGTGTAGTGTAAGAATCACCTAACATAATTTGTTTTGCTGCTGTTGTTTTAGCATCATAACCAATAGCTGTAGAATATGAATATCTAGAATCTGCATATTCTCCTACTGCTGCAGAATGTTCACCAGAAGAAAATGTACCACTACCTACTGCTGTAGAATAAATACCAGAAGATATTGAATTTTCACCTAATGATGTAGAACATTTACCAGAACCTTGTGCACCAAAACCTAATGCTGTACCGTAACAAGAATTAGCTTGTGATAGTAAACCTATAATTACTGTTGGATAAATTTTATCTATTCCATCTTCATTAAATACATTATACTTAGCGCTATTACCGATAATTACATGAAAAGCTAGATCTTGTATATCTTTAATTTTTTCAGCAGTTATAGATTTATCAGGTATATTAATACGTTCAAAATTAGTTACACATGTCATTTTATCCCATGATTTTGCTTTGCCTTGAAATCCTCTTACACAATCTAAAATAAAATTACCTTCAATTTTATTATATAATATAATTTCAGCATTTTCACCACTACCTAAAAATAATAAATTTGGAGCTTTTGGTAAATCACTAGTATCTACTAATTCTATATTTACATCTTTATCTGTTATATTTTTTACTAAATAATTTGCAAAATTATTTACTTTTTTAGAACAATTTTGTTTTATTTTCATAATTTATACCCCCATAATTTTAATTAAATTTTTAATTTTGTTACACTATAGTTTTATTTGATCAAAAAATAACTTTACAAGTTATGTTTAATTAATTTAAAAATTTTCTCTTTAATTTTTTGTAAAAAAGATAGATTTAAAAAATATTATTATTTCAAATATTTTTAAAATAAGACATATTTGTTTTTATAAATTATATTTTTATATGTATAAAAGAAATTAATTGGACTTAATAATAAATTATAATTAAATTTTATAATTTTAAGCTTTTTAAATATAAGTAAAAATTAATAAATTATTTTTGATAATTAGATTTATTACTCTCTAAAATATTTATTTTTAATTTTTATTAAATTTGAAATTATATAATAAGATTAGTTAAAAGAAATTGATTTAAGACAAATAAATAATTTTAAATTAAAATATTTAAAATTTATACTAATAAATAAAGAGTTTAAAAAATAGTACACTATCCATATTCTGAGATATACTTAAAAACTTTAATGACTTTTATATAAAATTTAATAATTTCTTTAAATTTTTTAATTTGTTTAATAAATAAATTAATTATTTCTTTTTCAAAATGTAAAATAATTTTATTTAATTGAAAAATTAACTTATTAAAATTTTTTATAAATAATTTATTATTTAATATTATTTTTTTAATTGCATTTTTAAATACTTCTAACAATATATTCACCTCCTTTCTAAAAATAATGAAAATTTAATATTATTTTTATAAAAAAACTAGAAACAATAAGTCTCTAGTTTTTTAACCTAATTTTTGAATTACAGTATTTAATTTAGTTTCTAATTCATTTAATTTAGTATTTAGTTCATTATTCTTAGATTCTAATTCATTATTTTTTGTTGTTAATGTATTTAATTTAGATTTTAAATCATTATTTTCTTTGCTTAATTCTTGAATTCCACCTATAATAGGTGCGATGAATTCTTCATAAGCAAGACCGTACATATCTTCTCCATCACCATTATGAGCTAAATATTTAACACCAGCAAAGTCAAAATTCATAGATTTTGCTGTATCTTCTACTTCTTGTGCTAAGAATCCATTGTGATATCTTGCTCCTGCCATAGAACCATCAGATTCTAAAAATACTTCTTTTAATATGATTTCTCCTACTTCTTTTTCTTCAAAGTCTTTTTCATTTTCAGAGTTTTCTACTCCATCTTTAGATTTTTTCTTTCTTAATTCTGTTTCAGCGTCTTCTCTACTTAAGAAAATATCTTTTGTTTTAAAAATAGGTTTGTATCTATCTGAGTCTTTTCTTAGATTTTCTTCTTCACAATGATGATAATTTATATATTTAATACCATTTTCTAATTCATATATTGTATATTTTGTAGTATGTACACGTTTATTATACTCATCTAATTTTTCATATTCCTCTTTTGATATTTCCTCGTCTCTTTTATAGTTAGAACGAAAATCCATTCTGTATTGTTTTGGTTTTAATTTGTTTAAAAAGTCTAAAGAATTAAAATCTATATCCTTAATATTAGTTTTATCACGTTTATCAGATGTTATTACTAAAGGATTATTAGCATATGGTGTTACAGTATTTCTTCCTAACATAATTTGTTCATTTTCTGTAGTTACAGAATCTCGCCCTAGCGCTGTAGAATATGCATGTTTAGATTTTGAATATTCACCTAAAGCTGTACAAAAATCCTTATTAGCTTGTGCATTACAACCTAATGCTACAGCATGTAATCCAATAGCTTTTGAATCTCTACCCAATGCTACAGAATTTTCACCAACAGCTTTTGAATTATAACCTACAGCAGTAGACCAAGACCCATTAGCTTTTGCAATCCAACCAATTGCTGTACCACCACCCATATCATTAGATACTTCTGATCCATAACCTATAGCTGTTGCAGGATAATTTCTAGGTTCTGTAGAATTTATTGTTTTATATACAGCCCATCTACCTATAACTACATGTGGTGATATAGACATTATATGTTTAATTTTATCTGAAGTTATTGAATCATTTGGTATATTTTCATTCGCTAATGAATTAAGATTATTTATTGTTTCTTCTGAAATTTTTGATAAAGTTATAGTGCCATCTTTTATTTTAGAATTTATAATACTATTATCTTGTAATTTATCTTGACTTATACTATCTATATCAATTTTTTCAGTTGTAATAGCTCCTTCTGCAATTTTTTCAGTTGTAATAGCCTTATTTGCTATTGCTTCTGTGCCTACATTACTATTTCCTATATGTATTTCATTATTATTTTTATGATCATCTAAATCTTTTTTTATTTGACTATCTTTTAATTTA
>CAMLLW010000038.1 GCA_946481295.1 uncultured Clostridia bacterium | reverse complement strand
CAAATCCTTTATCTAATACATTTAATAATTTAAAAAAGGAATTTAATACTTTTAAAATGCCCTTTACTAATAAATTTTCAAAGTCTATTGCAAATAATAGTGTAAAATTAAAACTTTTATTTGGCAAAATAAAAAATGAATTTAGTAGTATAAATCCATTTAAAAAAATTACAAATCCTTTATCTAATACATTTAATAATTTAAAAAAGGAATTTAATACTTTTAAGATACCATATAATGATAAATTTTCTAAGTCTATTATAAGTAATAGTACAAAATCAAAGTCTTTATTTAGTAAATTAGATATTGAATTTGGCAATACATTAGATAAAACAAAAATACGACTTTTAAAGTTAGAAAACCAATTTATAAATTTATTTAATAAAGCTAAAATTCCACTTTCTAATTTAGAAAAAATATTTTTAAATAAAACTAATAAAATTGGAAATAATTTTAAAAATACATTTAAAAGCATAAAATATCCTATAGAAGATATAAGTACTAATTTAAATAGTAGTATTAAAAATATTAAAAAATCATTTACTAGTATACTTAGTGAATTATTTAAATCAAAAGAAAAATATAAATATTTAAATAGTGAAACTAAAAAAACATTTAAAATAAAAGATATAGATAGAATTGAATCTAATATTAATTATCCTAAAAATTATGAAATGCTAAATATAAAAAATACTTCTTCAAATATAATGCCTTATTATAGCGAATATTTAAAATATAATAAGCCAAATCTTTCTATAAAATCAAAAGAAAAACTTAAAGCACCAAAAAAAATAAATATAGCAGAACAATCTATTATGAAAAATTCATTAGCTACTGTTGGTACTGATTTAGGTATTGCTACTGCTGCTGGTGGATTACCTGGATTTGCTGTTTCAGCTATTATAGAGTCAAGTAAATTAATAAAAAATGGCATAGATACATATGAAAAATTTGAAAATGAAGCAGCCAAATTTAGAGCTTCTGCTAATTTAACAAAAGATTCAAAAGAATTTAAAAAGATAGAATCTATGTCTAGAGAATTATCTAAAAAATCAACAAAAAATAATGTTGAAATTATGAGTACAATAAATAGTTTATATAGCGAAGGCTGGGATATAAATGATATAGAATCAGGTATAGAGTCAGTTGTTAAATTACAAGAAGTAAGTCAAATTGATGGAGAAAATTTATCTAAATTATTATCAGGTGCTATAAATAATATAGGAATTTCAAAATCTCAAATATCTAGCTTTATAGATCAATTAGTTGCAACAGAAAATAATTCTTCTCAATCATTAGATAATTTATTAGAAGCTTTTCAATCTTTTGGGTCTATATCAAAATCTTTTGGAATTGATACAACAGAAACATCTGCTATACTTGGAATAATGTCTAATCAAGGTATTAATGGTAAAAATAGTGCAAATATTTTAAAAACAATAATGTTAAATTTAAATGATGCTAACGGTGATTCTACAAAAGATTTAAAAGAATTAACTTCAAAAACTGGATTAGAATTTTTTGATAGTAATGAAAATTTTTTAGGATTAGAGAATATGTTTATAAATTTATCTAAAGCATTAGAAAATATTCCTGATGAAAAAAAACTTAGTTATCTTGCTTCAATAGGTGGAAAAGATAATATAAATGATTTAATTAATGTAATAGATAATTTTTCTGATAAGAAATTTAAAGAATTAAAAAATAATATTATTAATTCTGCTGGTGCATTAGATAAAATATCACAAGTTACAAATAGCACATATTCTGTTAAAAAGAAACAGCTAGATAATAGTATAACAGAACTAAAAACAAGTATTGGAGAATATTATATTCCTATTGCTATTAAAGCAGTAAGTTTTTTAACAACTGCATTAAATACAATTACAGATGTATTAAATATAAGAAATAAAATTGAAGCTTCAATACGTGATGGAGTTTCTTCTTTTTTTGGTGGAATATCCTCATATATAAATAATACTTGGAAAGATATTATATCTAAAACTGAATTCGGTAATACTGTAAATGCATTTTTTACTACTTTAAAAGGAAATTTTATAGATACTAAAAATTTTTTTATAAATAGTTTTAATAATTTAACATCAAATATAAATCAAAGTTTTTCTAATATTATTAGTTCAATAAAAGAAAAAGCAGATAGAGCAAAAGAATTTTTTATAAATAATATAGATACAGTTTTTTATAAAATACAATCCTTTTTTAATTCTATTATTTCAGTAATAGGAACAGTAACTGATAAAGTATCTAATATAAAATCTAAAATTTTTTCTCCTATAGAGAAACATATATTACCTTTTTTTAATAAAACTAATAATAATAAAAATAATAGTATTATAAAAAATGATGCAAATAATGAAAATACATTAAATAAAATAAAAATTCCACCTTTAAAAATAAAACCAAGTATTAATTCTATTTTAGAATCACCTATTAAAGCTTCTCTAAAACCTACAAGTTTTTCAACAAAAACTTTTATAGATAATGAAAATAGTAATAATTTAATTTCAAATATAGGAAAAAATAAGGTATATGATGCTTTAGATACACAAAATATATTAGATAGTATAGCAATATTAGAAAGTGCTAACAGTATAAGTACTAATCAAAATGATAGTCCGATTGTAATTAATTTTAATCCTAATATTAGTTTTAGTGGCAATACTTCAAAATCTGATATAGCAGAAGTTTTAGAAAAAACTAAAGATGATATGGTTTTAGAAGTTGAAAAATTAATAAATAATGTAATTATACAAAAAGAAAGAAAAGCAAAGAGGTTACGCAATGTCTAGTATATATATAACAACGCTAGGAGATACATGGGATATTATTTCAGAAAAAGTTTTTCAAGATTCAAAATATATTAATTTATTAATAGAAAACAATTATAAATATGCAAATATTGTTTTTTTTGAATCTGGTATTAAACTAAATATTCCAGAAATAGAAAAAAAGAAAATCATTAAATTTCAAGATTGGAGGTAGTTTATTGAAAAGTAGAAGAGTAATACCAAAAATTATATATAATGGCTCTGATATTTCTAATAACATACAATCTATAGAATTTTGTGATACTTTTAATATGACTGATGATATTACTATTAATATATTGGATATAGAAAATGAATGGTTAGATTCTAAATTCCCCAATATAGGTGATAGTATAGTCGCTAGTGTTAAATTAGAAGATTGGGCAGAAAACTCTATTATAGATATAGAATTTGGTAGTTTTGAAGTAGATAGTATTAGTTTTGGAGAAACGATGCAAATTACAGGAGTTTCAACACCTGTTAACTCTACTATAAGAACACAAAAAAATTCTAAAGCTTTTGAAAATATAACATTAATTGCAATTGCACAAGAAATAGCAAGTAAAAATGGATTAAATCTAGAATATAAGGCAAGTAGACAACCATTATATGACAGAATAGAGCAAAAAGAAACTACAGATATGGATTTTTTAGATAAGTTATGTAAAGAAAATGGATTTTATTTAAAGGTTTATAAAAAAAAATTAATAATTTTAGAAGAGTCAATTGAAGAGCAAAAAAGTTCTGTTATAAAAATAGAAAAAAATAAGTCGGATTTAGTTAGTAAACCATCATTTATTCATAATTCTATAGATACATATAAAGATTGCAAAGTAACATTTAATGATCCTAAAACAGATAAATTATATACAGGATATTTTTTAGATCCAAAATCTAAAGTTTCAAATACATTAAAAAGTGAAGAGCAATATAACTCTAAACATGATGATTTTAGTATGAATATTTTAGCTAAAAATAGACTAAGAAATGCAAATAAAAATGAATGGCAAGCAAGTTTTAATATGTTTGGTAGTGGCAAGTATTTTGCAGGTACTAATATAGATATTTCAGGTTGGGGTAAATTTGATGGAAAGTATTTTGTAGAACAAGTTAAACATAGTTTTGGTAGTGGTTATACTGTTATTTTAGATACTAGAAGGTGTTTAGATGGTTATTAAAAATAGTAAAGGAAATATATATGCAAAGTAGTTTAATTAAAATAGGCACTATTGTAGAAGTAGATGAAAAAAAATGTTCTGCTAGAGTTAATTTTAAAAACTATGATGGTATGATATCTGGATTTTTACCTATTATTCATCACTGTACAGGTGATGATAAATTTTTTAAGATTCCTAAATTAAATGAATATGTTTTATGCATTTTTTTACCTAACTCTCCTGAGTTAGGTTTTATAATTGGCAGTTTTTATTCTGAAAATAGATTAGTTGAAGATATACAAACTTCACATGTTAAATTTAAAGACGGCTTAGAAATAACTTATAATGAAAAAGAAAAAATATTAAATATATATAATTGTAAAGATATTAATATATCTTGCAATGAAAATTTAAATATAAAAGCTAAAAATATAAAAATTGAGTCTGAAACCTTTAAACTTACATCTAAAGATTCTGAAATTAATTTTGAAAATGAAAATTTAAATATAAAAAATATAGATTTAATTAACAGTAATAGCAATATTACAACAGAAAAATATACAATTTCTTCTAAAGAAGATTTAACATTTAATTCTAATAATATATCACTTTCTTCTAAAGAAAAATTTAATATAACTTCTGAAGAAGATTTAAATCTAACATCTTCTAAAAATATTAATTTAACATCTACAAAAGATATAAATTTAAGTGCAGATGGCAAAGTAAATGCAGGTTAGGAGAGATATTTAGATGTTAGGAGAAATTTTATCACATGGAAAACAACAACCTGTTAAATTTGAAGTTAGCAGCGAGAAAATTTTGACTTTAGATGATTTTAATAGAACAGAAAATGTAAGATATACTACTCATGATATTTTAAATAAAAAAAGTAAATTAGAGTATTTAGGTAGTGGTACAGATACTATAACTTTTTCTATAAAACTAGCAAGACATTTAAATGTAGAACCAAGAACAGAATTTGAAAAATTAATATATATGATGCGAGATGGAGAGCCTATTACTATATTAGTAGGAGATGTTGTTTTTGGAACACATTTATGGCTTATAACAGATTTAAATATACATTATGACATTATTAATAATAAAGGTGAATGTGTATCAGCTAGCGTAAATATTGGTTTTTCAGAATATGTATAGGGGGAAATAGATGCAATATACAATAACAAATGAAGATAAAATAAATATATCTTTTTCACCTGTAAATGAAATTGAAGAAATTTTACAAAATGTAAAAACTATTATATCTACACCAAAGTGGTCTGTACCTTTAGACAGAAGTTTTGGTATAGATATGAGCTTTTTAGATAAACCAGCTACTTTAGTTGAAAGTTTAGTAAAAAAAGAAATTGTAATTGCAATTGCAAATTATGAACCAAGATGTAGATTATCAGAAGTACATACTAATATAAATGAAAATTCAAAAGTTGTAATAAAGGTGGTGGTAGAATTGTGATAGAAAAAGATAAATTACCAGATATTAATTTTGTAGATACAGATTCAAAAAATACATTAGATGAAATAATTAAAAACTTTAGCAAATTAGTAAATAGAGATTTAAAACGTTCTGATCCTTTATATTTAGTTTTAGAAACTTTTGCAAACTATTTATTATTACAAAAAAATCTAATTAACTTTTCTGCAAAACAAAATCTTTTGGCATATGCTACAGATGGATACATTGAGCATTTAGGAGCATTATACGGCCTAGAAAGACTACAAGCTACTCATTCTATGACTACTCTTAGATTTGAACTTGCTGATACAAATCAACATATAATCATAAATAAAGATACACGTGTAACATCTGGCGATAGAAACTTTTTTAAAACTATAAAAACTGTAGATGTACCACCCAATACTACAAGTGTAGATGTTATAGCTATTTCTACTGATATTGGAGAAAAAAATAATAATTATAAAATAGGCGAAATCAATAAAATAGTAGATAGCTTCCCTTACTTTATATCAGTTAAAAATATAGATATTCCAAATGGTGGAACAGATAAAGAAGATATAGAAAAATTTAGAGAAAGAATATCAAATGCTCCAAATAGTTTTAGTGTTGCAGGCAGTGAAAAATCATATATACATTGGACAAAAACTGTAAGTAATTTAATTTCTGATGTATCAATAACTTCACCTACACCTGGAGAAGTTATTATAACTCCTTTATTACATAATGGTAAAGTACCATCAGAAGAATTAATAGAAAAAATATATAATACATGTAATGCAGAAGACATAAGACCTTTAACAGACTTAGTAAAAGTTCAAAAACCTGAAATTGTTAATTTTAATATAGATATTACATATTTTATAAAATTATCTGATAGCAATATAAACTTAACTATTCAACAAAATATAGCTAAATCTATAGAAAAATTTTTAAAGTGGCAAACTGAAAAATTGGGGAGAGATATTAATGATTCTCAGTTAATTAAATTTGTAGTATCAGGAGGAGCAAAAAGAGTAGAAGTTAGAGAACCTAAATTTACTAAATTAGCAGAAACAGAGATAGCTAAAATAGAAAATATTAATATAATTTTTGGAGGTTTTGAAAGTGATTAAAAAACTTCAGGATTTAAATTTAAATGATTTTTTACCTCCTAATATAGATTCTGAAGAAATAAAAAATGTATTTAACACATTAGATATAGATTTAAAAAAAATTACTACTGATATAGAAAACACAGCCATTTTAGCTAATATTGATAAAGCCAATGAAAATTTATTAAATCATTTAGCATTTCAATTTTCAGTTGATTTTTTTGAAGAGCTAGGTATAGATATTAATTCAAAAAGAAAATTAATTAAAAATTCTTTACTTTTTCATAAAAAAAAGGGTACAAAAGCACAGTTAGAAGAAATATTAAGAATATTATATAATGACAAACTAGTTGTAAAAGAATGGTTTGAATATGGATCTAAACCATATTATTTTAAAATTAGAACATGGTTTTTATTTTCAAGTGCAAATGATATTAAATTAGCTTCTAAAATTATTAGAGAATTAAAAAATGCACGTTCTCATTTAGAAGGTTTTGAACAAGTTATAGATTTAAAAAATGATATATATTTTGGTACAACAAAAAAAGAATATAGAACTGCTAAATTAAAAGAAAATAATAGATTAGGATTTTTTAATATTTCTACTGGAAGTACTAAAAAACATTATAATAAATTAAAGTTTTTCGAAAAAGACCCACCAGAAGTTATAAATACTATTTTTGTTGATTCTACAGCATACTATAAAAGACAAGTTAAATTAAAAGAAAATAATAGATTGGGATTTTTTAATGCTTATGTTGGAAGCTCTAGAAAATATACTAATAAGTTAAAATTTTTCGAAAAGGATCCACCAGAAGTTATAAATACTATTTTTCTTAATTCTACAGCATACTATAAAAG
>CAMLLW010000037.1 GCA_946481295.1 uncultured Clostridia bacterium | reverse complement strand
AATGGTGTATTAAAAAAGAACATCTACACTGATAAATACACTGGTACTAGTACGGATAGAGTAGGATTCCAAAAGTTATTAGATACTTTAAAATCAGATGATACTTTGGTGGTTACTAAACTAGATCGACTAGCTAGAAATACCAGAGAAGCTCTTAATGTACTTAACGAATTACAAGACAAAAACATTAAGATCAATATTTTAAATCTTGGAATTATTGATAATTCATCGATTGGAAAATTTACGACAACCGTTTTACTAGCTGTTGCCGAAATGGAAAGAGATATGATTGTAAATAGAACCCAAGAGGGTAAAAAATATGCTAAAAAGCATAATCCTAATTACCGAGAGGGACGTAGGACGCGTCTCACAGGAAAGAATAAGGACAAGTACCCAGCTATTTATGAATATAAGCAGTCTCACACGGCTGAGGAGACCGCAAAAGCATTTGGAATATCTGTTAGAACGGTTTTCTATGTAAATTCAATTTTTAAAGATAGCGGAAAGTAATAGGTGTGATAATTTGCTATGCAATACACCCATTTAAACAAAAACAACACCCCATCACTGCCAATAAGGCAATGGTGGGGTGTTGTTTAGTATATTATGATACATGAATATTCTACTATCAAAACATTTAATATAAGTAAAATTAATTATATATTATAAAAACATTAAAAACATTAAAAAAATTATAATTAAGTTGCTTTTATTTAATTTAAGTTTTAGCATACTTTAAAAGTAGTTTTATCTTATATATTGGAGGTCAATTAATATGAGCGTTGTTATTATAAACAGATGGTTAGATAACTTTTGTGACTATTCAAAAATTATAAAAAATAGAAATATAATTTATATTACAAATAAAGATGGAAGTCAGTACGTGAATCAGTATGATCATAACGCTAAAAATATTGTTTTAGATGATTTAAACAATTATTCTTCTCTAAAAAAGGCTGTAGAAAATATACTAATTAAAGACAAAATTGAACTAATTATTGCAATGTCTGAAAACGATATTGCTAATGCAGGGCACCTTAGAACAGACTTTGGAATTAAAGGTATGGATTATGATACATCCAAAAAATTTACAAATAAAACTTACATGAAAAAGGCTTTAAAGAACACTAATATTTTTTATCCAAAATTTGGAGAATTAAAATACATCGAACATTATAACTTCAATTATCCAATAGTTTTAAAACCCAAAAATGGTAATTCCAGTAAAGGTGTAACTATTGTTAAAAATTCTAATGAACTTTTGAGTTTTATTACTCATTGTAAAAATATTGAAAATTATGAATTTGAAGAATATATAAGTGGAGATATTTATCATGTAGATGGATATGTAAGTAAAGGAAAACTAAAATTCTGTAAACCTTCTCGTTATATAAATACTCCATTACAGTATGAAACAAATAATTCACCCTTAGGTTCTCAATTAATTTTGGATAAAAATTTTGATTTAAAAGTTTTTAATTTTACAAAAGATGTACTGAAAACATTAGGACTCAAAAATAGTGTTTTTCATTTAGAATTTATATATCACAATGGTAACTTATTTTTTTTAGAAGTTGGAGCAAGACAAGGTGGAGGAGAAATTGTTCCACTATATAAGCAAGTTTTCGGAATAGATCTTGTAAAAATACTTCTAAAAACACAGCTATTAGAAAATATAGATGAAAGACCTATAAGGAAAGAAAAATCCGGCGGTTATTTATTGTTCCCTGTTCCAAATAATGCTCCTTGTATTGTTAATAAGGTAACTAAAATTAATAATATTAAAACTATCAAGTATCAAATTTCTCCAAATATAGGTGAAAAATTAACAAAAAATGGAGGATATTATTTTAACTCAGGAAGATTTTTATTCATAGGAGATTTCATTACGATTAAAAAAGATATAAAAAGAGTAATTGATGAATTTAAAATTTATACGGAGAAAATAAAATGAAAAGATTATTAATATTCGAACCAAATACAACGTCAGGTATTAAAATTGTGAATACTGCTAAAAATATGGGAATTTATGTTATAGCAGTAACATCAGAGAATTTGTTTAAGACAATCTATCCGAAGGATTTAAAAAATAATATTGATGAATATGTTTTTTGTAATTTTAATAATAGAGAAGAGAATATAAAAGATATTTTCAAAACAGTTAAAAATTATGGAATTAATGGTGTAGTTTCAGGTTTTGAATTTTTCTCAGATTGGGCTATTTCATTAGCTCATTTATTAAATGTTCCAACAAATAATTATAAAAATGTAGAAGTTTTCAGAGACAAATTGCTAATGTCCAGGCTTTTTAAAAAGTATCATATTCCTAGCCCAAAAACTTTTACTATATCAAGTTCAAAAAGCGTAAAAATACAAGATTTCCCTATTTTAATTAAACCAAGTAATAATGCAGGTTCTTTTGGCGTTATTAAAGTTAATAATAAAAAGGAACTTGATCTAGCTATTAAAAATATAAAAGAAAATGATACCGAGTTCCCACATGGATTTAAGTTGAATAGTAAAATAATATGCCAAGAAATACTTGTAGGTCCTGAAATTAGTGTCGAAGTTATTGCTAATAAAGGACAATTTCATTTATTAGCTTTTACAGAAAAAATAACTACAAAGGGTAAATATTCTGCAGAATTAGGTCATATAATCCCAGCCCCTATAGACAAATATAAATCATTTGAAATACTAGATAATGTTTTTTCAGCAATGAGGGTAATGGGTTTTATTAATGGAGTAGCTCATGCAGAATTAATAATCACTAATAATGGCCCAAGAATAATTGAAATAGGAGCAAGGTTGCCAGGAGACTTTATTCCAGATTTATTAGAAAAAGCATTGGGAATTAATGAAGCAAAATTATATATAGAATCTGTTATGGGAAATGACATTAATATAAAACATACAAAGGAAGGTTTTGCAGGTATAAATTTCATAACAACAAATAAAAAAATCAAATTTAAAAAAATATCTTGTACTAAGCAATTATCAAATGATACCAGTTTATTAATATATTCAAAAAAGGGAGACATAATCAATCCCACTCACGATAATATGTCTAGAATTGGTCATATTTCAACTTATGCCGATAGCTATTTACAATTAATTAATAAATTGAACATTGAAAGTAATAAATTATTTTTAGAAAGTGATTAGGGAGTGATTATGTTGAAAAAAATTGCATTTATAAGATCTATAGATATAAAACAAGCAGAGCCTACAATATCACAACTAAAAAATGATTTTATAAAAAACAATAAAATTGATTTTAAAATATATTATTCTGGAAACAAATTAGACGATCCTTCTTTATCAGAAAACATAGAAACGTTTGATAAAAATATTAAAATTGAAGAATTAGCATATAAGATATTCAAATGGAAACCTGATCTGGTTGTATCAATATCTTTACCTGACAATAATGCTGTAAGAGATGCGGTGCTAAAAGAATACTTGTATAAAAAATACAATATTAAAATGGTTATGCATCCAATTAAATCTACCTTACTTTTAGGAAATAAGTGGGATACAAATTTTTGGTTAAGAAGTATGAATTTTAATACATCAAATGCAATTCATATTTCATCAGAAATGATTAATAATCTTCATAATAATTATGAAGATTATAAATACTATTTTGATGCAATATCAACATCAATATCTAATATGAAGAAACCATTATTCGTAAAACCATTAAGAAATTCTATGTCTATAGGAGTAAAAGTATTTAATGATGATAAGGACATTATAGATTATATTTATAAAAATAAAGACCAAGACTATATAATTGAAGAAAAAATAAATGGTCAACTATACGGTATGGAAGCACTCATAAAAAACAAGAACATTTTTTTTCAACCTTTGGTAAAAAAATGTTCTTTAGAAGGAGGAGCTTTAATGCCCTTTGGACATTTAAGATATGGAAACATAGTAATTGATAATGATATATATAATAAGATCACTAAACAAATTACAGAAATAACTAAGAAACTTAAATTACAAGGATCTGTTGAGTTTGAATTTATTGTAGAAAAGAAAGAATTTAAATTTGTTGAAATTAACCCTAGAATTTCTGGAATGACAAATCTATCATCATCAATATCTAATATAAATACATTTTCATGGCTAATAAATTCAAATATTACAAAAAAGAACATAAATAAAAAAATAAATAATTTTATTATAGCTGAAATTCCATTAGATAGTGTTTCTGAAAATTTTTATAAAAATTATAAAAAACTAAAAAAAGTCATAAGTATACAAAATGTAACATATCATAATGGAGAAAAAAGTTGGAAGGCTCTGTTTAAAGGTAAAAGTCTAGAAAAAATTTACTTATACATTAATAATCTTCAAAAAAAGGGAGACATTAAGATCCCCTTAAACATAAAAAAAGAATTTGAAAAAGAACTATTTTTTTAATAAAGAGGGAATAATTATGAAAATTTATTTTGCAGGATCAATAAGAGGTGGCAGAGAAGATGTTTCGGTTTATAACAATATAATTAAATATCTAAAAACAAAAGGTGATGTTTTAACTGAACATGTTGGTGACTATTCTTTGTCTATAAAAGGTCAGAATCAACTATCTAATAGTTATATCAGAAATAGAGACATAAGGTGGTTAAAAAGTAGTGATATTTTAGTAGCAGAAACATCTGTTTCTAGTATAGGTGTGGGATATGAATTATCTTATGCTGAAAAATTTAACATTCCAGTTATTATTTTACACAATGATAGTAAATCACAACTTTCTGCAATGATAGAAGGAACTGAATATTTTAACAATATATATCACTACAAAAATATAAATGAAGCTTTATCTTATTTAGAAAAGAAGGTTTTTTAAAATGTCAAATACAAAAAATGAAACTACTGCTTTAATAAATGTTTTAGATAAGATTGACAAAAATGGTGAAATAGTATGCACAAGAGGTTTTGAACAGAAAGAAATATTAGCTAATTTAGAAATTATTTCCCACCCAAGTGAACGTATTATTTTATTGCACAATAGAGGTAACAATATTTTTGCTCTTATTGCTGAAACAATATGGGTCTTAGCGGGACATAATGATATGGAATATTTGCAAAGATATTTACCTAGAGCGGTTGACTTTTCAGATGATGGGAAAATTTGGAGAGCTGCTTATGGTCCAAGACTTAGAAATTGGCACGGTGTAGATCAATTTAAAAGTGTTATTAGCAGAATAAAGGAAGATAAAAACACCAAAAGAGCAGTTATGTCTATTTTTGATCCTGAAATAGACTATGTAGATTCATTAGACATTCCATGTAATAATTGGCTACATTTTATGAATAGAGATAATAAATTAAATTTAGATGTAGCTGTAAGAGCAAATGATGCAATATGGGGGTTTGGTGGTATTAATACTTTTGAGTGGAGTGTATTATTACAATGCATGTCATATTGGACTAATGATAAAGTTGGTCATATGAATTGGTACACTGGTACAATTCATTTATATAGTAGACATTATAAAAAAGCAGGTAACATTTTAAAAAATAATATTAATCCAAAAACTATATATGACTTCGATGTGCCCACTTTAAAATTTAATACACCTTTTGAAAAATTTGATATTATGTTAGAAAACATATTTAATTTAGAAAAAAATATGAGAAATGATAAAGATATATCAAAAACATGGACAGAAGTGAATAAAATAAAAGATGATTTATTTAGGAATTTTTCTCAAATGTTGTTTATTTACAATCTATTTTTAAATAATAAAAATAATAGTTTAATAAAAAAATATGTAGAGCTAATGGAAACAAGCGATTTAAAAATAGCGGCTATTGAATACTTTTCAAGAAAGTTTTCAGATAAAAATATGTTTAAGCTAAATAACAAAGAACAAAATTTCTTTAATTACTATTGGAAATAAAAAAAGATGTGAAAATTTTTATGAAAGAATATTACAGATTCCTCTCTGCGGACTTACTCTCTCAATTTAGTTCAGGAGTTATGTTATCCGCCATTAGTTGGTATGCTATTAGCTGGTATAAATCTAATAGCTTAGTATCAAACTTAACAAATACAAATCTATTATCAGGGCTATTAATTACTGTATTAATAATTCCAATAATTGATAAAATAAAGGAAAATAAGATTATACAAATATCTCTATTGATAAAAACATTAATGATCTTATCGAGTATAATTTGTTGTACCTTATTTAAGGATATAAAAATTGGGCTATTTATTATAGCCTTAGCTAACGGAATTAGCTGGAATATTTATTTCCCAGCTTCAAAGAAATTTATTCAGAATATATCAAATATAGAAGAATTAAATAAAAATAATTCATTATCGGAAACTATAATGCAAATTGGTCTATTTTCGTCTGGATTAATTTCAGGAATACTTTTAAAATACACAAATATATTAAAAATACTGTATTTGATACTTTTATTATCATTTATATCTACATTATTATCAATAACTTTAAAAAAACATTCGAACAATAAGAAAAACAAAAATAATATTAATAATAAATATAGTAATTACAGCAATAATTACATATACCTATTATTAATAGGTATAGTATTATATATACCTTTCGTTGGAGCAAATGAAATAAATACAATCTTGCCAGGATATGTAACAGAAATTTTAAAAGGAAATTCTATAATTTATGGATCAATAGACATGATGTATGGAATTGGAGCAATTCTATCAGGAGTATTAGTATCATATCTATATAAAAAAATAAAGGAAACAAATATAGTAAAATATATTTTCATTTGTTCAATAATTATTGGTGTAATATTGTCAATAAATAAAAGCATAATAATATCTTATACACTATTATTTATTTTAGGAATTATAGGTCCAAGTATACGTATCATTATTAACACATTGACAATGAAAACAGTGAATTCAAAAAGTATAGGGAAATTAATGTCAATCTGGAACATAATAAGTATACTATTACAAATACTACTAATTAAAGCATTAGGAAACATAATGGACTCATATGGAGCAAATAAAGGATTTATATTATATTCAATAACAATGATTATAGGTTTAATTATAACTTTATTTATCTTCAGAAAAGACAAATATAATAATATAAAAAAATAAAAACAAGAGCAATATTCAAATAAAACGAGTGTTGATCTTGTTTTTTTAACTATGTAATTGATATGAAGTGACGTTTCGGTCAGTTTAGAGGGGGATTGTGCGGAGCAGACAGCACTTCTCCTATATTTGATGTTCATTGATTTTTATCAATAATTGAAATATAGAAGAATAAATAAGCTGTCATGTTTCTACTTCTCCGTAATTCATCGGATTTACCGGCATCACATTTCAGCTCGCATTCACTTTGATAATTTTACTTCACACACACATCCGATAAACCTACTTTTTCAGTTTGACCCAATAAAAACACGCCCTTTATTGGTTGCCCTGCTTAATATTTTGTAAAGTTGTATATTATATGATGAAATAAAATATTTGTTGAGATATAAATTTTGGATATATCCATTGAAAAAAGTGATGTCCATTTAGAACCATAGTAACCGAACTTTTATTATCATTAAAATGATGATTTCTCATTTTACGATATATCTGATAATTCATCGATTGGAAAATTTACGACAACCGTTTTGCTAGCTGTTGCTGAAATGGAAAGAGATATGATTGTAAATAGAACCCAAGAAGGTAAAAAATATGCTAAAAAACATAATCCTAATTATCGAGAAGGGCGTAGGACGCGTCTCACAGGAAAGAATAAGGACCAGGTACCCAGCTATTTATGAATATGAGCATTCTCACACGTCTGAGGAGACCGCAAGAGCATTTGGAATATTGTTAGAACCGTTTTTTATATTCAATCTATCTTTAAAAAGAAAAAGTAACTACTCAAAGAACCCAATTTTGAACTTCTTTGAAAGATTATTCTAAGAGCAAAAAAAGGACACTGACCTGAACCCCTAAAATTGGAAGATGGTTATGCTATTTTCTGGGAGGAATT
>CAMLLW010000036.1 GCA_946481295.1 uncultured Clostridia bacterium | reverse complement strand
AAATTCATTATCTTTTTCTATCCAATCTAATTTAAGATTAAGAATATTACATAAATTTGATACAGGTATTAAAATATTATTATTTTCATTAATTAAATTAACATTTGTTTCAAATCTAGTACCATTTATTAATAAAATAATATTAGGGTTTAAAATTAATATTTCAGAAATTTCTAGTTTTTTCCCATCTGAAAAATAATATTTAAACTTATCAAATAAATTTCCAGGTTCTCTAAAATCTAATTCATCATTGTCATATTCACAATAAAAATGAAAGTTATATTTCAACTCATTTGGAAATTCATTATTAGCTTTTACAAAATTTGATGGAAATATTGATAGTAATAATATTAATACAAATAAAAAAATTTTTTTCATTATTAATAACCACCTTTTTTTAAAATATATATAATATAAAATAAATTTTTTTATTTTTGTAATTTATTATTAATTTATAATAATTATAAAAAAATATTGTTAAATAGTAAATTGTTTATAAAAAGATAATTATATTAATAAGACCAATATATCTTTAATATTTTATAAGTTTTTATTTATTTTATTTTTAGAAAAATTATAATTTTATATAGATTTTATTTATAAATATACTTTTTAATAAAGTGTAAACATTAAAAAATTAAAATAGACAAGAAATTTTTAAATAAAAAACTAAATATATAAATTAAAAATTAAATTTGTAATATAATCTATTCTATTCTTTTATATATTAAATTTATTATTAAAAATATGTTAAATAATATAGTGAAAAAACTATCCTTTATTAAAACTAGTTTTTTTATTTAGTATTTACCATGTTGTCGAAATTTAAAAACATTTTAATTTTTTATATTTAATATGTTAATCATCTATTTATATGCATTTAATATAACAAAGCTCTCTAATTTAAGGTTATCGTCATTTATATCAAAATACATTACAATTATCTTATATCAATATTATAAATTTTAACTTATAATATTATTTATCTAAACCTAGTTATTTTTGTGTTTCTATTTTTATAAAAACAAAAAATTCACTTTTGAAAATTAATAATCTTTCTTATTTATATAATATTTGATTTTAAAATAAAATAATTAAATTTTATAAATCAGATTTTTTTAATTGAATACAATATTTTCTTTTATTCAAATTCACTTGAATAATTTTTAAATAAAACTGTAAAAATCTTATTACATTTTCATTATCTAAACATTCTATTATATTATCTAAAACTATTGGATCATCTAAAGTATTTTTAACTAAATATTCTTTTATTAAATTGTATAAAATATCATCATTAATATATTTTTTATTTTTTTCATTATTTAAATCTAATTTATTAATGGCAGCATTAAAATCTATACATTGCCATTGTATCATATTTTTTAAAAAATTAAATTTTCCTTTATTTATATTTTCTTCTATATATTCTTTTATAAATTTATTTGATAAATCTTTTAAGTATCCTTTATGTACTTTTAATTTATCACTCATTTTTATTGCTAAAAATGTATCTTTATTAAATAAAATATCTGATACTTTATCTAAATTTTTTAATACAATAGGATTTAGTTTATAATATTTATTATATATTTCATTAATTTCTTTTATTTTCAGTATCTTATGAGAACCAATAGAGAATGGTAAATAATAATCAACTATTATATATTTTTGTCCATAAGAAGTTTTAAAGTTATCTATAACTTCTTCTTCTAATAAAGGAAGTTTAAATTTTTTAGATAGAATTTTTTCATCTGATATATTTTTTTTTAAAGTATTAAATTTTATAAAGTAATATGGGGGAACTATGCCTTTTTTTATAGCTTTTTTTAATTTTCTTTTTTCTCTATTTTTATATTTTTTTCTCTCTAATTTATTCATATATTTTATCCTTATTTTATTTATTTTTATAATTTTATCTTAAATTTAAATTTATTGCAAATTTTAGTAAATTTTTATAGTGTAGAATATAATAAGTTTATTTATAATTTAAATATAAAGTAACAAAATCTCTAAACTATATTTTATAGTTTAGAGATTTTTAAAAAAGTTATTTTCTATGCCTTGAACTTGATTTAAAACTACTACTCTTTAATGAACTACTATTACTTTTTATTGTATTACTGCTCTTTGATGAGCTATTACTTTTTACTGTAGTACCACTATTCTTTAATATATCTTTATTATTATTTGATGAATTAATACTACTTTTTGATGTATCGATATTATTTTTTAATGTATTAGTATCGCTATTTGATGTAGTATTACTACTTTTTGTTGTATTACTATCACTTTTCAATACAGTACTATTATTTTTTAATACATCGTTATCATTATTTGATGAATTTGATACATCGTTATTATTCTTTGTTGTAATACTATTATTTTTTAATGTATTAGTATCACTATTTGATGTAGTATTACTACTTTTTGTTATATTACTATCACTTTTCAATACGGTACTATTATTTTTTAATACATCGTTATCATTATTTGATGAATTAATACTATTTTTTATTGTATCTGTATTATTTTTTGATGTATTACTTATTGAATTATTTGTATTATATTGTTCTTTTGTATCATTTACTTTAAATTTATTTTCTTTATTAGTTATATTATTATTTTCATTATTTTTTTTATTTTCATTTTCTGTTAAATCGCTTTTTTGTGTTTTTTGTTTATTATCCGAAATATCATTAGTATTTTGAACTGTATTATTCTTATAAAAATCATAAGTACTTTTTTCATTTTGTGTTTCTTGATTATTTTGTATATTTGAATATTTATTAGGCTCATATTGTGGTGTTACATATATATTATTAATACCTGGATTTCTATAATTTTGGCTATTAAATAAATTCGATAGTAAATATAAATTAGCTAATCTAGAAAAATCATTACTTTTATTTTCAATATAGTAATTATTAGTTTCCCCTTTATTATCATCTGATATATTACTATTATTTTGATTATTCTTTGATTCTTTATTTATAGTATCATTACTATTTATATTTTGTTTTATATTCTGATCTGTATATTCATCCATATCTTGATCTATTGTAGATACATTACTTTTATTATTATTGTTATAGATTGGCATTATTTTTTTAAAGGCATAATTACAACCTACTAATAAAACTATAATCATAACAATTGAAGTGAATACACCTGATCTTTGCATATAAAATCCCCCTATTAATCATCATCTTTTTGTATGAAGAATCCTATAATTGTTCCTAAAATACCGCCTGTAATATGCACTAATCTAGATACATTATCTTCTAAAAAAATACCATTTAAAATTTCTTGTCCTAAAAATATTACTACTACTAAAATAAATGTAAATGGTATAGTACCTTTTTGAAAGTTAGTAAAAGAACTTAAAAGTATAAACATAAAAACAATTCCACTTGCGCCTAACAAAGCTGTGTCAGAAATTAAAATATGCAAAATTCCTGTGATAAAAGCTGTAAACATCATCATAAATAATATGTTCATAGAACCATACTTTTCTTCTAACATAGGTCCTATTAATAAAATAATCATAAAATTACTAAAAAAATGATTAAAATCTATTTGACCTATTACATGAGTAAATAATCTTATATAAAATAATGGGTCATATAAACTTGTATAATATATCATAAAAAATTTTTTTGTAATTTCATTATTTGTAAAGTAACCTATTAATACAATGAAAAAAGATAAAAAAGTAAAACTTAAAATCACAGGAGAATTATATTTTATTCTAGGCAAAATATGCTTATTGTAGTCTGGCGTTTGTTCCATAAAAAAATCACCTTTAAAATTTATTTTCTAACTGCAGATGTAAACATAGGTACTATTTGTTTTTTCCTAGATACAACACCTTCTAAATACATGCTGTTATTTTCTAATTTTTTATCAAATGCTTTATATAGTATAGATTCGGCAATATCTCCGACAGCTAAAAGTTCACTTGAACCATTTATAATATTTGTTAGCATTAATACTGCAAAATCACATTCATTTTCTTCTAAAAATTTTTTCATTGCTGATAATAAGCTAGGTTTTAATTTTTCTATACTTTCATTATCCATTGTATTAACTTGAGATATATAACTAGTATAATCTCCGAAAGAGAATTTTTTTCTATCTAAAGCTAAAATTTCTTCTGGAGAATATCCATCTAAAGATGTACCAGCTTTAAACATTTCATTACCATAAGTATTAAAATCTACTCCAGCAATTTCTGCTAATTTCTTTCCTGCAGCAATATCTTCTTCTGTACAAGTTGGAGAAGTAAATATTAGTGTATCTGATAAAATAGCGCTTAACATTACACCTGCTATTGATTTAGGTATATCAATATTTTTTTCTTGATACATTTTAAAAATAATAGTAGATGAACAACCTACAGGTTCAAAACGCATAAATATTGGTGATTCTGTTTGAAAGTCTGAAATTCTATGATGATCTATAACTTCTAAAATATTAGCATTTTCTATACCTAAAACAGATTGACCTCTTTCATTATGATCTACAAGTATTACATCTTGTTTTTTATCACTATTTTTTATTTCTGTTAATAAATCAGGTTCTTCAACATTAAAGTATTCTAAAGCGAATAAAGTTTCTTTATTATTATTTGATAATCTATAAGGTACTGCATTAAATCCTAATTGTTTTTTTAAATTTGCGTATGCAATTGCTGAGCATACAGAATCTGTATCTGGACTTTGATGTCCGAAAACATATATTTCATTATTCATATATTAAACCCTCACTTTCAAAAATCTAAATTTAATTGTTCATTTTCTTGTTTCAAAAAATTTTCTAAACCAAAATGATTATATCCTAATTTAGTTATAATCCTACCTCTTGGTGTCCTTTGTATATATCCTAATTGAATTAAATATGGTTCATAAACATCTTCTATTGTTTCTTTTTCTTCATTTATAGAAACAGCAAGAGTATCTAATCCTACAGGACCACCAGAAAATTTTTCTATCATAGTTAATAGAATTTTTCTATCTAAAATATCTAATCCCATTTTATCTACTTCTAAAATATCTAAAGAGATTTTGGCTATTTCATCTGTAATTATACCTTCATATTTAACTTGAGCAAAATCTCTTACTCTTTTTAATAATCTATTTGCAATACGTGGTGTTCCTCTAGATCTTCTTGCAATCTCATTAGCACCATTTTCACAAATTTTTACATCTAGTACATTTGCAGATCTTTTTATAATAGTCGATAAATCTTCTATATTATATGGCTCTAAATGTTGAATAACTCCAAATCTATCTCTAAGAGGTGCGGTTAGTAAACCTATTCTAGTTGTCGCACCTATAAGAGTAAACTTAGGTAAGTCTATTCTTATACTTTTAGCATCCGATCCTTTACCTATTACAATATCTAACACAAAATCTTCCATAGCTGAATATAAAATCTCTTCAATTACTCGATTTAGCCTATGTATTTCATCTATAAATAGTATATCGCCTTCTTGTAGATCATTTAAAATTGCAGCCATATCTCCAGCTCTTTCAATTGCTGGTCCGGAAGTTGTCTTTATATTTGCATTCATTTCTGTAGCTATAATATTAGATAATGTTGTTTTACCAAGTCCTGGCGGTCCATATAATAAAACATGATCTAAACATTCATTTCGCATTTTTGCAGCCTGAATATATATATTCATAGTTTCTTTTACTTTAGTTTGACCTATATAATTTTCTAAAGTATTAGGCCTTAACTTAGGTTCTAAATCTATATCTTCATATTTAATACTTGAAGTTATAATTCTTTGTTCCACAACATCACTCTTTTATATAAATTTTTTCAAAGCTTTTTTTATAATTTCTTCTACTGACATATCACTTGTTGCAATTTTAGAGACAATATTTTTAGATTCATTTTTATTGTATCCTAATGTCACTAATGCCTCTATAGCATCTTTTATATTTGTATTGTCAGGTATATTATTAGATTCTATACTTATATCTTGTTTCATTTTATCTTTAAGCTCTAAAATCATTCTTTGAGCTGTTTTTTTTCCTATTCCAGGTAAACTACTTAAAGAATTAACATCTTCCGATACTATTGCTATTATTAAATTAGTCGGTGTTATGTTACCTAAAATATTTAAGGCAGTTTTAGGGCCTATTCCAGAAACATTAGTAATAATATTGAATAAATTTAATTCTTCCATAGATAAAAACCCATATAAAGATATATCATCTTCTCTCACGTTCATATGTGTAAAAATTTTTATAGGTTCACCTATTTTAGGTAATTTTAATAATGTTTCATTATACACTATTATTTTATATCCAATATCATTATTTTCTATAATTATTGTATTATTAAGTATAGTTTCTAAATTACCTTTTATAAAAGAAATCATATAAAACCAACTTTCTTTAAATTTAAAAATTTATTTTTGTTATAGAAATTGTATCATAAATTTATACTAAAATCTAGTAACATATAGTAACAAGACTATAAGTACTATTTATGGATTACATAGATTAAAAATAGTCCCATGATATCCTTTATTTTTTCTTATAGGCTCTATATTCCATGGATTTTTCATTCTTGCAAATTTAAAATGACATATATATTGATTTTTTAAACCTAATTCATTTTGCCAATTTTTATCTTTACTATGCATATTACAAACTTTAAGCCAAGAATCTAAAACTTTAGCATGCTTTTCTGATGAACATTTTGATGTAATTAAATTTTGTGTATATTTTAAACTTAATGAAATCATATCTTTTCTTTCTATCCATTTAGTATAAATAAAATAATCAAGATAATTTGTAAGCATTAATTTTATTTCTATTTTTCTGTCGTTATCTTCATAAATATTAATATTATTTAATAATAAAATTACATTATTATTATAAGTCTCAATATTAAAATTAAATTCTGTATCGACGTATAAAATTCCTATAGAACAATTATTTTTATCATATAATATACCAAAATCTAAATTTTTCTCTTCTCTATTTTTAGGTATTTCAATATACATATTGTCTTCTAATTTTAATTTTAAATCTAATTTTAAATTGTTATAATTATTTTTATTTAAATTAAATAAAGTAGATGTTGAATTACAAGTTGAATTTATATTATATGATATATTATTTAATATTAAATTTTTATGTTGAATTTTAGAAATAAAAAATTCTATTTTTTTATCATATGTTTTTTCAATATTATTTTATAATCTCATATTTTTATTATAATCTTTATATAATAATTCTTTTTTAATCATTATATACATTTTCAAAATAATGTCGTAAACAAATTTAAATAATAGATTAATATTTTTATTATTATTCATTTTAAACAATCCTTATAATTTTATTAATATTGATATTTTAATATATGTAAAAGTAAATTAGTTTGCTTGTTTACTATTATGTATTTAGATTGACTTTTTAGAAATTACAATTTATTATATTAAAATATATGTCAAAAGGAGGTAATATTTTTGAAAATAACAAATATTTTTCTATTAAGTTGTATAATTTTTGCTGTTCTTTTTGGAGCAGGAAATTTAATAGTACCAACAACGTTAGGATACGAATCAACTGTAAACTTATTACCTGCTATTTCGGGGTTTTTGCTGACGGATGTTTTATTAACAATTATAGGTATAATTGCTTTTGTATCTATAAAAGGTAATGTAGAAGAAATTACTGATAAAATAGGAAAAAGATTTACTTTGATATATATGTATATATTAGAAATATTAATAGGACCTGCTTTTGTAATTCCACGTACTGCTGTAGTTTCTTATGAATTAGCTATAGATCCTTTTATAAACTCTAATAATAATAAAACTTTAATATTATTAATCTTTGCTTTTATTTATTTTTTTATAACATTAGTATGTTGTTTATATTCTTCTAAATCTATTCAATTTATAAGTAAATATATTATACCAATATTATTATTAATAATAATAGCAATAATTATAGGAGCTATATTATGGCCAATTTCTTCTAATACAAATACTATGCCTCAATATAACTATAAAAACAGTCCATTTGTTGCAGGTATGCTAAAAGGATATTTAACAATGGATACTTTATGTTCGATTACTATTGTTAGTATTATTATTAATAAACTTAAAGATATGAATATAACAAATCATAATAGTATTATAAAAAATACAATTTTAGCAAGTATTATTTCAGGAATTATTCTATCTTCTATTTATATAGGATTATCTTACATAGGATTTACTTCTGATTCTACGAAAAAATGGGCAAATGGAGGTACTATATTAGTACAGTCAATAATACATTCTTTTGGCAACATAAGTACTATTGCAATTATTTTTGCATTTATAATAGCTTGCTTTACTAGTGCGGTTACATTAACTATAGGTTTTTCTGAGTATTTTGATTCTAGATTTAATAAATTAAAATATAAACAAATAGTTGTAATATGTGTATTAATTAGTTTTTTATTTTCTACGCTAGGATTTAATAGTCTTATGAATATATTTACTCCTATATTAAATATAGTTTATCCAATTATTATTGTAATTATAGGACTTACTATATTTAAAAACCATGTAAATAATATTACTGCTAAAACTAGTGTTACTATTACTATAATTTTAAATTTAATATATATTTTTTATAATGATTTTTATATCCATAATAATTCCTTTATCAATTTTTTTATAAATTTTATACCTTTATTTAAAGACGGAATTGGTTGGCTATTACCAACTATAATAATATCTATTTTAGTCCAACTTTTTACAAATAGATATAAAAACAAAAACTTTAATTAATTCTTATAATAAAAAGTAAATATATTTAAATTAAAAAATTACTAAAGAAGTATAATATATGTTTTATTAATTTTGTACTTCTTTTTTATTTTTAATTTTTTTAATTTTAAATTAAATAACTATTCGCTAAATTACATATTTGGTATTAAAATATAGAAATAAATTATAATATATTAATATAAATCGTAAAACTTATATTTAAGAATTTCTAAGATATTCTGATACATTATTATATATTTTATATATTCTAACTTATTTTAGATATATTAATTTAATTAGTATTTTTACTTAATTTGAAAATATTATATTAGTTTAATTTAAAATTTTTTTATAGTTATAAATTTATATAATTATTATATTTTTTAATTAATAATATAAATTATATTTTATC
>CAMLLW010000035.1 GCA_946481295.1 uncultured Clostridia bacterium | reverse complement strand
GTGAATAATTTTCTTACTTAACGTGAATAATTTTCTTACTTAACGTGAATAATTTCCCGAAATCACTATAGAAAACGTTATATATTGACTTGTAACGTTAAAAAAAATATAATAGATTTGGAGGTCTAAAAAATGTCAATTAAGAAAAATTATGTAGTTACAAAAAGAAATGTTTTAAATGAAATTAGAGCTAATAATATGACTTTACAAGAATTAAGATTTTTTAGCATTTATTTAAGTAAAATAAACCCTAGTGATATTAACACAAGAGTTGTACGTTTTTCTTTATCTGATTTTCAAAGGATAATGGATCTTGGAAAATTAAATATTAAGCATTTAAATTCAACTATTGATAGTCTTTTATGTAAAGTTATTAAAGTACCTAATGAAGAAAATAGCGGTTATACTGCATTTCAATTGTTTAAAGAATGTAAAATTGAATTAGATGAATATAAAAATTGGTATATTGAAATTGATGCACATGATAAGGCCTTACCACTTATGTTTGAATTTAAAAATAAATATTTTACATATCAACTTTGGAATGCACTTCAACTTAAAAGTTCTAATCAACTTAGAATGTATGAAATTTTAAAACAATATGAAAAAGTTAAAGAAAGAATTATATCAGTTGATGAACTTAAAGAATTATTAGGACTTGATCCTACAGAATATAAACGTTTCGGAGATTTTAGAATGGAAGTTTTAGAAGTTTGTAGAGTATCTTTAGAGTCTAATACAGATATTACATTTAGATATGAACCAACTGGTAAAAGAGGGCGTGGAGGTAAAATATTTTTTTTAAAATTTATAATAGAAAAAAATGATAAATACGTTGATAAACTTTCATTAGATGAATTTTTAAGTAAACCTATTTGTGATGATAATAAACAAATATCAAAAATAGATGAACGTATTAATTTTATTTCTGATGCTTTTGGAGATGAGTTTTCAAATTCAGAATTACAAATATTTTATAATACAGCTATGAAAGTATTATCTTATGAGGAGTTTTCTGATGATTTAAAACTTTTTCATTTTTTTAGTAATAAATATGATGAAATGACTATGCGTTCAGAACACACAAAAATTCGTAATAAATTTGCATATTTAAAAAAACTTATTGAATCAGAAATTTCTTAAACTTAAATATTAATTTCATATTTATTAATTTAATTATCTAATTTATAAATAAAAAAATGCTTATAAAATAAATTATAAGCATTTTTTTAATGACATTAACTAGACAACAAAAATCAGTATTATGTAATATTTTAACATATTTTGTAATGCTTTCTTGAAATTCACACTAAAAAAGAATATAATCAAATATAATAAATATAATTAAAATTTGTAAAATTTGATTATATTTAAAATATACTAATTTTAAAAATTAAATATCATAGTAATTAAATATAAAAATTAAAATAAATGTTAATTTTATTTAATAATAAAATTTATTACATGTTAAAATATCTCCTGCTTTTTCCATTATACATCTTGATATTTTTAAAATCAAGATAATTTTACAAAATAACTTTAATTTGGTTAAAATTGCTAAATTAGTATTTGTTATATAAAAATATTTTATAAAAATAACTTTTTTAAACTAAAAGTATATTAAAATTTTATATATTTTACATGTTTATTATAAGTATAATTAAAATTTAATTTTAAAGCAATTTTAACTTGTAAAATATAGAAAATATTGAAAATAAATGAAAAAATACTTGATTTTTCAATAAAAAGTGATATAATTATAATTGTAGAAAATATACAAAAAAAATTTTATATATTTCAAAAAAAAATACAATTTATCTAAAAAGAATTATTTAAAAATTTACAATAATATTATTTTAAATATAACAAAATATTACAAATTATCATTTAAATTTAGATAACAAAAATTTGAAATTTTTACAAGCATGAATTTATTAAAATTTTCAAAATTTATATAATAATTCAATTTATTTATCTAAATTAAAATTTAAACTTTTGAATCTAAATATAATTAATTGTTATTTGATAATTTTATTAAATTATTAGAATAAATTACACATATATAAACTTTTAAATAATACATTTTTTAAAAATATTTATCTAATAAATTTAAAATATTTAATATATTTAAAAATATATATTTTATATCAAAATTATATCAAATAATCTAAATATATAAGACATACTTTTATATAAAGGTATTTATCTTAAAATTCAAATATTAAATATTATATGATAAGTAAGCTTAATTTTAAAATAACTAGACTTAAAACAAATATTATTTTTAGCAACCTAGAAGAGAGGTAAAAAATGAACATTAAAATTATGAAATATCAAAAAAAAGTTATTAAAAAAATTAAAGATTTTCTAAATATAGAAAGCTCAATAAGGGGTTGTGTAATACTTTCGTATATATCATATAAATATCTATCGTAAATAACGAAATATAGTTATTTATCAAAGTAAATTTCAAAATTGATAGGATAATCATCCAAAATTCAAATTAAAAATTTAATAAATTAAAGTATTTGTAATTAAATATGAATTAATTTTAATTTTATTCTTTACTATAAAAAAATAAAAATATTAATTATTTTAACTATATTAGATTTTTATAAAAAATAAAAATTCTTATTTTATATAAATTACTATATTTACCGATAACAAAAAAGTATTGATACAAAAATTTTGTTAATTTAATACGTAATTATAAAAAACTATTTTTTAAAATATATATTCATAAATATTAAAAAGTAACAAAACACGAATAATTTTAAAAGTTTTTTGCATTAAGAAAATTAGCTTACTTTTATAAAATTTAAAAATTGTAAAAAATTTTTAAAGATAAAACGGAGGTTAAGGATATGGCGCCATTAAAAGGTTGGATCAAACTTCACAGAAAAATATTAAATTGGCAGTGGTATGATGATAATGCCACATATAAAATATTTACTTATCTCATAATGTCAGCAAATTATGAAGATGTGTGGTATAGAGGTGAGTTATTAAAACAAGGCACATTGTCAACAAGTTTAACAAATATCCATATAGAAACTAAATTAAGCCTTAACACTGTGAAAAAATCATTAAAAAATTTGGAGAGTACAGGTGAAATAACTACAAAAAAAAGTGGTAAAAAAATTATTATAACAATTGCAAACTATACTATGTATCAACATGAGGAATTTGATGATTTGGAAGAAAATAATTTTAATACTACTTTATCAAAAAGTAATAAGAAAAAATTACATAAACAATCAAAATTAGTTAGTAAATTAGATACAAAAAGTATTACTAAATCAAATGAAGAACTGTCAAAAATTGATAGTAAAAATGAGTTTTATCTATATAATAAAGAAATAAAGAATAAAGAATTAGAGAATCAAAGAAAAAAAAGAGAAAAAGTTACTTCTACTCTTTCTTCAAAAACACCCTATGCAGAATTTGTTTTTTTAAGAGATGATGAGTTTGAAAATTTAGTACAAGAAGTTGGTGAAGATGGAGTAAAAAGTTGTATAGAAATGTTAAATAATTATAAAGGTAGTAGTGGTAAAAAGTATGAGTCTGACTATTATGCAATAAAAAAATGGTGTATAAAGGCTTTAAAAACAGAATTAAAAGAAGAAAACGAAACTAATACAGAAACTAATTTTAATGTTAAAAATAATTGTACAAACCCATTAATTCCAATTTGGTCCCTAGATTGGATTCATTCAGATGACAAAATTGAAGAAGAATCAGATAATTTTTTTAGTTCAATTTACAGAAATAATAAGTAATTATAAAGAGGAGGATAAATAATGACAAAAGAACAAGTTACAGAAATGGTTTTTGGACTAAAGTTAGTATATCCTAAATTTTATAGTCACAATACAGATGGAGAAATGCAAATACTGTTAAAAATTTGGTCTACTTTTTTTCAAGATGATTCTTATGAAGATGTTTCTAAGGCAATACATTACTTAATAGCTACAAGTCCTTATCCACCAACGATATATGATGTAAGAAAAGCATTAGTTAAAAGTAAAAATATAGATAAAATTGATGCAACTCAGGCATGGAGTGAAGTAGAAAAAGCAGTAACAATATATGGTTCTAGTAAAGCAGAAGAAGCATTAGCCAGTATGTCAGAAGAAACAAGAGAAATTGTTAAAAGTATAGGGTTTAAAAATATATGTAAATCAGAAAATTTAAGTGTAGAAAGAGGCCAGTTTAGAATGATGTTTGAAGCAAGAGAAGAACAAGAACTGGAAAAAGCTTTAATACCTAAAAATTTTAATTTAAGAAATAGATTAAATACTGAAAAAGATTCAAAAAATAATAATTTAGAAGTTAATGATTATAAAAACTGTAATAAAAATAATAATTATGAAAAATCAGAAAATCTAATACTTTCTGAAGAAGAAAAAGAAGAAAAACTTTTAGAACTTAATGAATTAAAAAATATATTAAAAAAATCAGTTAAAGCATACTAAAATCTTTTTATTAAACTAGAAATATATTAAAATAGATTTTAATATATTACATAATATAAAATATACATATAAATTTTAATGTTTAACTATATTAAAATAAAAAATAATACATAAATAAAAACATTTTTCGATATAATTAAATAGAAATTTTAAGAAATTAAATATTATTAATAATAAAATTTTAAAAATACATAAATAAATATTAATAAAGTGTTAAAATTTTACAACAAAATTAATAAATCAAAAATCAAATTACAAATAAGTATACTTTAAACATATTTATCATTTTAAAAATTTTAATATAAAGCGGGGTTTATAATGCAGATATGTGAACAATTAAAACAACTAAAAGGTATGAAAGAATTAATTAATTTGAAAAAAAATGAAATATCTAAATTAGAAGAATTATTAGATATTACAGGTATTGATTATTCAAAAGAAAAAATTAAAGTAAACCCAGGTAATGCAAAGTTTACAAATACTATAGATCAAATAGTATGTCTTGAAGAAGATTTAAAAATAGAAATAGATAAGTTTGTAACTGCAGAAAAAGAAGTATCTAGGGCAATAAGTTCAATAAATGATACTAGAGAAAAATTAGTATTGTATAAAAAGTATTTTGATTTTGCAACTTTTGATGAAATAGCTGTAGATTTAGACTTATCAAAATCAAGAGTTTTTCATATACATAGAAATGCACTTCAAAAATTATCAAAAATTTAAAAATTTTGTATTTTACTCTAGTATTTTGTATAAAATTCTGTTATAATATATTAAAGCATAAAAATTAAAGACATTTTATAACAATATGTTAAAAGTAAAAAAACAATAAGATTCAAGCTATTTCACTAAATTGTATTACAAAACAGTAAAATTTTCATAAGGTTAAACAATTTATAGGTCTAGAAATGTGATTTTTAAATGATTCATTCTTTTATGAGCTCATAAAATATGAGCTCATCTTTTTTAATTTTTAATAAAATTAATAGATAACAAACAATAACAAAAAAAAATAGTAAATAACAAAAACAAATAACAAATAACAAAAACAAATACTAGATATCATTAAAACATATGATATAATATATAATAAGAAAACTTAGATAAGAAACTAACGCGGTTAGCGAAAAGTAATATATAATTTTATATTTATAATAGTTTTCCAAATATTTATTCACTACGAACATTATAATAATTAAAATAGATTAAGCACTCATAATTTTTGAGTGCTTTTTTAATTAAATTAAATAATTTCGTAGTGAATTTTTTAGAATAAATATTTAAAACTTCTATATGTTATTAAATTTTTAAAATTTTATTAAAATAGTTAAATATATATAACTCTTTTAAAAATAAAATTTTAAAAATAAAGAGGGAAATATGTTAAATACACCATTAGATATACAATATTTAATTAATAGTGAAATTAAAAAAGCTATTAAAGATTTTAAAGTACATAAATATTATAAAGATGATCAAAAAAATGAAATATCTACAAAGTTAGCAACACCTAAAGTTTTTTTAGGTTCATTGCCTTTAGATTGTCTATATTCAAATATTGAAAAAAGTTATTATCCATATATATTAACTCAAGTTACTAAAACAGAAATTATTAATATAAATAGTAGTTTAATAAAAAAAATTAAGTTTAGAGTTTTTTCATGTGTAGAATGTGAAAAAAACTCTAAAAATCTTTCATCTAAAAATTTAAAAAATTTAGAAAATATAAATGATTTAGACAATATCAATATTCCAGATTTAAGTTATATTGATATTCTTAATTTAATAGAGCTATTAGAACAAAATATTTTTTCTGGATTTAATAAAAAAATACATGTAGATGAAAAAAGTATTAACAGTTCTATATATTTAAATAGTGAAAATGTTTGGGAGTCTGAAACTTATTTTACTTGTTTTATACAAGCTTTAACATTTTCAAAATTAGATTAAAAGGAGGATATAATGGCTTTTAAACATGGAATTTATATTAACGAAAGACCTACATCATTAGTCCCTATGAAAACTGCAGAATCTGCAATAACAATAGCTTTTGTTGTTGCTCCTGTAAATACAATAGATGAGACTTACAAATCTACTAATGTACCAAAAGTTTGTTTTAATTTAAAAGAATTTGTTGAATCTTTTGGATATTCAAACGATAATGAAAATTGGTATAAATACACATCAAATGAGGTGTGTGATACATTTTTTAAAGAATATAATACAGCACCTTTAATTGT
Organism: uncultured Clostridia bacterium; assembly: GCA_946481295.1. Taxonomy (GTDB): domain Bacteria; phylum Bacillota; class Clostridia; order Lachnospirales; family UBA5962; genus CAMLLW01. The sequence continues at coordinate 2,883 of CAMLLW010000035.1, read as the reverse complement.
TGTAAATGTTCTAGATCCTAATAAACATATAAAAAATAATAGTGAAAAATATATATTAGATATACAAAATTCTAAAATATTAAGTAATAAAGATATCTTACTAGATACTATTAATTTAGAAGTTGAAGTATCAGAAGAAAAACCTGTAGATAATAAACCACCTACAGGAGAAAATTCAAAACCTAATTCAAGAAAAAATAGTATAAATTTAAAAAATACAAAAGTATCTTTAGTAAATAATAAGGATTTTAAAGCAGAATTTGATGAAAATAAAAATATTAAAATTACATTATTAGATAAAAAATACGATAAAAAAGAAGTTCAATTAACATACTCTGTAATAGATCCTGATTCTGTAACAGTAGAAGATTTTATAGGTGGATTTAATAAAGATACTAATTCTAATACTGGTTTAGAATTAATTGATGAAATTTTTCAACGTTTTCAATTAATTCCTACAATAGCAATAGCACCAAAGTTTTCTAGTAATCCAAAATTAGCAAATGCTATGGCTAAAAAAATGAGTAATATAAATAATCTTTTTAAAGGAATTGCTTTAGTAGATTTACCAGTTATTGATAATAATAATATAATAAATTATTCAGAAATTGTTAATTGGAAAAATAAAAATATAACATCATCAAATAATACAATTTGTTGTTATCCTAGATTAAAAAATGGTGATAGAATATATGACTTTTCTGCACATTTAGCACCATTATTAGGAATTGTAGATTGTGAAAATAATAGTATTCCTTTTGTTTCTCCATCTAATCATAACTTAGAAATTCAAGCTACTATATTAAAAGATGAAGAAATATATTTAACTAATGAACAAGCAAATTATTTAAATTCTAATGGTATATTAACAGCATTAAATTTTATAGGAGGTTGGAAATGCTGGGGTAATCGTACATCTATATATCCTTCAGTAACCGATACTAAAGATGTAATGATTCCTGTTAGAAGAATGATGGACTGGGTTTCTAATACAATTGTTACTAGCTTTTGGCAAAAAATTGATACTCCTATGACTAAAAGAGGTATATATTATGTTGTTAATAGTTTAAATATGTGGTTAGATTCTTTAGCAGCTCAAGGTGTTATCTTAGATGGAAAAGTAGAGTTTAAAGTAAGTGAAAACCCTACAATAGATTTAATAGATGGAATTTTAAAATTTGATGTTTATATTACACCTCCTACACCTATGGAGACTATTATATTTTCATTAGAGTATGATACTGACAGTCTAAACAAATTGTTTGGCTAATTATATAAAAAAGGAGAGTTACAGTGGAGTTACCAGATAAAGTTATTAATTATAAAATATATTTAGATGGAAAAACATTTTTAGGAGTAGGTAATATAACATTACCTACTTTTTCTGCAATTTCAGATACAGTAAAAGGTGCAGGACTTTTAGGTGAATTTGAAACGCCTGTTATTGGTCAATTTTCATCTACTACAATAACAATAGAGTGGACAGGTGTTAGCGAACACTATTTCCAATTTATAGAGCCAAGAGGATATCATATAGATTTATTCTCAGCTAACCAAATTTACAATACAAGTAATTCACAATTAGAAGTAGTACCTTTACAATATAGTTTTGTGGGTATACCTAAAAATGTAGAGTTAGGAAAGCTAGAAGTAGCATCTGCAATGGGTAGTAATACTGAATTTGAAGTAGTAAGATTTTTAGCTAGAGATGGAGATTTAACAGTTCTAGAATTAGATAAACCAAATTTTAAATTTGTTGTAAATGGTAAAGATATTTTAACTGATGTTAGAAATGCATTAAATTAGAGGAGATAATAATTATGAAAATAACATTAACAAAAACATATAAATTTATAGATAAAGAAATAAAAGAATTAAATTTAAATTTAGAAAGTTTAACATTTAAAGATATGCTTCAAGCACAAAGGATGACAACTCCAGTTGCATCTATTACAGAAGCAAATTTAGAATATTTAATGATGTTAGCTAGTTTAAGTTGTAATTTACCATTAGAATTTTTCTTTAATTTAAATTTAAAAGATGCTACTAATGTTAAATCATATGTACTCCTTTTTTTGAACTCAATGGATGGAGAAATTGCAGAAACTCAGAAAAATTAATTTTACAGGAAGAAAGATTTTTTCCTAGTACAGAAAATATAAAATATAATTTAAATAATATTAGAAAATTAGTAATTCAAATGTCTAGATTTACAAAAACGGACATTTCTTTTTTTTCTAATATGACATTAATAGAAATATTTGAATATGTTGAATCTATTAATGAAATTATACAATTAGAAAATACACAAATTAAAAATGCTACAAGTAAAAAAAGGAGGTGAAATTTTGGCTAAAAAAACTAATGAAACTAAAAATGTGTCTGTTAATATAGATGCTAAATTTACATCTAATTATAAAAAAACTTTTAACGAAGCAAATAAAATTTTAAATCAATTTTCAAAAAACTCACAAAAAGTTTTTAATACTACAAATCAAATATTAGATAAATTACCATCTGATATGGAAAATATTAAAAAAGTATTAAAGCCTACAGTTAGTGCATTAGAAAAATCATTTAATTTAATGCCTAAAGTTGTAAATTATGCATTTACAAAGATAGAAAAAAGTATAAATAATACATTTAAAGTATTAGAATCATTTCCAAGTGTATTAAATAAATCTGTAAATAAAACTTCTATATATTTTAAACTATTAAACTTAAAATTTAAAAATTTAAGTAGTGTTGTAAAAGAAACTGCAAAAAATATATCACCCTATATTAAAGACATAGAAAAAGAAATTACTATAATGGCTAAAACTTTATTTAATCCATTTAAAAAAATTACAAATCCTTTATCTAATACATTTAATAATTTAAAAA
>CAMLLW010000034.1 GCA_946481295.1 uncultured Clostridia bacterium | reverse complement strand
AAGCTGAAGATGAAGAAATAGTCTTTGCACGTCTCGAAAGGGAGTGGCTATTAGCGTAAGCAAAATAGCATTGTACAAGTAGCGATGTACAATAAAAAATATAAACTTTATTTATAAAAGTTTTTATTTTAGTAGGTGGGAAAGAATATCTTATAGAAATTGCTGACTCTGTGTCGACATCGGCAAATATAAAACATTATGCAAAGATTGTACAAGAAAAATCTATTTTAAGAAAACTAATAGTAACCGCCAATAATATAAATAGGGAAAGTTATGAAGGAAAAAATTCTATAGATAATATTATAGAAAATGCTGAAAAAAATCTTTTAAATATAGTCCAAAACAGAACAAAAGAAGATTTTTATCCTATACAGGAAATTTTAGTTAGTTCTATAGAAACTATAGAAAAAATTATAAAAAATAAAGGTGAATTAACGGGGATATCTACTGGATTTAAAGATTTAGATAGAAAAACGGCAGGATTACAAAATTCTGATCTTATACTAATTGCAGCAAGACCATCTATGGGTAAAACAGCATTTGCATTAAATATTGCTAGATATGTAACTGTAAAAGAAAAAGTATCGACTGCTATTTTTAGCTTAGAAATGAGCAAAGAACAACTTGTTAATAGAATTTTATGTTCTGAGGCTAGAATAGATGCTCAAAATTTTAGAACGGGTGATTTACAAGATAAAGACTTTGTATCAATTGCAGAAGCAACTTCTATTTTATCAGAAGCACCTCTATATATAGATGATACTCCTGGTATTTCTATTATGGAACTTAGAGCAAAATGTAGACGACTAAAAATAGAAAAAAATTTAGGATTAGTTATAATAGATTATTTACAACTTATGTCTGGAAATTCAAAAGAATCTCGGCAACAAGAAATTTCTGAAATATCAAGAAGTTTAAAAGCTTTAGCAAGAGAAATAGAAGCACCGATTATAGCATTAAGTCAATTAAGTCGTGCTTGTGAAACTAGAGCAGATCATAGACCTATGCTTTCAGATTTAAGAGAATCTGGAGCTATAGAGCAAGATGCCGATATTGTTATGTTTTTATATAGAGATGAATATTATAATCCTGATACTGAAAAGAAAAATCAAGCAGAATTAATAATTGCTAAACAAAGAAATGGCCCAACTGGAACAGTGGACCTTGCTTGGCTTGGACAATATACTAAATTTGGAGATTTAGATTTAACTAAGAATTAATTTTTTCTAGTTCCTCTAATAAATTAAATAATTTATTTTCAGCGGTTGCTTTTTTATCATAAAAAGTAGCTGCTTTTTCATAATCTGAAGCAACATCATCTTTTAATAATTCTTCATCTAATTTTGCTATTTCTTTTTCTAACTTATCCATTTCTTGTTCTATTTTTCTTATTCTATTTTTTATTTTTCGAGATTCCGCTTCTTGTTCCTTTTTTGATTGCCAACTTTTTTTATTATCACTTTCATCATTACTTAATTTTTCTACAGTTTCTATTACAGGAACTTTTTTTTCTATATAATAATCATAATTACCCATATAGTTTGTTATTCCATTTTTAGAAAGTTCTATTACTCTATTTGCAGTATTATTTATAAAATACCTATCGTGAGAAATATATAATATTGTACCTTCAAATCTTCTTATAGCATCTTCTAATATTTCTTTAGAAAATAGATCTAAGTGATTTGTAGGCTCATCTAAAATTAATAAGTTTGAATTTGAAAGTATAATTTTACAAAGTGCAACACGTCCCTTTTCTCCACCAGATAAATCTTCTATTTTTTTAAATACATCATCTTCTGTAAATACAAAAGATGCAAGTGTATTACGTATTTCTGTTATAGTTAATGTTGGATAAGCATCATGTATTTCATCAAATATTGTTTTATTATTATTTAAATTATTATGTTCTTGATCATAGTATCCTATATCAACATTTTTACCAATTTTTATATTTGGATTATTATTATTTAATATCATTTTTAATAGAGTTGTTTTACCAATACCATTAGGGCCTATTAATGCAACTGTTTCTCCACGTTTTATTTCAAAATTAACATCAGAGAACAATATATTGTTTTCTAATTTTTTTTCTAAATTATCTACTTTTAAAACGTCATTTCCACTTGTTTTATTTATGTGAAATGATAATCTCATTTTTTCAGGTAAATTTTCAGGTTTTTCCATTACTTGCATTTTTTCTAATTGTTTTTCTTTACTTTCTGCACGCTTAATTGATTTTTCTCTATTAAATGATTTTAAAGTTTTAATTGATTCTTCTTGTTTTTTAATTTGTTTTTGTTGTTCTAGATATTGTTTTAATTCTATTTCTCTTATTTCTTCTTTTTTTCTTATATAATAAGAATAATTACCATTATATATTTTTACTTTTTTATTTTCTAGTTCTATAGTTTTAGTTGTGATTTTATCTAAAAAGTATCTATCATGTGATATTATAATTATACTTCCATTATAGTTTTTTAAAAAGTCTTCTAACCAAGTTATAGAGTCTATATCTAAGTGATTTGTAGGTTCATCTAGTAAAAGTAAATCAGGATTTATTAAAAGTAATTTTGATAGTGAAATTCTAGTTTTTTGACCACCAGATAGTGTTTTTATAGGAGTGTCTAAATCATTTTCTGAAAAGCCAAGGCCTTTTACAATACCTTTAATTCTACTTTCATATTCATATCCATTTTTTTGTTCAAATAAATTTGTTAAATTACTATATTTTTTCATCGCTTGTTCTAATTCTTTATCTTTTAACGTAGTAATTTCTTGACTTAATTTTTGAATATTTTTTTCTATTTGAATTACATCTTTAAAAACACTTAATAATTCTGAGTATATTGTAGAATTATTATCTAATTGTAAAACTTGACTCATATACCCTAATTTTATATTAGAATTTAAAATAATTTCTCCATCATCAGGAGAGATTTCATTAGTTATTATTTTAAATAGTGTAGATTTTCCAGCACCGTTTACACCAATAAGGCCAACTTTTTCATTTTTTGAAATACTAAAAGATATGTTTTTTAATATTTCCGTAACACCAAAAGATTTGCTAATATTTTTGCAATTTAAAATCATCGTTGTCCTCCTAAATTTATAATAAGTTGATATTTGATAATAAAGCATCTATTTGACAAAAAATATATATAATTATATAATATATAGGTATAAGTGTCAAAATAATAAAATTTAAAGGAGTTATGTAATATATGGGTGATTATAAGAAGAAAATTTCTTTGGCTGTTATAAAAAGATTGCCAAGATACCATAGATACCTAGGGGAATTATTATACAATGGTATAGCTAGAATTTCTTCAAAAGAACTTTCGGAAAAAATGAATATAACCCCATCACAAATGAGACAGGATTTAAATAATTTTGGATGTTTTGGACAACAAGGATATGGATATAATGTAGAATATTTGTATCATGAAATAGGTAAAATTTTAAATTTAGATGTTCAGCATTCTCTTATATTAATTGGTGTAGGAAATATAGGACAGGCTCTTATGAATTATATAAGTTTTGAAAAAAGAGGTTTTAAATTTATTGCTGCTTTTGATGCAAATCCTAAAATTGTTGGTATGACAGTAAGAGGAATAAAAATTAGTGATATAGATTGTTTAGAACAATTCTTAAAACAAAACGATGTAGATATAGCAGTTCTTGCATTGCCAGAAGAAAAATCATATGAAATTGCAAATACAATTGCTAAGCATAATGTTAAAGGAATTTGGAATTTTTCTAGTGCAGATTTAGTTGGTATAAAAAATGTAATGGTGGAAAATGTACATTTAACTGATAGTTTAATGATATTATCGTATAAAATTGGTAATCAAAGTACTAATAAAGAATTTCATTATTAATTTTATGTTTTGAGGAAGTGTTTAAAATTATTTTAAATGCTTCCTCTTTTTATTTTTTAATTTTTTTATCTAAGTTTATAACTTCTTTAACAATGTAAAGAGGTCTATTTTTACTTTCTTCAAAAATTCTTGCTAAATATTCACCTATAATACCTAGCATAAGTAATTGTATTCCAGATAGAAAAGCAGTAATAATTAGAGTACTTGTCCAACCATGTATAATAATATTACTATTAAATAATAATTTATTAATGATTAAATAAATACAGTATAGAAAGTCAATTATCATAATAATTGTACCTAAAACTATAGAAAGCTTAAGAGGCTTTACAGAAAAAGATGTTATACCATCCATAGAAAGTTTAAGCATTTTTTTTAATGGATATTTTGTTTCTCCAGCAAAACGATCATCTCTAACATATTCTATTCCGATTTGATTAAAACCTACCCAACTTACAAGTCCTCGTACAAATCTATTTCTTTCATCTAAAGAAGATAAAACATCACATACATTTCTACTTATTAATCTAAAATCACCAGTATCTACGGGTATATTAAAATCTGTAAGATATTTTAAAGTTCTATAAAATAGTTTTGCTGAAAATTTTTTAAAGAAAGTTTCTCCTTTCCTTTTTGAACGTACAGCATATACTACATCATATCCTTCTATATATTTAGAAATCATTTTTGGAATTAATTCAGGAGGATCTTGTAGATCAGCATCTATTATAATTACAGCATCACCACTAGAATAGTCCATTCCAGCAGAAATAGCAATTTGATGTCCAAAATTTCTAGAAAAATTTATAAGTTTAACTTTTTTATCTAGAATAGCTGTGTTTTTTACTAGAGTCTCAGTTGTATCTGTACTACCATCGTTAATAAAAATAAGTTCGTAGTCTTCATTTAAAGAATCCATAACATTTTTTAAACGTTTATAAGACTCATTAAAAACTTCTTCTTCATTAAATAATGGAATTATAACAGAGTAAAAGTGCATATTAACCTCCAAATAAAGTGAAATTATTACAGAATTATAGCATTAAAAAAAAATAAAAGCAATATGCATTATATTACTCATCTTTATCTTAAAATTATACGTTAAATTATATATAGGATATTATAGCAAGTTTTTTTAATAATATATTAATTTGTTATTATAGAATGAACAAATTAATATACATAATATTTCTATAAATAATAAAATTTTTTAAAATTTAGGGGGCAAATATGTTTGAAAAATTAGTATCAAAAATAGTGCATATAAATATTATAAGCATAATTATTATTTTATTATCCAGCATGGCAATTACTAATTTTATTTTTGTAAGAAATCCTATCGAGGCTTTATTATTTTTTTCTGTAGTATGTATAATAGTATGTTTTATTGATACTCTTATAACAACAAAAATTATAAGATTATACGGTAATAAAGTTTACGATAAAACAAATGCCATAGCAAATGGGGAATTTAATTTAAAAGATTTTGAAATTAGAGAAGATGAAATAGATGAAAATCTATATAATATTTGTTATATATTAAATAATCTTATTGATTTAATAAATATAGATAATATTATTAAAAATGAAAAATTTATCATAGATTCGAATGAAATTAATTTATATAATGGTTCATATGATAAATTTATAGAATCTTATTCTAAAATAGCAAAATTAACTTTAGATTCTAAAAAAAATTATAATGTTATAAAAGAACTTGCAATGGGAAATTTTAATATAGATGATAGTTTATGTGTTGAAGAAATAAGAATGTTAAAAAACAATTTAGTTAAAATTAGTTCTGATACTAGTAATTACAATAAAGAGTTAAAAGAAGGAAATTTTAAATATAGAATAAATGTAAATAACTACAATAATAGTTGGAAATTAATAGTAGACAATGTTAATTCTAATATTGATGCAATTTATAATCCTTTATTAGAAATTGAAAGAGTTATTTTAGATTTAGAAAAAGGAAATTTAAGTTCTAGAGTTAAAGGAAATAGTAAAGGTGAATTTTATATTATTAAAAGCTCTTTAAATAAATTTATTGATAATACTTCTAATTATGTTGAAGAAATTGCACAAATATTAGATGATGTATCAAAAGGAGAATATGATTTAAAAGTTAATTATGATTATATTGGTGATTTTAATATTATAAAACAAAATTTAAATAATGCTTTAAACAATGTAGAAATAATTAATAAATATAGAAATAAAATTTGTAAAAATATAGATGATAAAATTCAAGAGTTTATTACTTTTAATAATGAAATAAGAAATTACTTTTTAAGTAAAAATGATTATATTAAAAATATAATTTCTTATTTTAACGATTTATATAGTCATACAGGTTTAACTTATAAAGATACAAAAAATTCCAAAGAATTAATTGTAGAAATAATAGATAATATAAATACAGGCCATGAAGAAATGTATCTACTTTTAGATATTACTAAAAATATAACTAAATCTGCAAATGATATATTAAAAATAATTAAAGTTATAGATGATATAGCATTTCAAACTAATATTTTATCATTAAATGCAGCTGTTGAAGCAGCAAGAGCTGGACAACATGGTAAAGGATTTGCTATTGTTGCTGAGGAAGTTAGAAATCTTGCAAATAGAAGTAAATTGGCTGCGCAAGATATAACAGAATTAATTAAAAGTACTACAGATAAAATTAAACAAGGTTCAGAATCTGCAAATAAAATTTATGTTAGATTAAATGATATGGTAAATAAATTTAATTTAATATCTGATTCAATAACTAATACAATAGAAACTATGGCTAATAATGAAATACTTATAAGTGAAATAAAAGAAAGTATTAATTCATTAAAATATTTAGATGAGAATAATAGAATAGATGAATTTATTTCCCAAATGGAAAATATGTCAAAATTAGTATGTAAAATCATAAATTTTAAAGATATAATAACAGATATTGAAAAAAAAGGTATAGATAATTCTATAAATGAAAATATTTTTATGATATTAGATAATTCAAAAAATAAATATAATAAAGCTAAGTTAAAAGAAGATAATTTAGATATTGAAAAAGATAATAAAAATGAAATATTAGATAATATAAAAAATATTAAGATAGAAACTAAAAATATTAAAGAAAAAAATAAAAAAATTCTTGAACATGATACAACGGAAAAAATAAATAATAAAAATATTAATAATTATTCAAATAATATAATTGATGATTTAGAAAATAAAGATACAGTTAAAAATACAGCTAAAAATAGTGAATTTATAGATTTTACTAATAAGCCTATAGGAAAATATTAAAACTATTCTAGAGATTACACTCTAGAATAGTTTTTCTTATTTTTACTATAATATAAAATAAAATTTTTAATTTGCAGGTGAAGTAGATGAATGAAAATATAGAAAAATTTTTAGATTACTATAAAGAATTAGAAATTATAGGTAGAAAAAACTATTTTCCAGAATTACCAGAAAACGAAAGTATAATTGGAAAATTAATAAGACATGAAGCTTTGCAAAATTTATCAGAAGATTTAAATTACTGTAGATTAGTAAGAAATTTTATAACTCATAATCCTAAAGTGGATAATAATTATCTTATAGAGCCATCTAATGAAATGCTTAAATTAATAAAAAATTTGATTAAATTAATAGATAATCCACCTTTAGCTATAGATTCTGCTATTTCTAAGGAAAATATGTTTTTTATAAATAAAAGAGAAAATATAATTGACGTTATGCAAAAAATGAATGAATATGCATATACACATGTACCTATTTTAGAAAATGATATAGTTGTTGGAGTTTTTAGTGATCATGCTATATGTTCTTATATGAGAGACCAAAAGTTTTTTTCCATAAAAAAAGATACAACTATAGGAGATTTAGAAAAATATATTTTATTAGATGATCGTAAAAATGAGTATTTTTACTTTGTTTCAGAAAATACAAAATTATACTATGTAGAAAATTTGTTTTATAAATCCTATAAAAATCATAAAATATTAGCAGTTGTATTTATTACAGAGAACGGAAAAAAAAGTGGTAAATTAAAGGGAATGATTACACCATGGGAATTACTAAGTGATGATAATTAGGAAATTTTAAAGTATTTTGTATTTGTTAGAAAAACTATGTCTTATATGATATAATATATGGAACTTTATATTGAAGGGAGTTTTAAATTATGAAAAAAGTATTATATTTATTTATGTGTTTATTTGTGTTTGCCGGTTGCGGTAAAAAAGGTAACACTATAAGTGAATATTTTCCTTTTGAACAAAATGTAAAGTACATTTATAAGAGCAATGACGAAATAGGTAATCAAGAAATAACTACAACGTATGTTTCTAAAGAAACTGCGCAGCAAAAAATTACCGCGCCAAATAATGAACTTACATGTTTATTAGAATATAAGGATAAAACATTAAAACAAGTTTTTTCAAATCCTAATTTTTATATGTATGAAGATGTTTCATCTTATCCTCACAACACAGATATAACTCTTTTAAAAGAACCATTAGAAGTAGGTAATAAATGGGTAGAAGAAGGAAGCACTAAAAGTGAAATAACAAGTGTAAATGCTGTTGTAGAAACACCTGTTGGTAAATTTACTGCTATTGAAATTACAAAAACTTTCCCAAATGGAACTGAAAAAGATTATTATGCTAAAGGAATTGGATTAGTAAAAACTCAATATTTTACAGTTACAAAAGATTATGAAAAAAATGGAGTTCAGTATAAAGGTGGAACTCGTAATGTAGAAAGTGTATTATCTAAAATAGAAAAAAGCAATACATTTAATAATGATATTAATGTTTATATTCCAAATATTAATGATGATAACCTCACTAAGAAAAATAAACAAATTAAAATTAAAACTGGTGAAAGTTTTATACCTTTATTTGAGAATGTTTTGAAAGATAAAGATATAAATTTATTAGATGAAAATACTAAAATAAATTCTATTAAATTAGATAGAAATAATTCTAAAGTAATATTAGATTTATCTTCAAATTATATTGCTGGATCTGGCACAGAAAATTTAATTTTAAAAAGTTTAGCTTATACTTTTTGTGATTTTTATAAAGTAAATGGATTAGAGTTAAAAATAAATGGTGAAAATTATAAATCAGGACATTTTGAATATAAAGATGGAGAAACAATAGATATGAATGATTAGGAGTTGTTTTTTATAGAACGTATAGCTACTTATGCAAAAACTAAAGAAATTATAGAAAAACATAATTTTTATTTTAAAAAAAATTTCGGGCAAAATTTTTTAATAGATCAACATGTACTTTCTAAAATTATTAACACACCAGATATTTCAAAAGATGATTTTGTTATAGAAATTGGACCGGGGATAGGTAGTCTTACTCAAATGCTAGCAGAAAAAGCAGGAAAAGTATTAGCTATAGAAATAGATAATAATTTAATTCCTATTTTAAAAGATACATTAAAAGAATATGAAAATGTTGAAATAATAAATGATGATATTTTAAAAATAGATTTAAATAAAATTATTAATAATTCATGTTTTAAAAATATAAAAATTGTTGCTAATTTACCTTATTATATAACAACTCCAATTATAATGCATATTTTAGAAAGTAAATGTAAAATAGATAGTATTACAGTTATGGTACAAAAAGAAGTTGCAGAAAGAATGCAGGCTTCACCGGGAGAAAAGAATTATGGAGCTATAACTTTAGCAATTTTATATTATTCAGAACCTTATCTTGTAGCAAATGTACCTAAAAATTGTTTTATACCAAGACCTAATGTAAATTCTGCTGTTATACATTTTAAAATTAGAAAAGATCCTTTAGTTAACGTTTCTGATGAAAAGCTTATGTTTAAAATTATAAAATATGGTTTTGGACAGAGAAGAAAAACTTTATTAAATTGTATTTTTAATATGCCAGAATTTAATTTTGATAAAGAAGAAATAGAAAAAATTTTAATATCTTGTGGGTTTGATCCAAAAATAAGAGCTGAAAAACTTTCTTTAGAAGATTTTGCTTATTTAACTAATTATATAAAGGCTACTAAATAATTTAGTAGCCTTTTTTATTTTTTGGAAATAATTTTATATGTAGTGGAATATATATTAATAATCAGTTTTTAATGATTCTTAGGAGGTTTATAAATTGAATAATACATATAAAAGATATTTTTTGACATTAAAACAAGATAGTTCAGATTATAGTTTTAAGTCTGGTAAGTCTATTGGACGTTGTATTATGGAATTAAATGGGGGACAAGGGAGAGTTAGTTTTTCAGTACAAAATTTAAAACCTGATATAATGTATAAGGCGTACATAATTAGTAAACAAGATAATGATTATAAGGGCGTTTGTATAGGCAATATAAGTGTAGACCAAAGAGGTAGAGGTGATATAAAATGGGAAGGTAGTTCTTATGATGTTTTAAATTCTGGAATTATTTTAGATGAATTTATAATAGCAGCACTTATAGTAGAGAATCATGGAGGGTTTTCTGTTCCTCTTGTAGGATATAAGTATACCGAATTACCATGGAAAAATTCTTTTGTAGATTTTAATGTTAATAATAAAGATATTGTAAATAAAAAGAATGTAGAAACTAAAGATAGTGAGAAAAATATAGAAGATAGTCAAGAAAAAGAATTAAATGAAAATTTAAAAAATATTAAAGAAGATATAGATTCTAATAAAAATCAAAATAAAGAAAATAAAGATAACAATAAATATCAATCCTTTATTAAGCATGGCTTTGATTTAAATAAGTATAATAATAAAAGAAATTTTGAATTTCAAAATAAAAATATAGAAGAAAATAATATTATAAATAAAGATATGAAAAAAAATGATATACACACAGAATTAAATACTAACTGTAATGAAGATAAAGATAAAAATACAGAAAATATTAAAGATGAAAAAATAGAAGAAAATA
>CAMLLW010000033.1 GCA_946481295.1 uncultured Clostridia bacterium | reverse complement strand
TGAAGCAATGATAATAAGTTGTGGAGGGATAGCCACTAGTCATTTAATAATTAATATTAAATGATGGAACGCCGTATGAAGTGAAAGTTTCATGTACGGTGTGGAGTGGGGGAAAAAATAGAGATAATATCAAAGTTTTACCTATCACTATTTATAGGTTTACAATTAAAAGGTATAGGAGATAAAGGATTTGATATAAATCAAGCTAAGATGAAAAATCCTAGAGATATTGAACTTGTTATATTAAAAAATAGAAATGGTGCAACAGGTAAAAAAATAACATTCGAGTATTATCCATTTTTTAATTATTTTAAAGAAGTATAAAATAGTATAAGTAAAATTAATATATTATTTTTATAAAATTTAATTATATATTTTGTTTATAAATATAAATACTTTAAATTATAAGAGCATATAAGGTTATTTTAACTTATATGCTCTTACATTATTATACTTTAATATTTAAATATTATTTAATGACTTTCCATTTTAAAATGAATATATATTTTTTCAAATATTTCATAGTTAGATATATATTTTTGATTATCTGTTAGGACTTCTTTTTTACTATTAGAATATTCCCAATATTTAATAGCATTTACTGTTTTTATTTCATCTAATGCTTTTTCAAAAGGTTCTTTTATTCTACGAGTCCAATGACCATTAACATCTTTCCATTTTGGCAAACCTGTACAATCTAATAAAGATTTTACGCTTATAATATCATCAGTACCTTTTTTTATATTATTATCCATACTGCTATGTAAAGCTAATTTTCTAGCAATATTATAACTATATGAATATCTCTCATTTAATTTTAGAATATTTACTGGATATTGCATAACATATGAATTTATTAAATAATAAGCCATAGGTTCACTAAAACTCATTATTACATTACCATTTTTTATATTTTTAAAAGATATTATACGCATTTCAGGAACTTCTTTTGAATTTTTTTTACTATTTTCTATACCTTCTATAGAAATTTCATATAAAGTTTTAAGATCTTGATTAACTTTTTTTCTAAAGTTATCCATATTATATTTTACACGTTTTTTTTCTATAATTTTTTCTTCAGCTGTATTTGTATCTTTTTCTATTACATCATATCCACACATTATAGCATATTCTTTTAACGAAAAAATAACAGTACAATTAATTGAATATGAATTTTTTTCTTTATAATGATTTTGTTTTGTAAGTTCAATTGTACCAAAATCTAATAATTTTAATGCTCCTATTGTTAAACCGCCTTTTAAATCATTAAAATTTTCTATAATAATTTTCATATCTCCATTTATCATAACAGCTTTACCGGTAATAGGATCAGCTGTCATTTTTTTGCTAGATGTTATTGCTAATGTATTTGTAGCAGGACCATTAAGCATAGGGAGATAGTTTTCTTCTCTTGTTTTTATTTCTGTTGTTCCAAGTGGAATAGTAGAGGATATAACATTTGTTAAATGTTGATTATATGATTTACTTTTTTTATTCATTTTTAAAATTCTCCTCTTTATATTTTTCATCTTGGATTATTTTTTGTTCTGTATACATTCTAAAATTTTTTAAAAATTCTCTATTATCTTTATTATTTAATTCTTGTTCAATAATTTTTATAATATATTTTGATGGTTTCCAGTTATCTATTAAAATTTCTGGTGTATAATTTTCAATAATTTCTTTACTATTTAAAATTTTATTATTGCTTGAAATATATACTATTCTTTTTAAAGATTCTGAAATTAAATTTATAATATTTATTTTAGTAATATTAGATTTTATATAAAGTGGAGAAATTTCTTTTATTTCATCTACTTCTAATATATAAGATAATATTTCTATTATTTTATCAAAATAAAGTAAAAATTGTACAGATGATTTCATAAGTTTATTTATTAAAAATTCAAATTCATCTATAATTTGTTTAGTATCTCCAAATTTTTCATTATCATATATTAATTTAAATGCATTTAAATATTCATTGTATATTTTAATATTATCTATATTTTCTTTTTTTTCTTCAATTTTTATTATTGTGTATTGTAGAATAAATTGTAAATCAGTTAATATCCTATAATATGCATGATGCATTTGTTGATACATTGCTTGTCCATAATCATAGGATTCTAAAATACCATTATAACTATCAGAATATACTAAATATTTATTGTATTCGCTTGAATTGTTTTTTAAACTATTAAGCATTTCATAAAATTTATTAGGTTCACAAAGTTGTTGTAAGTTTGAATTATCTTTACGTCTATGATCTGTAATTAAACTATAAATAAGAACTTTACCTACTTCTTTTCCGGTCCATTTTTTTTTATTTAATATTTTGTTTATGTCGATAGACATTATTTTTAAGTCCCCCTATTGAATTGTGTTATTAATTATTTTTAAACTATTATATTGTTAAAATAAATATACTTTTATATAAATAATAATTATTTATTTATAATTAAATCTAATATATAAATAAAGAATTTTTAGTAAATTTAATAATATTATTCCAATTTTTATACTAGTATATTTATTTTAAAGTTTTAATATTTTAAATATTTATATATATTTTTATTTCAATAATATAATATTAATTTATTATACCGAAATTTTAGCTTAAATTAACCTTAATTTAAGTTTTTATCTTAATTTAATATTTTATATATATTTGATCATATTTAACAATAATATCATAAAAATATTAATATATAAATAATATTTATATCAATAAGAAATACATTGTAAAATAGTTAAATATATATATATTAATCTTTTATTTAATTAATATATTGATATAAATTTACAAATTATTTATTTATAAAAAGTATAATTTACATATAAAATAATTATTTGACTTATTACGACAATTTTTTTGCAATATGTATAATATAATTAAAAAATATATATATTTAATATATATTTATTTTTATTTCAAAATATTTAATTTTATAATTAAGGGGGAATTCAATAAGAGAAATGGTATTAGTACAATCAATTTTATTAGGATTAATTGCTTTTATAGGTAATCATGATTATGCATTAGGAACTAATATGATTAGTAGACCAATTGTTCTTGGACCTCTTGTAGGAATAGCTTTAGGAGATGTTCAACAAGGTGTAATAATAGGTGCTACTTTAGAATTATTTTTTTTAGGATCTGTATCTGTTGGAGCATATTTACCTCCAAATGTTTTAGTTGGAGGAGTATTAGGAACAGCTTTTGCTATTAGTTTAAATAAAGGAACAGAAGTTGCTATTACTTTAGCTTTTCCAATTGCATTATTAGTAACCGCTATTCAAAATGTTATTTTAAGTGTAATAATGCCAATGATAGCTCAAATAGCAGATCGTTATGCTAAAAAAGGTAGCTATAGAGGAGTTGAATTTATCCATATAATAATTGGTATGTCAACTTGTTTAATTTTAGGACTAATAGTTTTTTTAGGATATTATATTGGAAGTAATAGAATTGAAAATTTTGTAAATAAGATTCCAAAAGTAATAACTGATGGATTAGGAATAGCTACAGGATTATTACCAGCCCTTGGATTTGCAATGTTAGCAAAAATGATAATGAATAAAAATGTTATACCATATTTTTTCCTAGGGTTTGTTTTATCTTCTTACATGAAGATACCAGTATCAGGAATAGCAGTTATAGGACTAATAATAATTTTTACAAAATTTAATTTTAAATTTGATGATAGAGTCAGTGAAGTTCAGGAGGTTGATAATAATGATTTCTAATGAAACTGATTCTAAAGAAGTTACTTATACAGATATAAATAATAATAAAAAAGCTTTAACTAAAAAAGATATTAATAAAATGTTTTTTTATTCATTAACTATGGAATATTCATGGCACTATGAGAGACAAATGCATATGGGATTTGCTTTTATGATGATGCCTATTTTAAAAAAACTTTATGGTAATGATAAACAAAAGATGAGCGAAGCATTAACAAGACATATGGAATTTTTTAATTGTACAGCACATATTTCTACATTTATAGGTGGTATTGTTGCAGCTATGGAAGAAATGAATAGTAATCAAGAAAATTTTGATACTAAATCTATAAATTCTATTAAAGCAGCATTAATGGGACCTTTATCAGGCATTGGTGATTCTATTATGTTAGGTACATTAAGAATTTTAGGTGTAGGAATAGGAAGCTCATTAGCCATGAAAGGAAGTATTTTAGGGCCTATTTTGTTTTTACTAGTTTTTAATATACCTGCATTTATAATTAGATATTTTGGAGCTATAAAAGGATATGAACTAGGAGCAAAATATTTAGATAAAATACAAAAATCAGGATTAATGGAAAAATTTATGTATGCAGCAGGAATTCTTGGTGTAATGGTAATTGGTGGCATGACAAATGAATTAGTTATAGTAAAAACACCATTATCAATTGGAGTAGGCGAAAATATTACATATATCCAAGAAATTTTAGATAGCATTATGCCAGGTATTCTTAGTTTAATTGTTATGTTTACATATTATTGGCTTCTTAATAAAAAAATAAATGTTGTTTGGTTAATTTTATTTACAGCTGTATTAGGTATAGTATGTGCTCAATTTAGAATTTTAGGATAATTATATTTATAATAGGGGGATATAATATGATTAAATTTAATGAAAGTGAATATAGAGAAAATCTTAAAAAACAAATTAATGAAATTTATACTGGTAAAAAAATAGCAGATGAAATTTTTCAAGAAGGATTTGAAAATATATTTCTTATTGGTGTTGGAGGAACTTATGCTGTGATGATGCATTTTGCAGAAATTGCAAAACAATATACGAATACTCCTGTTTATTTAGAACAAGCTGGAGAAATTATTCTTACAGGACATAAACATTTTAATAAGAATTCTATAGTATTTATGGCTTCTGAATCTGGTGATACAAAAGAGATAGTTGAATTTGCAAAATATTGTCAAGACAAAGGTGTACGTGTAGTATCATTAGTATCTAAACCAGAATCTAAGCTTGCAAAACTTAGTAATTGGAGTATTACCTTTATACCTAAAGGAGTAGAATTTGAATATTTAAGTATGATAGGTATTTTTTATGGATTATTAAATAATAACGGAGATTTTGAAGAATTTGATCTTCTATTAGAACAATTAGAACAAAATTTAATTGATGGATTAGTTAATATTCAAACAAAATTTGATAATATTGCAGACGATATAGCTAAGAAATATTATAATAGTAATTATATGCTTTGGATTGGAAGCGGAGAATTATGGGGAGAAGTTTATTTATTTTCTATGTGTATATTAGAAGAAATGCAATGGCTAAAAACAAAATCTGTTAGATCATCTGAATTTTTTCATGGTACTCTAGAATTAATAGAAAAAGATACTAATGTATTTCTTCTAAAAGGTGAAGGAGCATGTAGAAAAATTGATGAACGTGCAGAAAGATTTTTAAAAGAACATACTGATAATTTAGTTATATTTGATACAAGAGAATATAGAATTGAAAATATAGATGAAAAATTTGCAAATATTCTATCTCCTATAGTTTCTACTGTATTATTAAATGGACGTTTGTCTAAACATTTTGAAGCAAATACAGGTCATAGTTTAGATATAAGAAGATATTATCGTCAATTTGATTATTAATTTTACTAAAAGAACAAATTTTATATAATTATAAGATTTGTTCTTTTTAGTATTTTATCTAAAATTTTTTATATTTTTAATTATATAAATATATGAATATTATTAAATATTAAATAATAACATTTATTATAATTTAGCGAATAGTTAATTGATATATTATATTAAAAAATATTTATAAAAAATTAAAGAACTAATAAATAGTATATAATTATAATTTTTAAAAATATATTAATAAAATTAATTTTTAATTAAAAAATTATAACATATTATTAAAAAAATATTATATATAAAAATCCTATAATTAAAAAATAAATTATTTTTTTTAATTATAGGATTTTTATTAAATATTTTTATTAAATTTTAAAATTATAAGTTTTAAAATATTATTTTATAATTTATTAAAATATTTATCTTTAAAATTAATATCTAAAATTTTTATATTTTTAGTTTAATTAAATAAATTATCTAAAATTTTAGATTATTTTGTTATATTTTGCGATAATTTATTTTAATTATTAGACTTTAATAATACGATAGAATATTAAATTATAATTTCTAATATTATTAGAGGAGGGATTTTTTGAAAATATTTATAGATCAAGGTCATAATAATATTGGATGGAATACCGGTGCTGTAGGTTGCGGTTTAAGAGAACAAGATATTACTTTTGATATTGGTTATAAATTAGGCGAAAATTTAAAAAAATTAGGATTAGAAATAAAACTTAGTAGACCTAGTAAAGAAACTAATTTAGGAACTAATAATAGTACTTCCATAAATGCAAGATATACAATGGCGAATAATTGGTCTGCTAATTATTTTATAAGCATTCATTGTAATGCAGGTGGTGGAAAAGGAGCTGAAACACTTTATTATAAAGAAGATTCTAAAAAATATGCAGAAATAATTCAAAAAATATACATATCAAAAACAAAATTAAAAGATAGAGGAATTAAATTTCGCGATAATATAGGTGTTATTAAATGGACTAAAATGCCATCTATTCTAATAGAAACAGCATTTATAGATACAGAAAAAGATGCTATTTTTTTAAAAAATCATCAAGATATAATTGTGAATGCACTTACAGAAGGTTTTTGTAATTTATTAAATATAAATAATAATATAATAAAAAATAATAAAGATATAAAAATTAATGAAGGAGTTAAAAATATAGAAATAATGAGATATAATAGTATAAATGATATACCAGATTGGGCTAAGCCAACTATTGAAAAATTAATAGAAAAAAATTTATTAACTGGTAATGGTAAAAATTTTGATCTATCTGAAGATATGTTAAGAGTATTAGTTATTAATGATAGAGCTGGTATATATAACTAATTAAGAAAGAAAATTTTTATTTAAAGTAAATTAAAAATAATTTATATATTAAATTTATATAAATTTAAAAATATAAAAAAGGGATAATTTTAAAATAATAAATAATCCCTTTTTAAATTTTATAATTAATAATCAAAAAAATTTGTTTATCAATATATTTAATATATAAATTTTTAAAATAACATTTTATATTATTTTTTATTTATTTTACTTAATTGTAAATATCCATCTGCATTTGCAAAAATACTATTTTTTTGTAGTTTTATATTAGGTAATAAATTTTTAAAGTAAGGATATAAAAATTTAGCACCACCACCACTTAAATATATATTTTCTATTTTTGTTATTCGTGGAACATTAAATAGAATTTCACTAAATATTTCATTAGCTGAATCTTCAAATAGTGTTTCTGCAATTTGATGAATATCATATTTTTCAATAGAATTATATATTAATATATAATTATTATGTAATATAGCATTTTCTATTTCTATTACATTCCAGTGTTTACCTACTTCAGCACTTACAAATTTTAAAATATTATTAAATATTTCATATGTACCGTTTTCTTCTAAACTAAAACTAGTTTCATGATTTAAACTTAAATTATTATTAGAAAATATGAATTCTACACAATCAACAGTTCTATAGCCAATATCTATAAAATATGAATTTAAATCATTTGTATTATTATTACTTAATATATTTGAATAAAATGCTCCACCACCTTGTGGTATAACTGTTACACTACTTATATTTATTTTTTTTTGTATACCATTTACTGTGCAATCTATTGTTTTATTAGTATATTCGTCTATTAGATATTGACCATCGTTCTGTTCAACATAATAACTGTAAGGTAGTCCTAAACATAAATCTATGTTTTTTGAATCTTCAGATAATAAGTTTAAACAGGTTGCTATAAATATATCTGTAAATTCATTCATTTTAGTATTACTCCAGCTACGTCTTCCTTTTTTAGTTATAGCTGATTCTCCAACATAATAATAATTATTATCTAGATATACAATGTATTTTTCCATAGCTGAAAAAGATGTTATTTTAGCTATTTGTTTTTTTACTATACTAGGAAAATGTAAATAATTATTTTTGCTATTTAAAGCTTTAATAAATCCATTTCCTATATCTATAGAAATAATCATGTATTACTTTCTCCTTTTTGTATAGATTTTAATATAATATCTTGTATATTGTTAGTATTATTATTTGAAGAGTTATTATTAATATTATTATCATTATCTAAAATATTATTATTAATATTAGAATTATTATCATTTAAAATATTATTGCTATCTAAAATATTTTTTATAGTTTGAATATCTTCTATATTATTAATATTTAAACTTGAAATATTTTTAATAGATTCATCAAATTCACTAGCATATTTATGTATCATTCTTTCAATAAATTTTGGTCTACTTTCTCCAGTTATAGCTCTACATATATCTAATTTTCTTAATGCTGTAATAGATAAGGAAATAGCAATTTTTTTTTGTTCTTCTATCATATTATTTTCCCCTTTATTAAAATATAATATAATTTTATATTAATTGTATTTATATGTCAATAATATAAAAATAATATATAATATTTTTAATATTATAATTATTAATATATTAAAAATTAATTAATAAAATTTATATAATTAATATAAAATTTATATAATATTATATTTTTAAAAAAATATAAATTATATTAAAAGACCCAATATCTGATGATATTGGGAACTTTATATTTAATATAAAGTTATTTATTTTTTAGAATATATTTCTTGTTTAATATATATACCCATTGGTTTATATGCATATCCTGTACCTTTATAACTTCCAAATAGACTATATACATCAAAAGAATATTTATCATATAATCCAAAAACAGATACTTTTAATTTTTGATCATCTGTTAACCCTTCAAGTATAATTTGTTTTATATATTTTTTAGCTGTACTAACATTAAAACCAAGTTCAGCACTTATTCCACTTAATGATGCACCAAAACTACCATTTATTTTAGATTCTACAATTTCTTCAAAAGTATATGTTGTAGATACTGTAGGCCCATCATATATATCATATGAAATAGGATTATTTGTAAAATAATGATTGCTAGATTTAAATTTACCATTATATACTCTTTCAAAAATTTTTAAATTAGGATCTTCATTATTTTTTAAATCTTCTATATTTAAATCTTCTAAGTTTAAATCTTCTACATTTAAATCTTCTAAGTTTACATCTGTATCAAATTTTACTTTTTCTAAATAGTAGCCTTCAGGTATTTCTGTATTATTTTGTATAATGTATTTATTTAATTCATTTTCATCTGTTATTTTATAAGTATTAGCATATGTTTTTAAATTATTAATTATAGGTATAGTAATAAAAAAAGCTATTATTGCAAATATTAATTTTTTTTTTATATTCATTAAAATCATCTCCTTTTATATTTTATTTATAATTTATTATATTGTTACTATAAAAACATACTAAAATTATAATATTAAATATTAATAAAATATTAAAGTTTATAAAAGAAGATAAAATAAATTTTAAAAGTTAATAAATAAATAATAAATTTATATGTAAAATTTATTTTAATGATTTTTATATTAAAAAAAGATTAAGCAAATGCTTAATCTTTTTAGTTCTTTTGTAGTTTAGCTATATATGGGAAAACAATTCCAAGACCAACTAATATAAATGGAGTTAAGATATTTAAAACTAATTGGAATGTATCATCTGAATATATACCACATATACAAGCAATAGCAGTAAATATAAAACACCAAATTCCTATAAGTATACCAATATTTTTTGATTTTACAAATTTATACTTTGTAGCAAATTTGCCATCTGATTTTTTTAATGCTATATATGCAACAAAGACCCATAAATAACGAAGAGGCATACAAACAGAATTTACTTTTACTAACCATTTAACTAATTCGTCTACATTACTAATACCAAATGCAGGTATAATAATTAATATAGATACTATTACTAATATTAATATATGACCATTTACATAAGCACCATGTTTATTTTGTTTAAAAAACACTTTAGGAATATAAGTAGCATCTGCATTATCAAGTAACATACGGAGTGGAGCATCTATTGAAAGTACCATAACTGAAAATTGTGTAATTAACTGTACTATTGCATAAATTATAACAAATAAATTTCCTAATTTATAATAATCTCCTAATTTTTGAAAAGCATAATATGCTCCATTTGTCATTAAATCATTAGGTATATTATTTGAATCAAACATCATACCCATAGATATTGTTCCTAAAATAGCACAAACAGCAACCATAATTGCTAGTGTAATCATACCTTTAGAGAAATCTTTTGAAGGATCATTAGTTTTATTAACATATGGTGATAATTTTTCACATCCACCAACAGAAAAAACTAAAATAGATAATCCTGTAAAAAATTTCAAATCAAATGTAGGTAAAAATGTTTTTACAGACCAATCAATATCTATTAATTTTGCATCTGTAATTGCTGGTGCTGCTAACATAAGTAATATGTATAATAAAGACATTATAAACATTGCAGAACCTGCTATAGTAGATATTGTTTTTAATATACTTAAACCTCTATATGATATTACCATTGCAAATAAGAAAATAATAAAACATATTATTTGAATAGTTATAGTATTCACATGACTTGCAGTATTATTTTGGAATATTACCCAACTTGCAGCAATAACAGTACCATTTGGTTTTTGTGATATATAAGGCATATGTACAATCCAATATGTCCATCCAGCAAAATAAGCCATTTTAGGACCAATAGTATTCATAATCCATGAACTTACACCACCACCAGCATCTTTAAATGAAGAACCTAATTCTCCAACCATAAGTGTATATGGTACAAAATATATAGCAAATATTAAAATCCATGATATTATTACTTTTAGACCACCATATTCAGAAAAACCATTAATTATGTTACCAAAGCCCCATACAGCTGAAAAAGCCATAAATGCCAGGTTATACCACATAATTTTTTTATTAGTGTCTTTACTCATTATTTTCCTCCCTATAAAATATAATTTAAATAAATTAATTAACTACAATTATTAGATTATAAATTAAAATAATATAAAATATAATTATGTAATTATATTAAAACATATGTTTTTATTTTAATTATTTTCATACATTTTAATACTGTACTATAATAAAGTATAATATTAATATATATAGATAAGTTTATATACATTTTATATTATTTAAACTCTATAGTAAAAATCTATTTGCAATTAAAAATATATTATTAAATTAGTTTTTTATTGTATAATGCATTAACAATATTTTTAAATTTATCAACTATAATACCAAATTTAATATATGATTGTCAAAATCTTTTTAATAAATATTAAATTTTAAAATCTTATAATTATAATAAAATTATAATTAATATTATATATTATTACACATTTTAAAAAAATATGCAATACACATATAATATAATAATAAATTACACAATAAAAATTATAAAAAAAATCATTTATGTGCAAATGTGAATTTATTTTGACATTAATTATAAATTAAATTATAATTAATTTATTAAATTATCAGGAGGTATAAATATGAATAAGAATACTAAGAGAATAACGATACCTTTATTAAATACTACACTTAGAGATTTAGATATAAAAGTTGCTTTAACAGGAAAATCAAGATCAGAAATTATTGAATATTTACTTATAACATATATGGATAATATACCTAATTTAGATTTTGGGGATGAAATAAAAAATAAAGTTTCAGATAATATATTATCAAAAAAATAAGTTAAATTATTTAAATAAAAAATTAAAATTATTATTGTTATAATTAAAAATAAATAAAAATAATTATAAAATATATATTAATTTAAAAAGTTAATAATATTAATTTATTGAAATTATTATACTTAAAATAATAAACATTAATATATTATATATTTAAAAAATAATAAATTATATAATATATTAATAATAATAAAAATATAAGAAGTATAAAGTTTAAACTTTATACTTCTTTTTTTTATATTAAGAAATAAAAATATATTATATATAAAATATAATTTAAAATTTATATTATATTAAAATATAAAAAATTATTATTAATAATAAATTTAAAAAAAATAAATTAATAAAGTTAAGCCTATTTAATATAATTTTTAATAAATATAAAATCATATTTAAAATAATTTAATAATTTTATATTTAAAATAAATTTTTAAAAATAATATTAATATTAAATTAAATATAAATAAATTAATAATATAATATTAAAAATAAAATAAATTATACAACTATTATATATTTATATTT
>CAMLLW010000032.1 GCA_946481295.1 uncultured Clostridia bacterium | reverse complement strand
ATAAAGATAAAGAAATAGAAGAAAATGATAATTGTAGTGAGAATAAAGATATAGAATACAAAGATAATTGTAATGAAAATAAAAATATAGAAGAAAATAATAATTGCGATGAAGATGAAAATATAGAAGATAATGAAGACAATTGTATTGAATGCGAAAAAAATACAAATAAGAATTATTTTGATAAAAATAATATATTAGAATTAGAAGATTTTATATGTATTTCAAAAGATAAAAATGCAAAGTATAGTGATTTTTTAGATAATAGTTTAGAAAATTTACATGAAAGGCTAAAAGAAATGGCCGAAAAAATGAATAAAGAAATAAGCGATTTAAAAAATTATAATGTTATTAGCAATAGTTATAAAAATAATGAAAGTTGTAACGATAAAAATGAAGAAAAAGGTAGTTTAAGAAGTGAAATAAATTATATGTTTAATAATAATGCTAGAATGAATCCTTTTCTTAATCAAAAAGACGATATACTATGGATAAGAATTTCATTAAAAGAAATGGTACATTTATTTGAAGATTTTTGGGATTTAATAAACGATCCTTTTATAGTTGTTTCTTTTGAAAAATATAAACATTTAATTTTAGGAAGATATAATACAGGAAAAGAAATAAAATATATTTTTGGTATTCCTGAAATGTATAATTGCCAAGATGAAAAATATGCTAAAAATTTAGGTTTTTCAAATTTTGTAACATGTGATTGTGTTGAGAACGAAGAAGGATTACCAGGTTATTGGTTAATGTCATTAAATTTTAAAATATAAAAAATTATAGAAATGTATTGACTTTTTGTATAATATGTATTATTATAATACATATATTAGCGGATGTGGCGGAACTGGCAGACGCGCAAGATTTAGGTTCTTGTGTCCTAGGGCGTGCAGGTTCGATTCCTGTCATCCGCATAAAAATAAAAAGAGATTTTTGATATATCAAAAATCTCTTTTTATTTTTATTAATTGATACATAATACTATTAGTAGTATAATCATATATTATTTATTTTAAACTCTATTTTAAATAGAGTTATTTTTTAAATTTGGAGGATATAAAATGAGAGCTGTTAGTATACAAGATATTGTAGGTTTTGGTAAATGTTCAACTACTATGGCATTGCCAATAATCTCTTCTATGGGAATAGAAACATCAATAATACCTACAGGAGTTTTTTCAAGTCATACATATGAATTAGGAAATCCAGCTTACATAGAACTTACAGAAATTTTTGACGGATTTATAGAACATTGGAAAAAATTAAATATAAAATTTGATGCTATATATGTTGGTTATCTTGGATCAAAATGTTTAATAGATAAGACACAAAAATTTATTGATAATTTTAAATTAGATAATACTATTTTGTTAATAGATCCAGCAATGGCTGATAATGGTAAAATGTATAGTAAGTTAGATAATAATTATGTTGAAAAAGTAAAAAATCTTTGTAAAAATGCAGATATTATAACTCCAAATATAACAGAAGCAATTTTATTATCAAATAAAAGTATAAATCAAAAATATTATAATGAAAAAATAATAGAAGAGCTAATTTATAGTATTGTAAAATTAGGAATTAAAAATATTATTATAACAGGAATACCTATAGATGATAGAACTTTAGCTACTGCAGTTTTTGAAAATAATAAAAATAATATTGATTATATATATAATGAAAAAATAGAAGGCTATTTTCATGGTACAGGAGATATGTTTTCAAGTATAATAATTGGTTCAATATTAAATAATTTAAATTTAAAAGACTCTGTTATTTTAGCAACAAATTTTATAAAAGAATCTATTATTAATACATCTAAATATTATAGAGATAATAGATATGGTTTATATTTTGAACCTATACTATATAAATTAAATAATATTTTAAATAAATAATTTATAAAAACCAAATAAAAAGTATATATTATAAAAATAAATACTAACTGACAATAAGTTTAAATTGTGTTAGAATTATTAGATATTTTGTATATTTTGAAAGAGGTTATTTATTTTGAATAAAATAAAAGAAAATATTGATGTATTAATATATAATAACAATATTAAATCTAATTTTATTAAAGTTATTAATATAATGCAAAAAGATAATAAAACTACAGATGAAATTAATGAATTATTTAAAAATCCAAATATTATTATTGAGTTATTAAATATAATTCTTAAAAATATTAGTACTATAGAAAAAAATAATAAAATTTTTAATAAGGTTAGATCTAATATTATTGAAGTTAATAATATAATAAAAAAAAGTAATAAAACTACAGATGAAATTAATAGAACATTAGAAATATTAAATATTATTATTAAATTATCGGATGAAGTTATTAAAAATATTAATATTATAGAAAAAATAAATTTTATTTTTGAACATTGTGAAAATACAAATAATAAAGAATCAAATTTAATGAAAGATTACTATAATAAAAAATCAATTATATTAGATAGTAACTTGAAAAATACACATAAAATGTTAAAATATACAAAAGAAATTAGTAGTACTGATTTTTTTATTAAAATATTAAATAATATTGATGAACTTATAAATTATATTAATTATGAAGAATTAATAAATACTTATAATAATTTAAATAATCAACTAAAAGTCTATAATAATGATAATAATATAAAAAATTTAGAGAATTTATTAAAAGTATGTAATGATAATTTCTATATATTATATAAAATAAAAGATATATTAGAAAAATATAATAAAGATTTAATTCCTCTAATTAATCAATTAAAAATATATAGGCAAAATTACTTAAAGTTAGAAGATCTTACAACTAAATTAAATGAAGCTAATAAAAATTATTATGAAGATAATATTGAAAAAATTACTAATGCAGAATACGATTTTATGTATGATAAATTACTAGAATTAGAAAAAAATATAGGTATTTTTTTAGATTATAGTCCTAGTAATAATGTTGGGTATGAGGTTTTAGAAAAATTAGAAAAGGTAGAACATGATAAAGCAATGTTATCTTTAGATAAAACAAAAGATATAAGTGTTTTTAAAAAGTTTTTAGGTAATAAGACTGGACTTTTATCATGGAAATTAGATGGCTTAACAGTTGTTATAAAATACAATAATGGTAAATTAAAACAAGCTATTACAAGAGGAAATGGATTAGTTGGTGAAGATATAACACATAATGTTAATCATTTTAAAAATTTACCTAAAATTATAGATTATAAAGGCGAATTAGTTGTTAGAGGCGAAGCTATAATAACTTATTCTGATTTTGAAAAAATAAATCAAAAATTAGATGTAGATGCTAAATATAAAAATCCTCGCAATTTATGTAGTGGGACTGTAAGACAATTAAATAGTAAAGTATTATCAGAACGCAATGTAAAATTTATATTATTTTCTACTGTTACAGAATTAGATAACGGAAATTTAAAACAATATGATTTAGAATGGTTAAAAAAACAAGGATTTGAAGTAGTAGAGTATTTAGTAACAAATATTAATAAATTAGAAGATGATGTAAATTACTTTAAAAATAAGATAGAAAATTATGATATTCCATCAGATGGTCTTGTTTTAACATTTGATGATAAAGAATATAGTAAGTCATTAGGGGTTACATCTAAATTCCCTAAAGATTCTATAGCATTTAAATGGCAAGATGAAGTTGCAGAAACAAAACTTCTAGATATTATTTGGAATACATCTAGAACTGGTCTTATAAATCCTGTTGCAGTTTTTGAACCTGTAGTTTTAGAAGGTACTACTGTAAATAGAGCTAGTTTACACAATTTAAGTATTGCTGAAAATTTAAAGTTAGGTATAGGTGATACTTTAAAAGTATATAAAGCAAATATGATTATACCTCAAGTATTAGAAAATTTAACATGTAGTAATAATTTTAATATACCTAAAAAATGTAGTGTATGTAATAGTGATACAGAAATTATTAAACAAAATAAAACTAAAATGTTATACTGTACAAACCCAAATTGTTCAGCTCAAGTTCTTAAAAGCATAACACATTATGTTAGTAGAAATGCTATGAATATTGAAAACATGTCAGAAGCTACTATAAATAAATTTATAAATAATAATATTATAAAGAATTATGTAGATATATATATGTTAAATTTTCATGAAGATGATATAATTAATTTAGAAGGATTTTCTCAAAAATCATATAAAAGATTATTAGATTCTATAGAAAAATCAAAAAGATGTTCCTTACCTAATTTTATATATGCATTAGGAATAAGACATTTTGGAATTAGTAATGCTAATGATTTATGTAAATATTATAATTATGATATAAATAAAATAAAATTAGCATCTAAAGAAGAATTATTATCTATAAATGGTTTTGGGGAAATTAGGGCACATTCTCTATATAATTATTTTAATGATAAGAATAATTTAAAATTATTAGATAATGTATTAAAATATTTAACTTTTGAAAAAGAAAATAATATAGATTCTAGTATTAAAGATTTAACTTTTGTAATTACAGGGAAACTAAATAATTTTGAAAATAGAAAACAATTACAAAAAGTTATAGAGCAAAATGGTGCTAAAGTGATGAATTCCGTAACAAGTAAAACATCATATTTAATAAATAATGATATAAATTCAAAATCTTCTAAGAATCAAACAGCAATTGATCTAAAAATTCCTATAATTACAGAGGAGGAATTTTTAAAATTATTAAATTAATAAAATTATAAAAGGTGAAATATGCAAATTAACGAAAGAGAAATCTGTGTTTATGTAATTATGGATATTTTTAATGAAGGAGCTTATAATAATATAATTTTAAGAAATACATTAAAAAAATATAATACATTAACGCGCACACAAAAATCATTTATTACAGAAGTTGTAAATGGAACATTAAGAAATTTAATTTATATAGATTATATAATAGATAGTTTTTCTAAAATAAAGACATCAAAAATGAAACCATTTATTTTAAGTAATTTAAGAGTTTCTATTTATCAAATAAAATTCATGGATAAAGTTCCTAACTCTGCTGTATGTGATGAAGCTGTAAAATTAGCTAAGAAAAAAGGATTTCAAAATTTATCTGGATTTGTAAATGGAATTTTGCGTAATGTTATAAGAAATATAGATAATATTGTTTATCCAAATAAAGAGACAGATTTTATAAATTATATTTCTATTAAATATTCATATCCAAAATGGATTTTAGATTATTGGTTAGAATCTTTTAATAAAGAAGAAGTAGAAGATATTTGTAATGCAAGTAATATTCCACCAAAAATCTGTGCTTGTGTGAATTTTCTTAAAACAAATAAAAATGAAATAAAAAGTATACTTAATAATGAAAATATTGAAATAGAAGATGGTAATTTTAATGAAAAAGCAATATATTTATATAAATCATCAAATATTACAGATCTTAAAAGTTTTAAAGACGGATTATTTCATATAATGGATGAAAGTTCTATGTTAGTAGGTGATATTTTATCACCAGAAGAAAATTCTATAGTTTATGATATTTGTGCAGCTCCTGGTGGAAAGAGTTTTTATATTTCAGAACTTTTAAATAATACAGGTCAAGTTAAAGCGTTTGATATTTATGATCATAAATTAGAATTAATAAAAAAATCTGCAGATAGATTAGGTTTATCAAATATAATATATGAAATTAATGATGCTACAGTACATGATCATGAAAAAGAAAATAAGGCTGATTATGTTTTAATTGATGCTCCATGTAGTGGTTTAGGGTTATTGCGTAAAAAGCCTGATATAAAATATACAAAAACAAAAGATGACATAGATAATCTGGTAAAATTGCAAAGAGAAATTTTATCTGCATGCTATAATTATGTTAAGATAGGAGGAGTATTAGTTTATAGTACTTGTACAATTTCGAATAAAGAAAATTTATTAAATATTAAATGGTTTTTAGAAAATTACAATTATGAGTTAGATTCTATTACTCCATACTTAAAAAATTATAAATATTTAGAAACTGCAGATAAAGGCTATGTACAATTTTTACCTAATAAACATAATACAGATGGATTTTTTATAGCACGTATGATTAGAAAGGGTTAAAATGGAAAATAATAATAAAATAGATATATGTTCTAAAAATTTAGATGAATTAAAAGAAATACTTGTATCTATAGATGAAAAGCCTTTTAGAGCAAAACAAATATATATATGGTTACATAAAAAGCTAGTTAAAAATTTTGAAGATATGACAGATATATCAAAGTCATTAAGAAAAAAATTAGAAGATAAATTTTTTATAAGCCATATTTCTATAGAAAAAAAATTAGTTTCTAATAATGATGGTACAGAAAAATATTTGTTTCAACTAGAAAATAAAACTTTAGTAGAATCAGTTCTTATGAGTTATTCTTATGGTAATACAGTTTGTGTTTCAACTCAATCTGGTTGTAAAATGGGATGTAAATTTTGT
Organism: uncultured Clostridia bacterium; assembly: GCA_946481295.1. Classification (GTDB taxonomy): domain Bacteria; phylum Bacillota; class Clostridia; order Lachnospirales; family UBA5962; genus CAMLLW01. Next base: position 5,916 of record CAMLLW010000032.1, on the reverse strand, counting down.
GCTTCAACTTTAAATGGATTTGATAGAAATTTAACTACATCAGAAATTTTATCTCAGGTTTATGAAATTCAGAGGAATATTAATGATAGAATATCTAATATAGTTTTAATGGGTAGTGGAGAGCCCATGGATAATTATGATAATGTTATAAAATTTATAAAAATTATTAATTCTGAAGAAGGTCTTAATATAGGACAAAGACATATAACACTTTCTACTTGTGGCATAGTGCCTAAAATTTATAAGTTTGCAGATGAAAATTTGCAATCTACTTTAGCAATATCTTTACATGCACCAAATGATATTATAAGAAAACAAACAATGCCTATAGCAAATGTATATTCTATTAGAGAAATTTTAGATGCTTGTAAATATTATAATGAAAAAACAAATAAAAGAGTTACATTTGAATACGCTTTAATAAAGGATTTAAATGATTCAGAAAAACATGCACAAGAATTAGGTATGCTCCTAAAAAATACATTAAGTCATGTTAATCTTATTCCAATAAATGATGTAAAAGAAAGAAACTATATAAAAAGTAGCAAAGATAGAATATTAAAATTTGCTAGTATATTAGAAAATTTTAATATTGAAACAACTGTAAGAAGAAAATTAGGTAGTGATATTAATTCTGCTTGTGGTCAACTTAGAAAATTATATAAGTAGAGGTGATTGTTACGAAGTCTTGTGGAAAAACTCATATAGGTATGCAACGAGAAAATAATGAAGATTCATATTTAGTTTTAAATGAAAAAGTATCTAATTTATCAAATTTATATATAGTAGCTGATGGTATGGGCGGACATCAATCTGGAGAAATTGCGAGTAAAAAGTCAATAAGTTATTTTATAAAATTTATTAATTCAAAGTCTTGTATAAATGATGACATTTTAGATTTTATGGTAGAAGCAGTAAAGTATTCTAATAAAAAAGTATATGAAGATTCTTTAGAAAATGAAAAATTGACTGGCATGGGTACAACATTTACAGCATGTACAATAATGAATAATAAATGTTATGTTACACATGTAGGTGATAGTAGATTATATATTATTAATAATAATAAAATAAAAATAATAACTACTGATCATTCTTATGTAAATGAAATGTTACGAGCAGGAGAAATAACAGAAGAAGAAGCAAAAGTACATCCTCAGAAAAATGCTTTAACTAGAGCTTTAGGTGTAGATCTAAATTTAGAAGTAGATGGATATATTTTTGATATTAATCTAAACGATATTATTTTAATATGTTCAGATGGATTAACAAATACAGTTAAAGATGAAGAATTATGTACAATAATAAGTAATAAACAAACAAGTCTAGAAAAAAAAGTTGATATTTTAATTGATACTGCCAATCAAAATGGAGGCTTTGATAATATTACAGCCATTTTAATAGAATTGGAGTGTGATTAAATTGACATTAGAAAAAGGAACAATTATTAGTGGCAGATATGAAATAATAGAAAAAATCGGCATGGGCGGCATGGCGATAGTTTATAGAGCTAAAGATAAAAAACTTGATAGAGATGTAACTTTTAAAGTTATGAGAGAAGAACATGCAGCTGATGAAGAATTTTTAAAAAGATTTAATGTAGAAGCTCGTGCAGCTGCAAGTTTGTCTGATCATAATATTGTTAATGTCTATGATGTTGGAGAAGAAAATAATATTCATTATATAGTTATGGAATATATAGATGGCGCTACTTTAAAAGAATTAATAAATGAAAAAGCACCATTTGAGAATGCTCAAACTTTAAATATAGCAATTCAAATTGCTAGTGCATTATCCCACGCTCATAGTAATAATATTATTCATAGAGATATAAAACCACAAAATATTTTAGTTACAAATAGTGGTGTTATAAAAGTAACTGATTTTGGTATAGCAAGAGCAGTAAGTGCTAGTACAACCACAATGAATAACGACACCATAGGCTCTGTACATTATTTTTCTCCAGAACAAGCAAGAGGTAAGTATGTAGATGTAAGAAGTGATATATATTCTCTCGGTATATTAATGTATGAAATGGCAACAGGAGAATTGCCATTTGATGGAGATTCTGCTGTATCAATAGCTCTTAAACATATAAATGAAGAAATGCCAGATATGAAAGCTATTAATCCTAAAATATCTGACAGTTTAAATAAAATTATTTTAAAAGCAACTAATAAATTATCAAGTCAAAGATATGATAATATAGATGAGATGATGAGAGATCTTGAAAAAGCAATAACAAATGAGACAGGAGAATTTGTTAAAGGATCTGATCTTAATTCTTCTACAATAAAATTAAATGATAGCGAAGTAAAAGCTATAAGAGATAATATAGATCATAAAATTAATAATTCTTCTGAAAGAGAAGATTATGATTATGAAGATGATGAATATTATGAAGATGATAGAAGACTACAAAAAAAAGTTACAATTGCAGCTATTTTTACTGTCTTAGCTCTTATATGTTTAATTACTGCTTTAGGTATGAAAGAATATTCTAAAAGAGGAGTTAAAGACTCTACTATACCTAATTTAGTTGGATTAACTGAAGATGAAGCAAAAGAAGAATTAAGAAGTAAAGGTGTCTCAGGTATAAATTTTAAAATATCTAGTGATACAAAATTAGATGCTAATGATAATGTTATAATATCTCAAGAACCAGAAGAAGGTAGTAAAATCTCTAGAGGAGATACTATAGAATTAACTATAAACAAAAAAGAAGGAGAAGTAGAAGTCCCAAATGTTGTTGGAAAAAAAGCACATGATGCTTATAAAGATTTTGACAATTTAAGCTTAGATATAGGCAAAAATAGTGAAGTTTATGAATATAGTGATGATTATCCTGCAGGTACAATTGTAAGACAAGAACCTAGTGGTGGAGAAATGGTCTCTAAAGGTACAAAAGTTATATTTTACGTAAGTAAAGGAGAAGAAACTAAAAAAGTTATAGTTCCTGATTTAGTTGGATTAAAGTTAAAAGATGCAAAAAGATCTATAAAAAATAGTGGATTAGAATTAGGTATTATTAATAAATCTCCTAGCGATAAATATGAAGAAGGTACAATTTCTACCCAAACAATATTAGCTGGTAAAGAAGTTATTGAAGGTAGCAAAATTTCTATTGTAGTTTCTACTGGTAAAGATGATGATGATAGTGATGATATTGTGGCTAATGAAATTGTTAACAATGATGAAGATAATGTAAAAACATCAAAAAATAATAAAAAAGAAAAAGATAACGATAAAGAAAAATCTGAAACAAGTAATAAAGAAAAGACAGATAAATTAGAAGATGAAGATAAAGATAAAAAAGATAAAATGGACAAGCAAACAAAAAATAAAATTTCAACAAAGAATATAACATTTAATGCTCCTGCTAATATATTGGATGATTCAGAGTTATATAGTGTTAAGATTGTTCAAACTTCATCAAGCGGATATAAAAATATATTTACCAAAGATCAAATGTTATACAGTGATTTTCCTATTACTGTTAAAGTAGAAGGCTCTGGGCAATCCGATATTATATTATATGTAAATGGAATTATAGCTACAAGAGAATCTGTAGATTTTTCTAAGGAGTGATTTTTTGATTGATGGAATAATAATAAAAGGTATAGGTGGATTATATTCTGTAAAAACAGAAAAAGGTTTATATACTTGTAATGTAAGAGGAATCTTTAGAAAGAGAAATATATCTCCATTAGTTGGTGACTTTGTAGAAATATCTATTACAGATAAACTAGAGAAAACTGGTATAATAGATGTTATTAAAGAACGAAAAACAGAGCTTATAAGACCTAGAATTTCTAATGTAGATCAAGTAATAATAGTTTTTGCTATAAAAAATCCAGATATAAATTTAAATTTATTAGATAGATTTATAATTTTAGCAGAAAAAAGTAATATTAATGTTGTTATTTGTATTAACAAAATAGACATAGATAATAAAAAAGATTATATAAAAATAAAAGATATATATGAAAAAATAGGTTATAAAGTTTTACTAACTTCTCCAAAAGAGAATATTGGAATATTAGAATTAAAAGAAACTATACAAAATAAAATATCTGTATTTGCTGGCCCTTCTGGGGCTGGTAAATCCAGTTTAGTTAATTTAATAAAACCAGATATAAAAATGGAAGTTGGAGAAATTAGTAAAAAAATTAAAAGGGGTAAACATACTACAAGACATGCTCAAATTATAGAATTAAGTGATAGTACGTATATAGCAGATTCACCTGGTTTTACCTCTTTATATTTTAAAGATATACCCAAAAATGAATTACAATATTATTTTAGAGAATTTAGACACTATTTAGGTAAATGTCAATTTAATAATTGTAATCATATAAATGAACCAAATTGTTTTATAAAAGAGAATATTGATAATATAAATATTACTCAAAGACGATATGATAGATATGTAGAATTTTTTAATGAAATAGAATAATTATAGGGGGAATTATATGATAAAACTATCACCTTCTATATTATCTGCTGATTTTGCTGCTTTAGGCGATAATATAAGAAAAGTAGAAAATGCTGGGGCACATTATTTACATATAGATGTAATGGATGGAATTTTTGTTCCAAATATATCTTTAGGAATACCTGTTATAAAAAGTATAAGAAATGTTACAGATATGACTTTTGATGTACATTTAATGATAACAAAACCTGAAAGATATATAAAAGCTTTTGTAGATGCAGGAGCAGATATTATAAATATACATTTAGAAGCTTCTGAAGATATTAAAGGATCATTAGCTTCTATAAAATCTTTTAATAAAAGAACAGGATTAACAATAAATCCTAATACTAAAGTAGAGGAAATGTATCCTTATTTAGAAAATTTAGATTTAGCTTTAATAATGAGTGTAAATCCAGGTTTTGGAGGACAAAGCTTTATTACTAGTACTTTGAAAAAAATTGAGAAGTTAGCTAATTATGTTTCTAAAAATAATTTAGTATTAGATATAGAAGTAGATGGTGGAATAACATTAGAAAATGTAAACGATATACTAAATGCAGGAGCTAATGTTATAGTTTCTGGTTCTTCTATTTTTTCTTCACAAGATATAGAAGAAGCAGTAAAAAGTTTTTACGATATTTTTAAAAATGCAAAAAAGTAGGCGAATTATGAGATATATATTATTTTTAAATGGTACTTTAAATAATATTGATTATGTAAAATCTATAGTTAATGATACAGATAAAATTATAGCTGTAGATGGTGGACTTAATTATGTATATAAATTAAATCTTATACCTCAATTTATATTAGGTGATTTAGATTCTGTTGATAAAAATATTTTAAATCACTATAAGGACACTGTAGAATTAATAAAGTATCCATCAGAAAAGGATTTTACAGATTTAGAATTAGCATTAGAAATTGCGAAAGAACAAGGTGCTACAGAAATAATAATTTTATCTGGAACAGGTGGTAGAATAGATCATTACTTAGGTAATATTAATGCTTTAGCATATTGTGTAGATAATAATATATCTGCTAGTTTATTAGATGAAAAAACTAGAATAACCGTTATAGATAAAAATATAGAATTAAAAAATATAAAAGATAAAACAATATCATTAATACCTCTTACAAGTGTAGTAGAAAATATTACGACAGAAGGTTTAAAATATAGTTTGACAAATGAAAATCTATATGTTGGAAAATGTAGAGGTATAAGTAATGAGGCAATTACAAATAATATAAAAATTAATTTAAGTAAAGGTAAGCTCATTATTGTAATAAATTATTAGAAATTTATAAAAAATAGTTGACAATTTGGATTCTAGATGATAGTATATACGGGTCGACAATAAGTTGATAATTTTAGCAAATTAAATTGAACATTGAAAACTAAATAATTAAGAAAGAAACAAACCATAGGGAAAACCCCA
>CAMLLW010000031.1 GCA_946481295.1 uncultured Clostridia bacterium | reverse complement strand
TCTTTAATTAATAATATAAATTATATTTTATCTTTATTTTTATATATTTCTAATAAATTTAGCTTAAAGATATACTTTTTTTATTTTTATTAAAAAATAAAAAAATCTAACCTATTAAAGTTAAATTTTTTATTAGTAAAAATTTATATTAAATAATTTTAATTTATTATAATTCATTTGATGAAGTTTCTAAAGTTATTTTACCACTAATTATATTATCATTAGTAGAATAAGTTATTTTATGTGGACCTGAACTTATTTTTGCAGAATAAGAATCCTCTTTTTTAGGAGCTAATTTTAATACCTTATGTTTATCTACATATACAGTTAAAGTGTTTTTACTAGTATTTTTAATATGTATACGATAATATTTTTGTCCAGAAAGTTGTTTCCAAGAATCACCAGAAGGATTGCAATTTTCATTATTTTTTAGACAATAATAAGTTACTTTTGAATCCTTTGTTATTTCAACTTTATTTTTATTAGCAAATACTTGATTATATGGTTGTAATAAAGTTATGGATAAAATACTAAAATATAAGATTTTTTTATTTAATTTCATATTTAATTTTCTCCTTTTAAATAATATATAAATTAAATATAATTATTTAATAATTTTTTATGATTTACTTTTATATGTAAAGTTTATAAATTTAATAAATAATATATATTTTTTAATTAAATTAAAAATAATAAAAAGATAATTTTATAATTTAAAATATTTAAAATTTATATATATATTATTTTTTAATCTAATTATACTATAAAAATATAGATATAATATATCCTTCAATGTGTAATTATTTATAAATAAATTTAAATATTTAAATATTATTATCTATTCTTTTTTTTAAACTTATAGCCATATTTTTTATTTCTCTAGCTGATGTAATAGCCATTTTTGTAATTTGTACACCACTTATAAGACGAGCTATTTCATTAACACTATTATCAAAATCTAAATTAGAAACATTTGTATAATTTCTATTATTATTAAATTTTTTATAAATTAGAAAATGCTTGTCCCCCATAGCAGCTATTTGTGGTAAATGAGTTATACAAATAATTTGTTTTTTTAGAGCAAAAAAAGCAAGTTGTTCTGCTAATAATTGTGCTGTTCTTCCACTTATTCCAGAATCTATTTCATCAAATATAAAAGTATCTTTATAATCATTTTCTGCTAAAATTAATTTCATTGCAAACATAACTCTAGACATTTCACCACCAGAGGCTATTTTATGAAGTGAAGTTAAAGGTTCTCCTTCATTTGTAGATATAAGAAATTCTACATTATCAAATCCATTAATTGTGAATTCTTTTTTTCTTTCTATAGAAACTTTAAAATTTATATTTTTCATTCCTAAATCATTTAAACTATCTTTTATTTTACTTTCTAAATTCATTGCACAATTTTTTCTTAATTCTGAAATCTTTTGGCAATACTCTAAAATTTTATGTTCACACTTTTTCTTACTTTCATAAACTTGAAATAAATTATTTTTTTCAAGATTAATAGATTCTACTTCTTTGCATATTCTATTATAATACTCTAAAATTTCAGAAATATTATTACCGTACTTTCTTTTTAGATAATAAATATCATTTAATCTATTTTCTATATTATCAAATTCATTATCATCATAATTTAAACTATCTCTATATCTATTTATTAAATGTATAAAGTCAGTTAAATTTGTATATATATTATTAATATTTGTTAATAAATTACTTTGTTCATTATCTATATTAGAAATTTGATTAACTAAAGTTACTGTATTATAAATTTTATCTAAAGCCCCATTATCATCATATAATATTTTTAAAATTTCTGAAGAATTTTCATATAATATTTTATAATTATTAATTATCTTTTTTCTATTTAAAAGTTCTTCTTCTTCATTCTCTTGTAAATTATATTTTTCTATATCATTAATTTGAAAATTAAGTTCTTTTAATTTTTCTTCTGAATTTTCAGAAGACAATTTTTTAATTTTTATTAATATATTTTTATACTCTTTAGTAATTTCATATAAATCTTTTTTTAATATTTTTACTTCTTCTAAAATAAATTTATCTAATATATCTATATGCTTATTTGGGTTTAATAAAAATTGATGTTCATACTGACCATGTATATCTATCAATAAAGAAAATAATTGTTTTAATGTTGTTAATGATATTGTTTTTCCACATAATTTATTAATAGTTCTTCCAGAAGAAAATAAAGTTCTAGAAACAATAATATAATTATCTATATTTTCAATTATATCTAATTTTTTAACTTCTTCTATTATATCTTCATTTAAATAAATTAAAGCTTCAACATAGCCTTTTTCACAATTATTTCTTAAAAATTCTCTTTCTACTTTTTTACCCATAAGAAAACAAATTGAATCTATAATTATAGATTTTCCAGATCCTGTTTCTCCAGATAAAATATTAAGTCTTTCGGAAAAATCTAGCTCAATATTCTCTATAAGAGCTATATTCTGTATTTTAAGATTTTTTATCAATTAAAATCACCTACATCTATACAATAGAGCTTAATTTTTTATAATTTTATTTGCTTTTTTTATATAATTTAATATTAATATATTATTTGCTTTTTTCTTAGTAAATCATAAAAAGATAAATCATTAGTTTTTATCATTTTAATATATTTGTTATGCTTTTTTATTGTTATACAATCATTTTTATGTAACAATATTTTTTTATTGCCATCTATTACTAATAAAGCTTTTTCTGTAAAAGATTCCTCAAACGTTATTGTTACAATTTCTTTATCAGAAATTATTAAAGGTCTTACTCCAAATTTATGAGCACATATTGGTGTAACGGATAAACAAGAAGAATCTGGTGACAAAATAGGACCTCCTGCAGATAAATTATATGCTGTAGATCCTATTGGTGTTGAAATTATAACACCGTCTGCTTTATAAGTATCAAAATTTTCAAAATTAATTTGTACATTTAATTTCACAACAGTTGAGTCAGAATCTCTAAAAACTCCTGCCTCATTTAAAGCAAAATAATTATAATTATTTAAATATATATTTAGAAGCATTTTCTCTTCTATATTAAATTTATTATTTAGAATTTTATCTAAAGAAATAAAAGTATCATTTTTTTCTATATCTGTAAGATAACCTAATGTACCTAAATTTATGCCAAAAATTGCACAATCAAAATTTACAATGTCTTGTATAAGTTTTAATACAGTTCCATCTCCACCTAAAATAATTATAAAATCAGAATTTTTACATATTTCTTTTATACTATATACTTTATAAAAAGATTTTATATCATCAAGTTCTTTATTAAAAAAAACTTCACAATTTTTGTTGTAAAGCCATTTTATAATTTCTTTGGTAAACAAAAAATTTTTATCTTTTAGTTCATTAGTAAATATGCCTATTTTTTTCAAAAGTATCAGCTCCCATATACTTGGCATTTTGCTAAATCTATAAATTTTGTTAAATCTAGTCCAGAATTATTTTCATTTTTTTTAATATGAAGTAAATATTCTATATTACCGTCTCCGCCTGAAATAGGAGATACAACTATATTTTGTACAATAAGTTTATTTTCTATTATACTATTATATACTTGTTCTAATACTTTTAAATGTACTTTTTTATCTTTAACTATTCCTTTTTTATTTAAATGTTTTAAGCCAGCCTCAAATTGAGGTTTTATTAGTGCTATAACATCTGTATGATCTAATATAAAATTATTTAATAAGCATAATACTTTAGTTATTGATATAAACGAAACATCTATAACTACTATATCTATATTATTAAATAAAGTTAAATCTAAATTTCTTATATTAGTTTTTTCTAAACTAACTACATTTTTATTTGATCTTAATTTTTCTGATAATTGATTATATCCAGAATCTATTGCAAAAATCTTTTTTGCACCATTTTGTAATAAACAATCTGTAAATCCTCCAGTAGAAGAACCTATATCCATGCATATAGCATTATTTACATCTATATTAAAATAGGATAAGGCTCTATCTAATTTTATTCCACCGCGACTTACATAGTTTTTCTTTGGTATTTCAATAGATATATTAGAATCTGGATCAAATTTTTGACCAGATTTTGTACATGTTTTATTACATATACTAACAGAATTATTTAATATTAATTCTTTTGCTTTTTCTCTACTCACATTAGCTTTTTTAGAAACTAATATATCTAGTCTAATAAAATCTTTCATAATTATTACTTATATCCTTATCATAAAACTGTAGATTTAATTTTTTTGTATATTCCTTCACTATCTAAACCATATTTTTCATAAATTTCATCTGGAGTACCTTGTGCTATAAATTTATCAGGCAAAGATACAGAATGTATATTTTTAACTTTTAAATTTAAATCAAATATAGTATCTGTTATTTGACTGTATACTCCTCCAGATTTAACACCATCTTCAAATATAAAAATATGATTATAATCTTGTAATGACTTAATAAAATCTATATCAATAGGTTTGGCAAATCTAATATTTACTAGAGTTGGATTATATCCATCTTCTAATAATTTTTGATATGCATTATATACATTATCCATAGTTGAGCCAAAAGCTCCTAATAAAATATCTTTTCCTTTGAATATTACTTCAGATTTACCTAAAACAATATTTTCATTTTTATCTTCTAAAACTAATGATACATTTCCTCTAGGATATCTTATTGCAATAGGAGCATTGTATTCTACTGCAAAATTTATCATATTCTCAAATTCTATTTTATTTTTTGGCGCCATTACTGTCATATTTGGAATATGGCATAGATATGATATATCAAACATACCTTGATGTGTTTCTCCATCTGCACCAACTATTCCTCCTCTATCAATAGCAAAAATAACATGAGCATTAGATACACAAACATCATGTACTATTTGATCATATGCTCTTTGTAAAAATGTTGAATAGATAGCTACAACAGGTATCATATTACCTTTTGCTAATGCAGAACTAAATGTAACAGCATGTGACTCTGCTATGCCAACATCAAAAAATCTTTTAGGAAAATTTTTTTGAAAATCTGTTAAACCAGTGCCAACAGGCATAGCCGCTGTAATAGCTACAATTCTATTATTTTCATTAGCTAACTCTACTAATTTTTTACCAAAAATATCTGAGTATGTATCATTTGTACTAGAACCACTCATTTTACCTGTTTTAAGATTAAATTTACCTACTCCATGGTATAAACATGAGTATTTTTCTGCTGGCATATATCCTTTGCCTTTTTGTGTATTTACATGTAAAATAATAGGACCCTTTACATTTTTTATATTATTGAAAACACTTACTAGTTCTTCTATATTGTGACCATCCATAGGTCCAAAATATTTAAAGCCAAGTTCTTCAAAAATATCACCATCTACAATAAAATGTCTAATTTCACCTTTTAATTTTCCTAATGTATCTGCAATTTTATCTCCCATTAGAGGTAATTTATTTAAAATATCATTTACATCTGATTTTACATCTAAATATGTTTTAGTTACACGTATATCATTTAAATATTTAGACATTGCACCAACATTTTTAGAAATTGACATTTGGTTATCATTTAAAATAACTATCATATCTGTATTACTTCTACCAACATTATTAAGACCTTCATATGCTAAACCGCCTGTTAATGCACCATCTCCTATAATAGAAATTACTTTATTTTTTTCATTTCTAAGGTCTCTACTAATTGCAAGTCCTAATCCTAATGATATACTTGTAGAACTATGACCTGTTGGAAAAATATCGTGTTCACTTTCTTCTGGTTTTGGGAATCCTGAAAGACCATCTAACTTTCTCAATGTATCAAAATCATTTTTTCTTCCTGTTAAAATTTTATGAATATAAGATTGATGACCTACATCCCATATTATTTTATCATCTGGGGAATTAAAACAATAATGTAAAGCTATAGTAAGTTCAACAACTCCTAAATTCGAAGAAAGATGTCCTCCTGTTTTAGAAATACTTTTTACTAAAAATTTTCTTATTTCTTTGCTTAAATCTTTTAATTGATCAATATCTAATTTTTTCAAGTCTTTAGGACTATCAATTTCTTCTAAATAACTCATAATCTAATGCACCTACCCTAAATAAAATTCCTTATTAAAATCTCTATTATTAATTAACAAAATTTAATTATTATTTATTATTTTTATACTTTTTGTACTTTAATAATTTTTAAATTTTTATCTAATATTTATATTATTATTTTCTAAATTATCTAATAGTAGGTATAATATTTATTTATCTTCTTAATATATATCATTATATCTAAAAATAAAGATGAAAATAAATTTATCATTATTATTTATAATGCTAAATTTATTTTTTTTATATCTATATAATTATATCAATATTTTATATATTTTTATAGTATATTATAATACAGTAATATTGGATAAACATATTATCTAGATTATTCTATATAATTTTTATCTCTTTATATTATATATAAATTTTAATTTATTCGTTCTAAAAGTTTTAATATAAAATCCTGTAAAAATTCATTCATTAATTTTAATTCATTAAGTATTTCTATTGTCTTATCAGTATATTTTTTTAAATCATTTTCAGCCTTTTTTTCTCCATATATACTTATATAAGTAGATTTATTATTTTTAATATCACTATTAATTGGCTTTCCTAATACTTCTGTTGTACTTTGAATATCTAATAAATCATCTTTAATCTGAAATGATATTCCTAAATAATAACCTGCTTCTTCTATTTTTATTAAATCTTCTTTAGATGCATTTGCTAAAATTCCACCTGCTAACATAGATGCTTGTAATATTTTTGCTGTTTTATTTTTATCTATAGATAAAAGTGTTTTTTCATCTATTTGTTTATTTTCAGAAATAATATCTAATACTTGTCCTTTTATCATCCCTTTAAGGCCTGCTGCTTCTGCAATTTTTTGCATAGCTAAGAAATATTTTTTTTCAAACTTTTCTATAGAAAAGTTCAACATAATCTCATATGCATAATTTAAAAAAGCATCTCCTGCTAAGATGGCCATTCCTTCACCAAAAACTTTATGATTAGATAATTTTCCTCTTCTATAATCATCATCATCCATTCCAGGTAAATCATCGTGGATTAAAGAGTATGTGTGTATCATTTCTATAGCACATGCAAATGGTACTGCTTCTTCAATTTTATTTCCACCAAATGCATTGTATGATCCTAGTAGTAAGCAAGGTCTTACTCTTTTTCCACCGCCTAATATAGAATAATTCATAGATTCATAAATAATATTAGGATATTCAATTTTTAAATATTTTTCTAAATTAGAATTTACAATATTAATATAATCTGTATTCATGTTAGCCCTTCTTCTATATCTATAAAAATTTCTTTTTAAGAAATCCTTTAGATGTTTTTTGTAATTCAGAAATCTCGCCCTGTATATTATATAATTCTTCTTCGCAAAAATTTGAAAGCTCAATTCCTTCTTTATACAATTTTAAAGATTCTTCTATAGAAATATCTGCTTGCTCCATTTGTGTAACAATTTCTTCTAATCTTTTTACTGCATAATCATATGTTAATTTTTTAGATCTTCTTGCCATAGTAGTACCTCTTCTTTTATATCATCTACATGGACTTTAATATATCCATCCTTAAAATGTATATTAACATTATCTCCTACAGATATTTTTTTTACACTACTAATAATATCATCATTTTTATATAAAATAGAATATCCTCTATTTAATACATTTAAAGGTGCCATGTTTCTTAAATTATTAATTAAACTCTGTAATTTAATATAATTTTTTTCAAAATTTACTGTAATATCTCTATCTAAATTTTGTTTAATTACACTTAGATCATTTTTTTTATCTTCTATTATTTTAAAAGGATCTTCAAATGATTTACTTAAACATAAATTTTCAAGTTTTGTCTTGTTGTAATTTAATTTTGAATTAATATTTGTATTTAATTTTTCTAATAAATAATAAACATTATCTATTTTATCTTGTAATTTAGGTACACAAATTTCTATTGCAGAAGAAGGTGTAGAAGCCCTTACATCAGCAACAAAATCTGAAATTGTAAAGTCAGTTTCATGACCAACTGCACTTATAATAGGTATTTTTGAATTAAATACAGCTCTTGCAACTATTTCTTCATTAAATGCCCATAAATCTTCGGCACTTCCTCCACCTCTACCAATAATAATAATATCTGCTTTTCCCCATAAATTAACTAGGTTAATACCTTTTGATATACTTTCTGCCGCATTTTCGCCTTGTACTAATACAGGAATTACAATTATTGATATACTTGGATTTCTACGTGTTGCAATTTTTATCATATCTTGTACAGCAGCTCCTGTAGGAGATGTTACTAATGCTATAGTTTTAGGGTCTTTTGGTAATTCTTTTTTATGCGTACTTGAAAATAAACCTTCTTTTTGCAATTTATCTTTTAGTTGTTCAAAAGCTATAAATAATGCACCTTTTCCAACTGGTTCCATAATATCTACATATATTTGATATTGTCCTGTTTTTTCATAAATACCTATTCTGCCATATACAATAACTTTCATACCATCTTCAGGATAAAATTTAAGTTCGCTAGTACCACCAGCGAACTTAACACAATTTATCGCACTGTTATTATCTTTTAATTTAAAATATATATGACCAGATTTATGTTGTTTAAAATTAGAAATTTCACCTTCTATAAATAAATCAGAAAGTATAATATCATTACTTAAAATTTCTTTTATATATTTATTAACTTGATAAACTGTTAATACTTGTTTGTGCATTTACTATACCTCTAAACTTCTAATAACATTTCCTAGTACTCCATTTACAAAACTAGGAGAATCACCTACTGAAAATTCTTTAGCTAGTTCTACAGCTTCGTTAATAGAAACACTGTCAGGAATATCTTTATCAAAGTATATTTCATATATAGCTAAACGTAAAATTGCAAGATCGGTTTTATTTAATCTGTACATAATTCCGCTGTTTAAGTTTTCTTCAATAATATTGTCTATTTTTTCTAAGTTTTGATATACACCACTAAATTCTTTATAGATAAATGTTTTATCTATATCTGAAATTTCTTCTATATTGTCTAAATACAACTGAAAAATTTCATCTAAATTAAAATCTGTATGAAATTCTATTTGAAAAATCAAATTACAGGCATGCCTTCTTGCAATTCTTCTGCTCATAATATTTCTTCCTCTCTATTCTAAACAAAAACTATATTAGTTTAGAAAACTTACATTTAAACTTATTCATTTAAATTTTTCAAGTCTTTTTTATTATTTTTTTTATCTACTATTATACCAGATACAGTTACATCTACACAACTTACATTTAAACCTGTCATAGTTTCTACAGCAACTTTAACTTTTTCTTGTACTTCTCTAGAAACTTGATGTATCCTATATTCTGCATACACATATAAATTTATCTCTATGTGTAAAACATCGCCCTCTGCTTCTACTTTAACACCTTTAGAAAAATTTTTTTTACCAATAAGTTCTGCTATATCGGTAATATTACCAGACATTCCGGCAACGCCATCTACTTCCATTGCAGCTGTTCCTGAAATAGTTGCAACTACATCTTCTGAAATATTTACATTACCTATATTTTCATTATTACTATAGTTAGATTTTAATTCTATCATAAAAGTTTCCTCCTAATATATTAGTCTTAACTTAAAATATGCAATTATATACTATTTTAAAATTATATCATAATTAATATAATTTGTAATTATATTAATAAAATAAAAACTTTCTTAAATAATTTATTTAAGAAAGTTTTTACTTTATTTTGCTACAATATTCACTATTTTACCTTTTACATAAATTTCTTTTATAATTTCTTTTCCTTCTAATCTGGAATTTAATACTTCTTTAGCTTTTTTTAATACTACATCTTTTTCATCATTTACATTTATAGATAAACTATCTCTTACTTTACCATTAATTTGTAAGGCTATTTCTACAGTATCTTCTTTTATTTTTTCAGGATCATAAATAGGCCACTTTTGATTAAATACAGAATCTTTATTGCCCAATATTTCCCACATTTCTTCTGCAATATGTGGAGCTACAGGAGAAATTAATATAACTAATGTTTCTAATGTCTTTTTATCAATTCCATTTTCTGATTTAGATAAATCTAAAAGTTTATTAGTGTACTCCATAAAAGTACTTACAACTGTATTTAAATTAAAATTATCTAATTTATTTGTTATTTCATAGATTAATTTATTACATATAAATTCGAACTTTTTATTTGTTGGAATAATTTTATCAACATTTTCATTTACAAGTTTCCAAAGTTTTTTGATAAATCTATAAACTCCATCTATTCCAGAATCATCCCAATCTGTATCTAATTCTGGTGGACCTACAAATAATTCATATAACCTTAAAGAATCACAGCCATATTTTTCTACTAATTCATCTGGAGAAACTACATTGCCTTTAGATTTACTCATTTTAGATCCATCTTTATTTAACATGCCTTGATTAAATAATTTTTTAAATGGCTCATTAAAATTAACAACACCTATATCATATAAAAATTTTGTATAAAATCTAGCATATAGTAGATGTAAAACGGCATGTTCTATACCTCCAACATATAAATCTACTGGTAACCATTTTTCAAGTGATTCTTTACTAGCTAAAGCATTGTCATTTTTGTTATCTGGATAACGTAAATAATACCAAGAAGAACCTGCCCATTGTGGCATAGTATTTGTTTCTCTTTTAGCTTTTCCTCCACATTTTGGACAAGTGGTATTTACCCATTCATCAATATCAGCTAATGGAGATTCTCCAGTTTCTGTAGGTTGATATTTTTCTACATCTGGTAATATTACAGGTAATTGATCTTCTGGTACAGCAACAGTACCACATTTTTCACAATGTACAAGAGGTATAGGTTCACCCCAATAACGTTGTCTTGAAAATACCCAATCACGCAATTTATAATTAACTGTCTTTTTACCAATATTATTTTCTTCTAGATAATCTAATATTTTTGTTTTTGCTTCTTCAGAAGTTAATCCATTAAATTCTTCTGAATTTATCATTATTCCATCTTCTAAAAATGCATTGTCTAATTCTTTTATTTCTTCGTTTTCTTTATTTATAACTTGTACTATTTCTAAATTGAATTTTTTTGCAAATTCAAAATCTCTAGTATCATGAGCAGGTACACACATTATAGCTCCTGTTCCATAGTCTGATAAAACATAGTCTGCAACCCAAATTGGCATTTTTTTACCGCTTAAAGGATTAATTGCATATGCTCCTGTAAATACACCTGTTTTTTCTTTATCTGAAATTCTATCTACAGAAGATTTTGTGCTTGCTTCAAAAATATATTTTTCTACTTTTTCTTTATTATCATCAGTAGTTATTTTAGAAATTATATTATTTTCTGGTGCTAATACTATAAATGTTGATCCATATATTGTATCTGGTCTAGTAGTAAATACTTTTATTTTTTCATCTTTATTTTCTACTTTAAAATCTATTTCTGCACCATAACTTTTTCCAATCCATTCAGATTGCATTTTTTTAACTTTTTCTGGCCATTCTAAATCTTCTAAATCATTTAATAATCTTTCTGCATAATTTGTAATTTTAAGCATCCATTGACGTAACATTTTTTTAGTTACTGTAGAACCACATCTATCACATTTTCCATTAGTTGCTTCTTCATTTGCTAAAACAGCTTTACAATTTGGACACCAATTTAATGGCATTTCTTTTTCATATGCTAAACCATTTTCAAACATTTTTATAAAAATCCATTGTGTCCATTTATAATAAGAAGGATCTGTTGTATTTATTTCTCTATCCCAATTATATACTGCACTTATTTCATTTAATTGTCTTTTATAATTTGCAACACAATCTTTTGTTACCTTTTTAGGATGTAAGCCTGTTTTAATAGCAAAATTTTCTGTTGGAAGTCCAAATGCGTCAAATCCCATTGGATGTAATACTTGATATCCTTGTAATATTTTATAACGACTAATTACATCACTTAAAACATAACCTCTCCAATGACCTACATGTAATCCACTTGCTGACGGATAAGGAAACATATCTAAACAATAATATTTAGGTTTTTCACTATTTTCTAGAGTATTAATAGGTTTTTCTTGCCATCTTTTTCTCCACTTTTTTTCTATTTTTACATGATCATAATTATTTACCACGTTATTCCCTCTTCCTTAAATGATTTTAAAATTATTTATAGCATACATAAAATAAAAAAGCAATAAAACAATATTTATATAGTAGTTTGTTTTTTTAGTCTATATCTTTTATAAAATATAATAATAAAACTTATAATTGCCAAAACTATAGATATTAATTGACTTACAGCTATATTTGTATTACCAATTAATAATTGATCTGTTCTTAAAGACTCTATAAAAGTTCTTCCAATACCATAACATAAAAAATATAATAATGTTATTTCTCCAGTAAATTTTTTATGTTTTCTATAAAACATTAGAAAAATAAAAACTAAAAGATTCCACAAAGATTCGTAAAGAAATGTAGGATGAACTTGAATATATTCTACACCATTTATATTTTTTAAATTATCTAATATATTTTTTGTTAAGTGAAATACTTGATCTTTTTTATACCTCATAGCTAAAATGTTATCTGTATATGAACCAAAAGCTTCTCTATTAGTAAAATTGCCCCATCTTCCTATTGCTTGCCCTATAATTAAACTTGGAGCCATTGTATCACTTAAAAGAAATGGATTTATCTTTTTTATTTTAGAATAAATTAATATAGTTATTACAGCTCCTATTACTCCGCCATAAATAGCAAGTCCACCTTGTCTTATACCTAAAATTATCATTTTAGGATCATTTTTATAATAGTCCCAAGAAAATATTACATAATATAATCTTGCACATATAACTGATATTGGAAGAGCCCACATAAAAAAATCATAATAAGTATCAGGATTTTGTCCTGTTCTTTTTGCTTCTCTTATAGCTAAAAATAAACCTACAATGATTCCCGTAATAATGAATAAAGCATAACAATAAATTTGTACACCAAAAACAGTAAACGCTATTTGTGGTAATCTACTTATTTTTATGCCTATATTAGGAAACCACACATCTGGTAAAGTACTCATGTTAACCTCCTTTAATTTAATTGTTTTATTATATCATTTTGATTTTGTTAATTAAAGTTTTGATTTTTTATTTATTTTAATATTTATTTTTAAAAAAAGAACTATTCGTTAAATAATAGTATTTAAATAAAAAAGAAGATAAAGATTTAATTTAATCTTTATCTTCCTTTTTATTTTCTTTATCTTTTTTCTTTTTATAAATTACATCTACATCTTCACTTATATTTATAACTTCTATATCGTCATCATCGCTATTATAGCTATAATATTTATTTTCATTATCTTTATATTTATATTCAGTCTTATAATAATTTTTTGTATTATTACTTGTACTTTTAAATATATTTGTAAAAAAAATTTTTTTTCTATATCTATATAAAATAAGTAAAATAAGTATAATAATAAAAATACTTGTTAAACCTGAAATATTATATAATATTTGTGGTGAAAATAATATATTAAAAATTAATAAAATTAATATTATTGGCAATGCTATGAAAAAAATTATTGGTAAAAATACTAATAATGCAATTATAGGAATAAAAACAAATATTAATAAAAATAATCCCATATTTATCTCAACCTCTTTCTTTTTATTTAAGTTTTATTATACTATAAAACACTATATTTTAATAATACTCTCTTAAAAATAGATAAATTCTAAAATAATAGAAAAATAGCTTTAATATATTTTAGATAAGAATATCATAATTATTGTAATAATAAAATTATATTTA
>CAMLLW010000030.1 GCA_946481295.1 uncultured Clostridia bacterium | reverse complement strand
ATACAGCAGGGAGATATTCAACAAAAAATAAAAAATACTCCATTTTTGTTGAATCAGCAAAAAGAAAATAAAAATAGTAATAGTAATATTATTAGACAAGAACCTCTAACAGAAGAAGAGTATAAAAATTTAAAAGATAAAATGAATTTAGATTTAAATTTTAATCAAAATATTTCAAAATTAGAAGAAGATAAAAATGCAGATATATTAAGAGAATTTATACAAAACGAAAGAAATGCTTCTGAATTTTATAAATATCTATCATCAATAGCTAGCAAAGATGATAATACTACGCTACTAGATTTACTATCCGAGGAAAGTATGTCTAGATGTGAAAATTTAAATTTAATGCACAAAAATATGTATGGTGAAGAATATCAAATAAAAAAATCAAAGGTAAATAATACAGTTAAATTTAAAGATGGTATTGCATGGGCAGTATATGTTGAAAGTAAAGCTCTTAGAGATTTGGCAGATTTTTATGAAGATATAAATGATCAGAATTTAAATAAAAAAATCTATTGTTTGATGTCTAAAAAAATTTGTGATATTAGTTTTTTACATTTAATACTTTCAAATTCTAGAACTATATTTTAAAATTTATTCTAACTAAGAGAAGTTAGAATTTTTTTATATTTATAATAAAGTAAAGCCTATATTTAAAATATAGACTTTACTTATCTTTTGTAATAATTTGAGTTATAACAGATATAATTAAAGTTGGTAATATCCATCCTAAACCTTTATCAAATAAAGGTATAAAAGAAAGAAAATCAATAAATGTACTATATTTATCTGTTATAGAAGATATTATATTATGTAAATTATTATAAGGTAAATCAATAGTGAAAACAGATAATTTTTTAAGTACATCAAATATTACATATAAAGTACTTAAAATTGCTGCTAATGATATACTAACAATTGAAGTTGTTCTATTTACATATTTTTTAAAAATAGTAAGTGCAATTACAACAATAGTTATAGGGTACATAATATTTAGTACAGGAGTAGCTAATGCCATAAGTAAATTAAAACCTAAATTAGAAACTATAAGACTAAAGAATGTACACATTAATACTAATGCTTTATATGGAATAGCAGGAAATATTGAATGAAAATATTCTGAAAATCCTGAAATCAATGTAAAACAAGTTGTAAAACATGCTATAAGTATTGTTATAATTAAAGCTACTGTTCCTATCATACCAAATGAGTGTATTACAGAAGCAATTAAAATACCGCCACCATTACTAAAATTAGCATTTGGATCAGATGTATAACCAATATATCCTAAACCAGCATATAATGCACATAATACAGCACCAGCTAAAATACCAGCGTAAATTGTATTTTTTACAACTTCTGAAGATTCCGTTATATTCATTTCTTTAAGTTTATTTATAACTGTATTTACAACAATTATTCCTCCTAAGGCATCCATTGTTAAAAATCCATTTAACATACCTTTTATAAATGGAGCATTAGAATATTCTTTATTAGGAATATTATTAGCAGATATTGGATATAATATAGCTCCTATAATTATTGCTATTATAAGTATTAATAGTATAGGCATAATATATTTTCCTATAAATTGCATTGCTTTTGAAGAATATAGACAACATATTAAAGCTATTATAAAATAAACAATTGAAAATAATAATAATAATAAATTACTTTTTGAAGAAATAAATGGAGTTACTGCGAGTTCATACGACACTACAGCAGTACGAGGTATAGCAAAAGCAGGACCTATTAAAATATATATTATAGATACATAAAATAAAGTAAATTTTTTACTAATTTTATCTGTGATTACTCCAGGTTTACCTTCAACAGAAGCAAAAGCAGTTATACTAAGAGTAGGTAAACCAACAGCCATTATTAAAAATCCTATTATAGCAGGAATAAAATTGCTTGCAGATTCGTAACCTAACATAGGTGGTAAAACTAAATTACCAGCTCCAAATAGTATCGCAAAAATTATAGATCCAAGTAAGGCAACTTGTCCAAACTTATGTAATCGTTTCAAAAGTACAACCTCCTTAAAATATGAGCATATTTGTATAAAAACTTATTGAGATATATAATAATATGCGAATAATTAAAAGTCAATAAATTAATTAATGTATACTAGTTTATATTTTTAATAATAAAAAAGGAATATATAAAGTTATAAAACTTATATATTCCTTTTTTATTATCTACCAAAACTTAAGATATCATTATTACTATCAAGTAAAATTATATATCTCTTATCTATTAAATTTTTATATTTATGAGCAGGATTAGCTCCAGAACTAACTGTAATTTTATAATTGTCTGTATTTTCTTGTGTATCTTCTCTACATTCATATGCTGCAATTAAATAATCATGTATATTTTTTGCATTAACTTCTTTACCATGTTTTTTAAAATGATAATTTATAGATCCTCTTATATTAGGAAAAGTTCCTGCTCCCCAGCCTGCATCTGCAAGAATAGAGTCAGTATAATCTAATTTGGCATGTTCAAATCTATAATGGACTTCATCATTACTATATATTTTTACATAAATCTCATAGTCCATATGAGTTTTAGTCATATTAATATTCCAAGTAAATGATTTTTTCTCATAAGGTTGTAAACTAGAAATCTCTTCTTTTAAATCACCATGACTTGTAGCAGTACCATTAATCACAATATTATCTAAAGGAAAGTTATTTTTATTTACTATATCAACTGTTAATTTATTGTATTCAGGTCTTAAAGAGATTGATATATTATCATCTGTTAAATTGTTTTCATTAAAAGTTGCATTAGGCAAAAATAAATCTTTACTACGCTCTGTAGCAGTTACATCAAATTTTACAAAAAATATTGTTACTGCAATAAATAAAAAACTAAATAAAGTTATAAGCTTTATTTTCATTAATTAAATAACCACCTTTCAAAAAAAATTGAAATATATATAAATATTATATTATACATAAAAAATTTTGATCCTATTTTATAATTTTAACTTATTTTACCTATAATCCACATATAGTAAAACAAGAATAAGTCTTAAAGACTTCTTTTGCCCATTTATTAATTTCATTTAATATATCTTCTGTTTCTTTAGAAAATAAATTATTATTTTTATAATTATCTAGCAAATATACCCATTGCTTTTGAGTAATTGTAGTAGGGCCATAGTAATTAAAATCCTTTATAAAAGATTCAAATAGCTTATCAAGATGTAATCTTAAAAAATCTTCTTCTATAATATAAATAGAAGTATCTAACCAAAATTCATCTTGTAATTCTCCTATCATAAACTCAAAAGCATCACCACCTTTAAGTTCATTTTTTTGTAGAATCATATAGTAACTCTCCTTTTTAATTGTTTATTAATTTTAAATATTATATCGTCTTTTTATTATTAAGAACAGTTTTATTTTTAAATAATTTTATGTTATCTATAATAATTAAATTTTTAAATAAAATTGTAACTAAAGTATTAAAAAAATAGAGCAGTAAAATATACTGCTCTATTTTTTTAATACTAATTTAGTAAAAATCTGAGTTATTACAGATATAATAATAGTAGGTATTAACCAACCCAATCCATCTTCAAATAAAGGTATATTATTTAAAAATTGAAGACTATTTTGTAAATTAATTGAACTTTCATATATATTATAAATTATAGCTATTATAGATGAAACCAATATACTTACTTTAGATGTTATCTCATTAACATAATTTCTAAATATGGTTAGAAATAAAACAACTATACTTATTGGATATATAATATTTAATACAGGTGTAGCTATTTTCATTAGTAAATTAAATCCTAAATTTGAAACAATAAAACTAAAAAGTGTACATAGCACTACAAGTTTTTTATATGAAAACTTAGGAAATATAGAATTAAAATATTCCGCAAAGCCTACAATTAATGTAAAAGTAGTTGTAAAACATGCAATAAGAATAGCAATTATAATTATAAATGTACCTACTGTACTAAAAGAGTGAGAAACAGAAGCAATTAAAATATTTGCGCCACTACTCCATTTAATATTAGGATCAGCTGTAAAACCTACATATCCTAATCCAGCATATAATATACATAACGCTACTCCAGATAAAATACCTGCGGCTGTAGTACTTTTAATAACTTCTGAAGACTTTGTTATATTCATTTCTTTTAATCTATTTATTATACTATTAACTACAATAATAGTTCCTATAGCGTCCATTGTTAAGTACCCTTGTAGCATACCTTTTATTAAAGGTGATTTCCTATATTCTGTAGTAGGAATTAAATTAATGCCTTGAGGCCATAATATAGCACCTATTATTATAGCTATTATAAGTAATAACAGTATAGGTATAATATATTTTCCTATAAAATTTATTGATTTAGATGAATACATACAACATACTAAAGTTAAAGCAAAATAAACTATAGAAAATATAAGCAATAAATAATGATTATTATTTGATAAAAATGGTGATACTGAAAGGTCATAGGATATAACTGCTGTACGTGGAACAATAAAAGCAGGACCTATTAATATGTATATTAAAGATACATAAAAAAATGTAAATTTTTTGCTTATTTTATCAGTAACTATTTCAGCTTTACCTTCTATAGACGCTAGTACAACTGTACTTAATGTTGTTAATCCCACATCCATTATTAAAAAGCCTATAATTGTTTTAGGAAAATTGTTACCAGATTCATATCCGAGCATGGGTGGAAAAACTAAGTTGCCTGCTCCAAAAAAAATTGCGAACATTATACAACTTAACAAAAAAATCTGCTTGAATTTAGCAAATGTATTCAAAATATACCCTCCTTTTTAAGATTATAGGGTATATAATAATGTTTATATAATTAAAAGTCAATATAATAACAACAACAGGTTAGTTACTACATAAAAATTTTATGATATACTTTATAATTATTTAATATAGAAATTAGAGGAGAGTTTAATTTGAATAGTAATAAAATTAAATATTTTCTAGATGTTTTCCATAAATTTAATTTTTCAGATAATACTATAAAAACATTTAAAAATGTAATTGTTAAAAACATAAACTTTTTTGAAGATAAATCTATATTAGATATAGATTTTTTCTCAAACGAAATGATTTCTGAAGTAAAAGTTAATTATTTAAAAAAAGAATTTAAAGAAAAATTGTTTTTTTTAAAAGAAATTAATATAAATATAGAATATGATATATTAGAAACATCTCTAGAAAATAAAATAAAATCATGTTGGAATAATATTTTATACAATATAGAACAAAAAAGTAAAATTTGTTTTATTATAATACGCAATGCAAAATGGCATATAGAAGAAAATAAATTAAAAATAAAATTAGATTCAAATTCAATTTTTTTATGCGAAAAAATGGATATTAGTAAATTAATAAAAGATTACTTTTTTAAGAATTTGAAACAAAATATAATTATAGAATTTGAAAGTACTAGAACTAATGTAGAATGCTTACAAAATATTGAAAAACAAGAAGTAGAAATGCTAAGTAAAATTAATAATTCAATTACTGAAAAAATTAATTCAAAAGTTCCTTCTATTGTTACAACACCTAGAAAAAGAGCTAAAAGTTCAATAAGAATAATAGATGATTTAAAAGATAAATTTAGTAAATTAAGCGAACCTTTGGAAAAAGATAGCATAATAACTTTTAAAGGTAAAATATTTGATATAGAAATAAGAGAAAGTAAAAATAGCTTATATATAATTAAATTTGATATGACAGATGGTACAGATTCAATTACTGTTAAATTTTTTATAAGTCCAGAAAACTATACAGATGAGTATAAATCATTAATAAAAGTTGGTAATAATATAGCCGTAAGAGGAAAAGTACAGTTTGATGAATATAGTAAAGAATTGAATATTATAGCCTTAGAAATAGGTGGAATAAAAGAAGAATCTTTTAAAAATAATAGAGCTGACACATGTGAAGAAAAAAGAGTTGAATTGCACTTACATACTCAAATGAGTTCTATGGATGGAATATCATCTACAAAAAATTATATTGAACGTGCAATAGAATGGGGACATAAAGCATTAGCTATTACAGATCATGGTGTAGTACAGGCTTTTCCGGAAGCTATGGAAGCAGTACGAAATAAAGATTTTAAAATTATTTATGGTGTTGAAGCATATTTAGTAGACGATTTAGGAGTTGTTGTAGAATCTCCTATGGGACAAAATTTTGATGATGAATTTGTAGTTTTTGATATAGAAACTACAGGATTAAATAAAGAAAAAGATTCTATAATAGAAATAGGCGCTGTAAAGATAAAAAATAGAAAAGTTGTAGATAAATTTTCTTCTTTTATAGATCCTAAAGTAGAATTACCAAAGAAGATTGTAGAATTAACAGGTATTACAGATGATATGTTAAAAGGTCAACCTTTAGAAAAAGAGGTAATAGATAATTTTTTAAAGTTTATTGGTAATAGTGTTTTAGTAGCCCATAATGCTAATTTTGATGTTTCATTTATATCTTTATCAAGTTTAAAATTATTTAACAAAGAATTAAAAAATACAATTTTAGACACATTAGAATTATCAAGATTATTATTTCCTGAGTTATCAAGGCACAAATTAAATATAGTTGCGAAACATTTAGATGTAAATTTAGAAAATCATCATAGAGCAGTAGATGATGCTACAGCTACAGCAGATATTTTTATAAAGTGCATAGATATATTAGAAAAACAAGATGTAAATACAATAGAAGAAATAAATATTTTAGCAAGCAAAAACATAGATAAATCAAAATTAAAAACATACCATGCAGTAATACTAGTAAAAAATTATACAGGTTTAAGAAATTTATATGAACTTATAAGTAATGCACATATAAAATATTTCTATAGAAAACCTAGAATACCAAAAAGTGAATTTTTAAAATTAAGAGAAGGTTTAATTATAGGTACTGCATGTGAAGCTGGCGAATTATATAGAGCTATAAGAGATAATAAAAGTAAAAACTTTATAAAACAACTAGTTGACTTTTATGATTATTTAGAAATACAGCCAATAGAAAATAATACTTTTATGGTGCGAGAAGGTATTGTTAATTCTATAAATGATTTAATAAATATAAATAAAAAAATTGTAGAATTAGGAGAAAAATATAATAAACTTGTTGTAGCAACAGGAGACGTACATTTTTTAGAACCAGAAGATTCAATATACCGAAAAATAATAATGCACTATGAAGGATTTAAAGATGCAGATAATCAAGCTCCATTATATTATAAAACTACAGATGAAATGTTAGAAGAATTTGAATATTTAGGAGAAGAAAAAGCTAAAGAAGTAGTAATATATAACACAAACAAAATATCAGATATGATAGAAAAAATAAAACCTATTCCTGATGAAACATTTCCTCCAAAAATAGAAGGAGCAGATGAAGAATTAGTAAAAATAACCACAGATAAAGCTAAAGAAATTTATGGAGATAATTTACCTACAATTGTTTCTGAAAGATTAGAAAAAGAATTAAATTCTATCATAAAAAATGGCTTTGCTGTTTTATATATAATTGCTCAAAAATTAGTTTGGAAATCATTAGAAAATGGATATTTAGTAGGATCTAGAGGTTCTGTAGGTTCTTCCTTTGTAGCTACAATGGCAGGAATTACAGAAGTTAATCCTTTATCTGCTCATTATGTATGCCCAAAATGCAAATATTCAGATTTTGATTCTGAAACAGTAAAGAAATTTTTAAAAGAGACTCCTGGTGGATCTGGATGTGATATGCCAGATAAAAAATGTCCTATATGTGGAACTTTATTAAATAAGGAAGGACATGATATACCATTTGAAACATTTTTAGGTTTTGATGGAGATAAAGAACCAGATATAGATCTTAATTTTTCTGGAGAATATCAATTAAAAGCACATGCTTATACAGAAGAACTTTTTGGTGAAGGACATGTTTTTAAAGCTGGAACAATAGGTACTATTGCAGATAAAACAGCTTATGGATATGTAAAAAAATATGCAGATGAAAAAGGTGTTAATTTTAGAAATGCAGAAATTAATAGAGTAAAACAAGGTTGCACAGGAATTAAAAGAACAACAGGTCAACATCCTGGTGGAATTATGGTTGTTCCTAGTGATCATTCCATATATGAATTTTGTCCAATACAAAGGCCTGCTAACGATACAAAATCAAATGTAATAACAACACATTTTGATTAC
Organism: uncultured Clostridia bacterium; assembly: GCA_946481295.1. Taxonomy (GTDB): domain Bacteria; phylum Bacillota; class Clostridia; order Lachnospirales; family UBA5962; genus CAMLLW01. The sequence goes on along the minus strand of CAMLLW010000030.1, from coordinate 7,619 downwards.
CATTCCATAAGCGGTAGACTTTTAAAATTAGATTTACTTGGACATGATGTTCCTACAATAATAAGAATTTTACATGATACAACAGGTGTAGATCCTCGTACTGTAAATTTATCTGATAAAAGAGTATTGAGTTTATTTACAAGCCCAAAAGCATTAGGTGTTACAGAAGAACAAATAAATTGTAGTACAGGAAGTTTAGGACTTCCGGAATTTGGAACATCTTTCGTTAGAAAAATGTTAATGGATACAAAGCCTTCAACTTTTGGAGAGTTAGTAAGAATATCTGGATTATCTCATGGTACAGATGTATGGTTTAACAATGCTCAAGAACTTATAGAAAAAAATATATGTACTCTTAAAGATGTTATACCAACAAGAGATGATATTATGGTATACTTAATATCTTATGGCGTTGAAAAAAAGACATCTTTCAAAATTATGGAAAGTGTCCGCAAAGGAAAGGGGCTTACTCCAGAATATGAAAAAATAATGAGAGAAAAGAACATACCTGATTGGTATATAGATTCTTGTAAAAAAATAAAATACATGTTTCCTAAAGGGCATGCTGTTGCATATGTAATGATGACAGTTAGAATAGGATACTTTAAAATATACTATCCTTATAGTTTTTATGCTGCAACTTTTTCTGTTAAAACTGAAGACTTTGATTATAATTTAATGTGTAAAGGCCCAGAAGTAGTTAAAAATGAAATGGTAAGAATAAAAAATTTAGGTAATGATATAACTACTAAAGAAAAAAGTTTATTAACTACATTAGAATTAGTTAATGAAATGTATGCAAGAAATTTAAAATTTTTGCCTTTAGATATGTATAAGGCAGATTCTAAAAAATTTACAGTTTATGATGATGGTATAATGCCTCCTTTATGTACTATTCAAGGTTTAGGTGAAACAGTTGCTGAAAAAATAATTGAAACAAGAAAAGATGGAGAATATTTTACAATAGAAGATTTTAAAGAAAGAACAAAAGCTACTAAAACAGTTATAGAACTTTTAAAAGAAAATAAAATTTTAGATGGAATACCAGAAACAAATCAATTAACTCTTTTTTAAAAGTAATATAATAAAATATAAAATTAAGTAATAATAAAATCATTTTGTACTTATTTTCTTTCTTAAGTAAGTTTAAATAAATTTATATAAACTAGTTAAAACTTAGTAATATAATGACATATAAAAATAATTGGTATATTATATATAATTATAGGAGGTACAATATGATTGATAAAAGAAAAACGTTACTAAAAAGTGATATAGGCTCAGTATTTGATCCATATGGTGAAAATGAATTTAGTAATATTAAAGATGGAAATTCTGTATTTGTAATGGGAAGAGTAAATAATCCTAGTATAGTAGAAATTAATGAGGATAGTACTTTAAATACAATTATAGAAAAATGTGGTGGATTAATAAATAACAAAAAACTTAAACTAGCACAATTTGGTATGCCTTATGGTAGTGTTTTAACATTAAAAAACATAGATGATAATATAAAAGAAAATTTAGATGTTTCATTATTTCCAGAAGGAATAAGTAAAACTATTATAATACTTACAGAAGAAGATTGTATTATTCAATATGCAAAATACTATATAGATTATATAATAGGAAATTTAGATAATGAAAATTTTGAAATGTACAAACCTGTTTCTGATATACTATTAGAAATAAATAGATTTTTAGATATAATAAGCAAAGGTAGGGCAAATACAAGAGATATATACGATTTAAGAGATTGTGCAGTAAAATTAAAAAAAGAACTTAACAGAGATACAACTGTAATAGAAGAAATTATTAATAATTTTTATGGAGAAATAAAAGAACACGTAGAAGATAATATATGTTATGCTTCTCAATGTAATCAATTAACTAAATTAACTATTACAGAAAAATGTATTGGTTGTGGAGCTTGTAAAAGAATATGCCCTGTAAATTGTATTGATGGTGAAAAGAAAAATAGACATCATATAAATTATAAAATTTGCACATATTGTGGAGCTTGTTTTACCATATGTCCTGTGCGTGCAATTACTGCAGGAGATAACACATTAAAATTTTTAAGAGATTTAGTAACACCAAATAAAATAGTAATAACTCAAATGGCACCTGCAGTTAGAGTTGCTATTGGAGAAGAATTTGGATTAGAACCAGGAGTAAATGTAGAGAAAAAAATAGCAGGAGCACTTAGAAAAATAGGAGTAGATTATGTTTTTGATACAACATGGGGAGCAGATTTAACAGTTGTAGAAGAAGCTGCAGAATTTCAAGAAAGATTAGAAAAATATTTTGCTGGCGATACTCAAGCTCAAATACCATTACTTACATCATGTTGTCCAGCTTGGGTTAAATTTATAGAACAAAGTTATCCTGATATGTTATATGCTCCATCTAGTGCAAAATCTCCTATGCAAATGTTTGCAACAGTTGCTAAAGAAATATGGGCAAAAGAAAAAGGTATCGAAAGAGATAATTTAATATCAGTAGCGTTGATGCCATGTACAGCAAAAAAATATGAAGCATCTAGAGCTGAATTTTCTAGAGGATTAAATTATGATGTAGATTATGTTATTACTACTGCAGAATTAATCAATATTTTTAAAAATTCTGATATAGATTTAAATACGATAGAAGATGGCGAAATAGATGATATAATGGGCGAATATACTGGAGCAGGAATTATATTTGGTAGAACAGGCGGTGTTATAGAAGCTGTTACAAGAACTACCGTAGAAAATATGACAGGTAAAAAATTAGAAAAACTTGAATTTGAAGAACTTAGAGGCTATGAAGGCTTTAGATCTTGTGATATAGATGTAAATGGCCTTAAATTAAGAATAGGTATAGCACACGGTTTAAAAGAAGCAAGTGTTATGTTAGATAAGATAAGAAGTGGAGAAGAAGTTTTTCATGCTATAGAAATTATGGCTTGTCCTTGTGGCTGTGTTGGAGGCGGAGGCCAACCTAGAGTTAAAAACAGAAATTTAATAGCAGAAAAAAGAGCAGAAGGATTAAATGAAATAGATAGAAATCTTGTTATTAGAAAATCACATGAAAATCCTAAAGTAATAAAAATATATAAAGATTATTTAGATAAACCTTTGAGCCGTAAATCTCATGAGCTACTTCATACTAAATATTTCGCTAGAGAAAATAAAATTATGGAAAGATAAAAAATAAATATAAAAAAGATCTGATAATTATTTTTATAAATTATTAAGATCTTTTTTATTTTTATTTTCTTATCATAATTTTTGGTATAAAAAATAAAATTATTGTATATTAGAATAATAATTTTACAATATAACATATCAAGTTGACAGATGTTACTATTGTTATTAAAATAATTTCTATACAATATTGTATACAAAACCTAATTTTAAAAATAATAAAGGGGGATTATATGATTAATAACATGTCAACTATATTAAAGCATGATTTAGAGTATATATTTACAGAGATAAGTAAAAATACATCTAATAATATTAAAAATATAAATATGAATACAATTTTTGTAACTGGAAAAATTAATAATCCACAATTAATAGAATTAAAAGATAATATGAGCTTAGAAGATATTATAAATAAATGTAGTGGTACATTAAATAAAAAAAGTGTAAAATTAGTACAGTATGGTGTACCATTTGGTAAAATTTTAAATAGTACATTTAACAGAGATATTCTTCTAAAAAACGATAAAAATGTTTTAATAATATTAACAGAAGATGATTGTATCGTACAGTATCTTAAAAATTATATAAACTGTCTAATAAATTACATAAAGTATGAAAATATAGAAAAATATAAATTAACTAAAGACATATTTTTAGATATTTATAAAATATTAGATAAGATAAGTAAAGGTAGAGCTAATATAGTTGAACTAAATAATGTAATTAATCATTGTAAAAAATTAGAAAAATTTTTTGAATTACCTGTAAATTTAATAGAAGATGTTATTAAAAATTATTATGATGAATTTCAAGAACATATTGCAAATAAAAGATGTGCTACCTCACAATGTAGTCATCTTACAAAAATAAATATTACAGAAAAATGTATTGGATGTGGTGCTTGTAAAAGAGTATGTCCTGTAGATTGTATATATGGAGAGAAAAAAGAAAAACATAATATAAATTATGAAGAATGTACTCATTGCGGTGCATGTTATACAGTATGTCCTGTAAATGCAATTACAGTTGGAAATATAAATTTTAAATTTTTAAATGATATTATAAATAAAGATAAAGTAGTAATAACTCAAATGGCGCCTGCAGTTAGAGTTGCTATTGGAGAAGCATTTGGTTTTGATTCTGGAGTAAACATTGAAAAAAAAGTAGCGTCAGCGCTTAGAAAAATAGGAGTAGATTATGTTTTTGATACAACATATGGTGCAGATTTAACAATTATAGAAGAAGCTGCTGAATTTCAAGAAAGATTAAAAAAATATCTTGCTGGTGATAAAAATGTTAAAATTCCTATGTTTACATCATGTTGTCCAGCATGGGTAAAATTCATGGAACAAAATCATCCTGAGATGCTAGATTCTTTATCTACAGCAAAATCACCAATACATATGTTTGGAGCAGTTGCAAAACATATATGGTCAAAAGAAAAAAATATAGATAACGATAATTTAGTATCAGTAGCTATATTACCATGTACTGCAAAAAAATATGAAGTTGCTAGAGAAGAATTTTCTACAGATTTAAATTATGATGTAGATTATGTAATAACAACAACTGAGTTAATAGATCTTTTTAAATCTCTAAATATAGATTTAAGTATTATTGAAGAAGAAGAAATAGACTTACCTTTAGGTGAATACAGTGGAGCAGGAATTATATTTGGTAGAACAGGTGGAGTTATAGAAGCTGTTACAAGAACTACTGTAGAAGAAATGACTAATAAAAGATTAGAAAATATAGAATTTGAAGAACTTAGAGGTTATGAAGGCTGTAGAGTATGTGACGTAGAAGTTGAAGATTTAAAATTAAGAATAGGTATTGTACATGGTTTAAAAGAAGCTCAAAAACTTATAGAAAAAGTTAAAAATAACGAAGAGTTTTTTCATGCAATAGAAGTTATGGCCTGTCCATGTGGATGTATTGGTGGTGGTGGGCAACCTAAAATTAAAAATAAAAAAGAATTATCAGAAAAATTAGAAAAAAGAGCTGAAGGTTTAAATGATATAGATAGAAATCTTTATGTAAGAAGAGCACAAGAAAATCCTAAATTAATAAAATTATATAATGATCATTTAGAAAAACCATTAAGCCATAAAGCTCATGAGCTTTTACATACTAAATTTTTTGATAAAAGTATAAAATAAATATAAGTAACTGGAGTAAAAAAAATGAATGTAGAAGAAATAATATATTCTCTATATAAAAATAATAATTCTTCAGAAGAAGAATTATTATTTTTAATACAAAATATAGACAAAAATAATATGAAATTATTAATAGATAAAGCTGATGAAGTAAGAAGAAGAACATACAAAAATAAAGTATATATAAGAGGACTAATTGAAATATCAAATTACTGTAAAAAAAATTGTATGTATTGTGGTATTAGAAGAGACAATACAAAAGCTTGTAGATATAGATTAACAAAAGAAGAAATTTTAGAATGCGCTAGAAGAGGCAATGACCTTGGATATAAAACTTTTGTATTGCAAGGAGGTGAAGATCCTTATTATACAGACGAAATAATGGTGGACATAATAAGTTCATTAAAAAAAGAATTCCCTAATAACGCAATAACTTTATCTCTTGGGGAAAAAAGCCATGATTCTTATAAAGCATTTTTTGATGCAGGTGCTGATAGATATTTATTAAGACATGAAACTGCTTCAAAAAAATTATATGAAGATATTCATCCTGGCGAAAAATTTGGAGATAGAATAAATTGTTTAAAAGATTTAAAAGAAATAGGATATCAAACAGGTGCAGGTTTTATGGTAGGAATACCCAATCAAACAGATCAAGATTTAGTAAATGATTTAATATTTCTAAAAGAATTTCAACCTGCTATGTGTGGCATAGGCCCTTTTATTTCACACAAAGATACTCCTTTTAATAATTATGAAAATGGTGGATTAGATAAGACAATTACTATTTTAGCAATAACAAGATTATTATTGCCACAAGTTCTATTACCATCTACAACTGCTTTATCAAGTATAGATCCAAAAGGTAGAGAATTAGGTATAAAAGCTGGTTGTAATGTTATAATGCCTAATTTGTCACCTATGTCTCAAAGAAAAAAATATTCATTATATGATAATAAAGCTTATATACTAGATGAAGATGCAGAATATAGAAAAATGATAGATAAAAATATTAGTGAATTTGGATTTAAAGTAGAAGAATCTAGAGGAGATAATCCAAATTTTATGTAAATAAAAATTAAATATAAAATTGAGGAGAAGTATAAATGTTTATTAATTATGATTATATAAATTCTATTTTAGAAGAAACTAAAAACCCAACAAAAGATACTGTTAATTTAGTACTTGAAAAACTAAGGAAAAAAGAGAAATTATCACATAAAGACATAGCTGTACTTTTACACTGTGAAGACAAAGAGCAACTTGAAGAAATGTTTAAAATAGCAGGAGAAATAAAAAATGAGATTTATGGTAAAAGAGTTGTTATATTTGCACCTTTATATGTAAGTGATTATTGTGTAAATAATTGTACATACTGTGGATATAAAAGAGATAATAAATTTTGTAGAAGAAAATTAACAATGGATGAAGTAAAAGAAGAAGTGAAAATTTTAGAAGAAATGGGACATAAAAGATTAGCTTTAGAATTAGGTGAAGATCCTGTTAATGCTCCTATAGAATACGTTTTAGATTGTTTGGATACAATATACAGCACACAAAAAAATAATGGTGAAATAAGAAGAGTAAATGTTAATATAGCAGCAACAACAGTAGAAAATTATAAAAAATTACATGATGCAAAAATAGGAACATACATATTATTTCAAGAAACTTATGATTTTAAAGTTTATGAAAAAATGCATCCAAAATCAATTAAAGGTAATTATGAATATCATTTAACTGCTTTTGATAGAGCTATGGAAGGCGGAATTGATGATGTTGGTGCAGGCGTACTATTTGGATTAGCAGATCCTAAATTTGAAGTTTTAGCACTTATGATTCATAATGAACATTTAGAAGAAAAATATAATGTAGGATTTCATACAATTTCTGTACCTAGATTAAGAGCAGCAGAATCTGTAAATTTAGATGAATACCCTAACTTACTTAGTGATGATATGTTTAAAAAAGTAGTTGCTATTTTAAGATTAGCAGTTCCTTTTACAGGAATAATACTTTCAACAAGGGAAAGTCCAAGTATGAGAAAAGAATTATTAAAATATGGTATTTCACAAATAAGTGCAGGGTCTTCTACAGGAGTTGGAGGTTATAAAGAAAGAGAAGAAAATAATCATTCTAATACACAATTTAAAACAAGTGATGAAAGAACACCTATTGATATTTTAAAAGATGTTTTAAAAGATGGATATATACCAAGTTATTGTACTGCATGTTATAGAAAAGGTAGAACTGGAGATAGATTTATGCA
>CAMLLW010000029.1 GCA_946481295.1 uncultured Clostridia bacterium | reverse complement strand
TTTAATATATAAATATTTTAAAAAAATAATGAATACAAGTGTATTTTATTATTGATAATGGCTCTTTTAAATAAGCAAATACTTTATAAATTGAAAGTTTAGTTATAGCTGGTTTTGCGTATACTTCATTAAAGAACATAGTAGCTATATATACAGATCTTGTTATGTGAAAATCATTAGTAACTACAATTATTGAATTAATATTATTTTTTAAAGCTATTATATGACTATATTCAAAATTTTGATATGTGTTTTTAGACATATCTTCAACTAATATTGCATTTTCAGGTATTCCATGTTTTATAAGCCAGTTTTTCATTGATATAGCAACAGCTATATTATCTTTTGGACCTTTTCCACCAGAAACAATTATTTTTTTAGAAAATCCTTTATTATATAAATCAAGAGCTGCTTTTAGTCTTAGTTCTAGCCATTTACTAGGTGAATTTTTTTCATCTATAGAATGACCTAGCACTATTATTGCATCAGCATAGGCTAGTTTATAATGATTTTTATTATATATAACTCTTATTTGAAGATAAATTAGTTGAGAAACACATAAAATTATTATTAGTATTATTTTAAATTTTCTGTCTTTATGAGACATTAATTTTACCTCACAATTTTAAGTATTAGAATATTATATCATATCATATACAATAATTGTGTTTAATATTATTAAATTGGGTTATAAATATCTTTAATAATTTTAAATTTTATGTTTTAATATAATTATAATTTTACTGGGGAGTGATTTTTTGAAAAAGATAATTTTAACAGGAGGAGGAACTGCTGGGCATACAACTCCAAATGTTGCACTTTTGCCAATGCTTAAGCAAAATAACTATGAAATTTTCTATATTGGTAGTAAAAATGGAATAGAAAAAGAAATAATAGAAAATGTAGGTATAAAATACTATGGTATAAGTAGTGGAAAATTACGTAGATATTTAGATGTTAAAAATTTAACAGACTCTTTAAGAGTATTAAAGGGAGTTGCAGAAGCAAAAAAATTAATAAAAAAAATAAAACCTGATATTATTTTTTCAAAAGGTGGTTTTGTAAGTGTACCCGTAGTTTTAGCAGGCAAAATGTGTAGAGTACCTGTTGTAATTCATGAATCAGATATAACACCCGGTCTTGCAAATAAAATTAGTATACCATTTGCAACAGTAGTTTGCACAACATTTCCAGAAACTATAAAAAATTTACCTAAAAGAAAAGGTATTGTAACAGGGACACCTATAAGACAAGAATTATTTAAAGGAAATAAAGATAAAATTTATCCTAAATTAAAATTAAAAAATAAAAAGCCTATATTATTAGTAATGGGTGGTTCTTTAGGCTCAGTTAAAATAAATAATTATATAAGAAATAGTTTAAATAAACTTTTAAGAGATTTTAATATTATTCATATATGTGGAAAAAATAATTTAGATAAAGGATTGCAAAACTTAGATGGATACAATCAGTTTGAGTATGTAAGTACAGAATTAAAAGATATTTTTGTTGTATCAGATTTAATTGTTTCTAGAGCTGGAGCAAATTCTATTTATGAATTTTTAGCTTTAAGAAAACCAAATTTACTAATTCCACTTTCTAAAGATGCAAGCCGTGGAGATCAAATTTTAAATGCTAATTCTTTTAAAGCACAAGGATTTAGTAAAGTAATAGAAGAAGAAAATTTATCAGAAAATTTACTTGTAGAAGAGATAAAAGACTTATATAAAAATAGAGATAAATATATAAAAAATATGGAAAATAGTAATTTATCCAACGGTACTTCTGAAGTTATGGATATTATATTGAAATATACTAAATAAGAAGGTTAATTTATATGATACTTGTATGTGGTGGAGCAGGATATATAGGAAGTCATGCAGTTAAACAGCTACTAGACTGCAATTATAAAGTTTTAGTTATAGATAATTTATCAACAGGTTATAAAGAAAATATTGATAGCAGGGCTTTATTTTATAATGTAGATATTAGAGATTTCAAAGAATTAGATAATATTTTTAAAATGCATAAAATAGATGCAGTTTTACATTTTGCAGCAAACTCTATAGTTTCAGAAAGTGTAAAAGATCCTTATAAATATTATGAAAATAATGTTTTAGGTTCTTTAAATTTATTAAAATGTATGAAAAATAATAATATTTTAAAGATAGTATTTTCATCAACAGCAGCTGTATATGGAAATCCAAAAAGAGTTCCTATAGAAGAAACTGATGAAACTATTCCTACAAATCCTTATGGAGAAACTAAATTAGCAATAGAGAAAATTTTAAAATGGTTTGATAATGCATATAATATTAAATATATATCATTAAGATATTTTAATGTTGCAGGTGCAGATAAAAGTGCTAATATTGGAGAAATGCATAATCCAGAAACTCATTTAATACCACTTGTTATAAAAACAGCTTTAGGAGAAAGAGAATATATGTATATATTTGGTGATGACTATAATACATTTGATGGAACATGTATACGTGACTACATACATGTTACAGATTTAGTCGATGCACATATATTAGCTTTAGAAAAATTATTAAATAATAGTGAAAGTAATATTTATAATCTAGGGTATGGAGAAGGATTTAGTGTAAAACAAATAATAGAAAGAGTAAGTTATGTTACAAATTCTAATATTAAAGTTAAAATAGAAAAAAGAAGAGATGGAGATCCCGATATACTAATTGCAAATCCTAATAAAGCAATAAATGATCTTAGATTTAAACCAAAATATAATGATTTAGATTACATAATAAAATCTGCATTTAATTGGCATAAAAAATTTATATAATTATATATAATAAATTAAATTTATAATTAAATTACCTATTTATTTTAATAGGTAATTTTTTTTGTCTATTTTTATTCTTAAAATTTTCAATTTTTATATATATCTAGTTTTAAAAAACTTATTTAATTAAAATCGTGTTTATCACGAAATATTATATGTATAAAAAATACAAATTTAAATTTAATTTTATAATTATATAAATTTTAGGAGGTTAGACATGAAAAAAATCTTAGGAGTAGCTGTTTCTGCACTTATGGCTATAACATGTGTTGAAACGAAAAACTTTAACATTTATGCTAATAGCCTTATAGATAATAAGATTTTTTCTGATCAAATTAAAAATATATATACAGGAACTAATCAAGGATTATCTTTAATTAAAAATTTAAATTTTAAAGATATGGTTGGTAATAAAGATTATGAAAAAGTTGTTAGAGGGGGAAGTTTAAATATTATAAAAGGTTATTCATCTAATTTTAATCCAAATCAATTAGTAAGTAATAGAGAAGCTTTAGCTACAATTATTAGAATGATTGGATTAGAATCAGATGCAAATTTAGCTTCTTCTAATTTAAAAAATGAAGAAAAAACTTTAAATGCAATGTATAAAGGATATATTAATATTGCATTAGAACAGAATCTTATAAATAATGATGATTATTTAAAATTAATATCAGAAGAAAATAAAGAAGGTTTATTTGGTAAATCACCAGTAACAAGAGAGCAATTTGCAGTTTGGCTTGCAATGGGGCTTAAAATAATGGGAAGTAATGATATAAACTTAGAAAAAGAAAATACAGATATTTTTAATTTTTCAGATTGGCAAAGTATAGATTCTAAATTTTTAACATATATAGATAAAATAGTTTCCAATAAAATAATGCTAGGTGATATTAATGGAAAATTTAATCCAAAAGGTAATATTACAAATATACAACTTGCTAATATAATTAATAATGTAGATAAAATTTATTTTGATTTAAAAGATATTAAAAGAAAAACAGGTACTGTAGGAGGATTTAAAGACTCTCAAGAAAAATCTATACATATAGGCGGTGTTTGGAGAAATTTTTATATAAGAAATTCTAATGGAGATGTTGATATAATACAGTATGAGTATTTAAAAAATCCATCTTCAAAAGAAGATATATCTGATTGTGTTGTATTTAAAGGTGGCAAAATAGGTGGAATAAATACATTATCAGAAGGAGATAAAATTGAATATTTATATTCTGATAAAGATAAAAATGTTATTTATATAAATGTTATTCAAAATGAAAAATCTAATGTTAATACTTCTTTTGAAGGAAAATTATATTCTATAGATGTTAATAATGGAACGATTGTTTTACAAGGAGATAATGGCAAAAATTATTCATATAAATTAGTTAGCGGAATTTATGGAATAGATACTGAAAAAGATAATAATAAAAATAATAATAAGAATAGGGATAAAGATCAAGATGAGTTTGATGAAAATAAATATATTTATATAGATGATAAAAAACAAAAGGGTATTAATATTCCTATAGGTTCTAAAGTTAAATTAAATTTAGAAAATGATATAGTAACATCTATTAATTTTATTGGACAAGAGACTAAGGTAGAAGAAATGCAAGGTATAGTTATAGAAAATAATTATAAATTTGGATATATAGTTTTTAGAGATATTAACGGCAATAAAATTACAAAAAATTATTATTCTAATGATATGAAAGTACAAAAGCAAGAATATTATCAAGTAAATGAAGATATAGGTTATATAAGTCAAATGTTTCCTCATTTTAAATACAATCCAAAAGAAACTTCAATATCTGCTATAGAACCTGGAGATATTGTTTTTATGCGTTTTGATCCAAATGATAATAATATAGTAGTAAATATAAGTGCATCTACTAGTTATACATATAAGTATGGTAGTATTAAACAAATTAGTAGAGATAAAAATAATGTTATGCAAGTATTAATTCAGTATGATAATGGTCAAACTATATGGTTTGATATTCCAAATGAAGTATTTATAAGTAAAAACGGATCTTTTATAGAAAATAATGAAATAAAAGTTGGAGATTATATAAAGTTATTAATAAATAAAGCAACTATTAGTGCAGGATATGTTTTAGAATCTGTAAAAGAAGTTGTAGTTGAAAATGATGCAAAACATATTTCAGATATTATAAAAGGTCAAGTATCAGGGTTTAATGCATTACAAAATGAAATTATTATACAAAATGCTCAAAGTTTAACTAAAACAGGATGGGAAAACTATAAAAATTTAAAACAACTTAATATATATAATAAAGATATAGAATTCTACCACAATGATAAAAGAGTTTCTTTAGATTATATAAATAAATTTTTAAAAAGAAATAGTGGTGAAGTATATATTGCTATTGATTCTAGTGCAACAGGTCAAAAAGTTAGGAAATTGACTTTTAGAACAGGTAGAGATGAATTATTAAATCCTGATTCTGTTATAAGTGCAGATGGTACAGGAAGTTTTATGATATCTTCAGTAAATGGTAAAATAGGTACAGATAACGGCACAATAGTAAGAAAAAATGGAAGACTTGTAGATCCTATGAATATTTCAATCTCTGATTATACTAGAGTAGCATTAAATGGTCAAAATTCTGCAGCTGTTGTAGATATAGATGATATCCCTTCATATTCTAATGTTTCTATAGCTAGAGGTAGAATTTCTAGTGTAAATCCTAAAACATCATTTAAAGTAGAGTCTATAGCTACTTTACAAGGAGAAGAATGGGTTTATACACCTGTAGAACGTGAATTTAGTATAGATTATAATACTTTATTTATAAATAAGGATGGTTATGTAAGTATAGATAAATTTATAGACTATACAGATGAAAGTGTAAAAAATAAATCTTTTAATATTATTTATGATGGATCAAAAGCTACTCATATAATAGAGTCACCTTATTCATATAAAATGGTAAGAGGTGATATTTATGAAATATCAGATAATAGTGTTAAAATTAAAAATGCTAAATATTATAATGAAGAAACTGCAAAATGGGTAGATGTAAGTATTAAAGATAATACTTTAAATATTTTATTACCTAATAATTCTATAATAATTAAAAATAATGAGGTTAAACCAAAAAATAAATTAGTTAATGGTGATCAAATTAGAATTATGACAAATTCTTTACCTCAAAAAATTGCTTCTGGAAGTAATATAGATGGATACATTATTTTAGTTGAAAAATAAAAATTAGGGGGTAATTTAATGAATATTATAATTAAAAAATTTATGTTATTTTTTTTAGTAATATTATTTTCACCTAAAATAAATGTATTTGCTGGAGATATTGGATCTATAGGTTTTTTTGGTGGAACTAGTGAAGGTAAAAAATTACCAAAAACAACAGATATTTTATTAGATACGTCTGATAAATTACAAGATATATCAGGTAAATATATTTATAAAGAACTAATTTTTTTAGGGGGAAAACCAGAAGAATTTGAAGGTATACTTACAGTAAAACAAAACGGTAAAGTAGAAAATGATAAAGATTCAGGATCTTATACTATTAATTATAAAATTACTTCAAATGATTCAAATAATCATGATGTAGATTTAAAAAGGAATATAACATTTAAAGTAAATTATAGAAAAGAAGATAGCCAAGTTATAAAAGATTACACTGTTACTTCTTGGTCTGAAAATATTACTACACCAGAAGGAAACTATAAATTAGATTCTTCTAGATCAAAATTTGAAATAGGTATTATAGAAGATAAAAATGCTGGTGTAAACTACTATAAAGGAAATGCATCTCAAAGAGCAGTTTATACTAATAATGGAGATGGTGCAGAAAATAATGGAGATACTATATTAGAAGGAATAAGTGATATTTATGGGTATGATAGTGCTTGGTCAAATACAGAAACTCATAAAACAGATTATTATGTATATACAGATAATTGGCAAATGCATTATCAAGTTAGACCAACAGTTTCTGTAAACAAAAATTTAAATTATTCTCAAAATGAACCTAATGCAATTAGTTTTGAAGGAAATTATAGAGAAATAATGCAAAATAAGAGTGGTATTTCTTATAGTATATTTTTAAAACCACAACAATTTAATGATATAGATGATAGTGGTTCTGTTAATATAGCATCTTATAATAATTTTGAACAATTAATAGCTCCAGATCTTTCTTTTTTAAAAGGTCATTTTGCAGAAACAGATATTAAAAAGTTATTTGCAATGAAAGTATTTACAGGTAATCCTATATATTTTAAACCAGATCAAATTATAACAAGGGGAGAGTTTGTAACTTCTTTAGTAAATGCTATAAAACTTCCAATAGAAGATGAAAATAAAAATAAAAAAAGTAAGGTTAGAAGTTCTAAAAAGAAAGATCCAATAAATGTTGTTTTTCCTGATGTACTTCCAGATCGTAAAGAGTATAAATATATAATATCTGCATTTAATAATGGATTAATTGTAGGTAGAAATGATTCTAATTTTTATATAGATTCACCAATAGATCGTCAAGAAGCTGTTTCATTATTAGTTAGATCATTAGGATTAGAACATTTAGGTTTTACTGGAGCAGCTACTACATCTTTTGTAGATGATAAAGATATAGATATATGGGCTAAAAAGGAAATACAAGCAGCTTATAATATAGGATTAATATCAGAAGATGAGAATGGAAAATTTAACCCTAAAAGTTATTTATCTAAAGCAGAAGCTGCAGCTATTTTAAATGCATTAATATCATATATGAGAGAAAATTTAGTTGTAGATTATACAGATAGAATTATAAATTATCCAAGTTAAAATAGTAATTAATATTTTAATATTTTAAGTAAAAAAACACTCAATTTTGAGTGTTTTTTTACTTAAATTTTTCATACAAGAATAAAAATTGATAAAATAATTAAAATAAGTTGAGGAAGTATAAATATATTTGTGATAAATCAAATAAAAATTATACATATTTTAAATTTTAATAAAATCATTTAAAATATTATATATATTGACAATATATTAATTTAAATACTATACTTATATAATAATTTTTTGAGAGGTGAAAACATGCATACAAAATATATTTTTGTAACAGGTGGTGTAGTTTCTGGTTTAGGTAAGGGTATTACAGCAGCTTCATTGGGGAGATTATTAAAAGCTAGAGGATATAAAGTAACTATTCAAAAGTTTGATCCATATATAAATATAGATCCAGGTACTATGAGTCCATACCAACATGGAGAAGTTTTTGTAACAGATGATGGAGCAGAAACAGACTTAGATATTGGACATTATGAAAGATTTATAGATGAAAATTTAAATATAAATAATAATATAACTACAGGCAAAATATACTGGTCAGTATTAAATAGAGAAAGAAAAGGCGAATATTTAGGAGCTACAGTACAAGTAATACCACATATTACTAATGCTATAAAAGAAAGAATATATAAAGTAACAGAAGAATCTAAATCCGATATAATTATAACTGAAATTGGTGGAACTGTAGGAGATATGGAAAGTGCACCTTTTTTAGAGGCGATAAGACAATTTGTAAATGAAGTTGGAAAGGAAAATGCTATTTATATTCATGTAACATTAATTCCTTATCTTAAAATTTCAGGAGAAATAAAAACAAAGCCAACACAACATTCTGTTAAAGAATTGTTATCTATAGGTATACAACCAGATATTATTATGTGTCGTACTGAGCAAGAACTTTCTAATGAAACAAAAGAAAAACTTGCTTTATTTTGTAATGTAGAAAAAGATTGTGTTATGCAAAATTTAGATGCAAAATGTTTATATGAAGTACCTTTACTATTAGAAAAAGAAAATCTAGCACAAACTGTTTGTAAAAAATTAAATATAGATCCAAAAACACCTGATCTTAAAGAGTGGATAGATATTG
Source organism: uncultured Clostridia bacterium (assembly GCA_946481295.1). Taxonomy (GTDB): domain Bacteria; phylum Bacillota; class Clostridia; order Lachnospirales; family UBA5962; genus CAMLLW01. The sequence continues at coordinate 7,931 of CAMLLW010000029.1, read as the reverse complement.
TAAATAAACAAAATTCTCTTAAAAAAGAAGTAACTTTAGGATTAGTAGGTAAATATGTAGAATTAAGAGATGCATATATTTCTATAGTAGAGTCTTTAAATCATGCTGGTATACATAATGATTCAAAGGTTAATATTAGATGGATTAATGCACAAGAGTTAGAAAGTAAAGATGTAAATGAAGAGTTAAAAAATTTAGATGGTATAATAGTTCCTGGCGGTTTTGGAGACAGAGGAATAGAAGGTAAAATTAGTTCAATTAAATTTGCCAGAGAAAATAAAATACCATTTTTAGGTATATGTTTAGGTATGCAATGTGCTGTTGTAGAATATGCTAGAAATGTATTAGGTTTTGAAGATGCAAATAGTACTGAACTTAATCCTAGAACAAAACATCCTGTTATAGATATTATGGCAGAACAAAAAGATATAGATGATTTAGGAGGAACTATGCGTTTAGGGGCATATCCTTGTAAATTATATGAAGATACTACTGTTTCTAAAGAATATAATTCTAACTTAATTCATGAAAGACATAGACATAGATATGAATTTAATAATAAGTATAGAGAAGAATTGATTCAAAAAGGATTAGTAATAGCTGGTGTTTCACCAGATGAAAGATTAGTAGAAATTGTAGAACTTAAAAAAGATATTCATCCTTGGTTTGTAGGAGTACAATTTCATCCAGAATTAAAGTCTAGACCTAATAAACCACATCCACTTTTTAATGGTTTAGTTAAAGCAATGATAGAATATTCAGAAAAAAATTAAAAACAAAAAATAAAAAAGAGTCTAAATTTAGACTCTTTTTTATTTTTTGTTTTTTTTATTTAAATTTAAAAATATAAAAAACGTATAAAAAAAAATAAAAGACAAATAATAGATTTTGTAAAGCCACATATAAAATATTTGGCTTTTAAAGTGAAAATGTTTTGTAAAAATAAATAAATGTATAAATACATTTTTTAAATATAAAGATAACTTTAAAACCACAGAACTATTACTAAAATTAATCATTATTTTAAATTTATATTTAAATTTAATGATTTGTTAGGATAAATGCTTAGTATCCTGCTTTGAACAAAACTTTGAGGAGGAATTTAAGAATGAAGAGAAATGTAGCTCTTTTATTAGCCGGAGTAGTAGCAACTTCTGCAGTGCCTGTAAATGTAAATGCTACTGCCTTAACAAAGAATAATAATGCAGATAATGCAGATAATACAGTAAATACCTATGATAATTTGACTCCGAGAACATCAGGAAAACATGGTGAATCTATAGAAGTAACATTAGCAGGAAGTCCTCTAGCAGTTCAAGAAAATACATTTTTAGCAGATAGAACTCTTGTTAAAAATGGACAGACAGCTGCAGATGTTAACGATAATGAAGATATAGAACAATGGGTAAAAGGTATAGATGTACAAATAGACCTTAAAAATAACTTTGGTGAAGATTCTAGTATAAATGATACAAATAATAATGGAAATGACAATAATAATGGAAATAATAATAATGGAAATACTAGACAAAGTGCAAATTATTCAGAAGAATTAAGACCATTGTTAGATGCAGTTACTGAAATTGAAGAGGCAAAAGTAAATTTAAATAACTTAGCAAAATACAATTTAAAAAATGATTTAGATAAATCTGGTGAAATTGCAACAATATTAAAAAATGCGGTAAATAAACTTGTTGATGACAATGGGGTAATTGGTAGAGCACAAATGTCTATTAATAATATTCCTACACAACAAAATTTTAATACTAGCGTAAATAACTTAATAACAAGTTTACAAAACAATGGCACTTTAGGATCTGATGATTACAATTTAATCACAAATTTACAAAGTAATATTAATGAGTGGCCAGACAATGTAAACACAATTTTTGGTAATGATATTACTACAATACAAAGTTATATAGATGGAAATGGAAATATAACTTCAGATGGATTAGCAGATTCAGGCGTTGCTATAGAATCTGGTTATTCTAATAGAAAAGGTAATTTTACAAAAGTAGAGGCAGCATTATTTACTCTTATAGCAAATCTTAATGAATATTTAAATGAAAATAATAGATGGCTAAAAGATAAATCAACTAATGATGGAAATGGAAACTCTGCAATTGATAAAAAAGCTACTTTAGATTTAACAAATAAAATTGCTTTAGCTTATGATCAAATCGCAAATTTAAATACAAATAATACAAATAATAATAGCACAAACAATACAAATAATAATAATGGAAATCGTACATCAACTTATTCTGTAACACAAAATGGTGTAGCATACATGGACTTCTTGTTATCATTAAACCATGCAGAATGGATGTACCAAGGTTTTACAACTGGTGGAACAACATTATTTAGTATGAGAGAAAAAGCTAATAGTAATAATAATATTTATTATTATAGAGGTGCGAATACTGCTATAGGCGCTCCAGACGTTATAGAACCAGGAAAAGTAGCAGATCTTGTAAGAGACTTATTATTTAATTATATAGAAACTGGTGCTACTAGTGGAACTATAACAATGACAAGGGATGTATATATAGATTTAAATCAAGGATATATTATAGTATTTAATAATTCTAATAAGAGTGAATCTTTATTATATGTTTTAGATAAAAATCCTTTAACAGGTAAAAATTATAAAGATGTAGACGTAGATAGAAGGATATTTATACCTTTAGTAGTAAGAACTCTTTCTGATATGGATTCAAGTATTTACTTGCGTAACTTAACAGGAGATTATGCTATAGAATATAACTCTACAAAAATAACTAATGGATCTGAAGAAGGAGAAACTACTACAATAGTAGATGACCCTCCAACAGCAAGAACAAATTTCTTAATAAAAGATATTACTGTTAGAGAAAACAGAATTGCAGCATTTCCTAAAAATGGTTCTTTTGAAATTGTGGCACCTTCCGGTTATGAATTTGATATTGCAGATGCTAGATTCTTTGCTGAATCTGGAGTTTCTATACCAGGAGAGTCTAATGGGACAGACTGGGTATTACAATACAGAAATAATAATGATCAATCTGTAATAGTAATAGCTTATAAAAATTTAGTACAGTCTACAGCTACTCTTGGTACATTAGGTATTAAAAACTTAAGGTTAGTAGAAAATAATAGAAATGTAGATACAATAGTAGAAAAAGACTTATATATGAATATAAGGAATGTAAACTGGAGACCTAATACTACAGAATGGGCTAATACACATACAAATAATCAAACTACGGTTAGATCTCAAAGATTCTTAGCAGCATATGCAAGAAACTGGAGAGTAAAATTAACTACCTTAGAAACTATTCCAACTTTAGTAAGTGGACGTTTAGAAGGTGAATATAGTATTGATAACAATGATAGAATTATTAGTGATAATATAGGTGATACTGAGCATAAAGCAGCTACTATTAAGTTTGAAGAGCAAGTGGAAAATGCTTGGTGGGCTCAAAGGGTTACAACATTTACATTGCCAGAAGAAGTTAGAATACGAAAAGCCGAGTTTAGAAGAACTAGGTATATTAATAATGGAAATGATTTAGAAACTAGATCTTTCTATAACGGAGATAGATCATCTTACGTAAGAATAGATGACAACGTTTTAACTTTATCAGACTTAAATAATAATACTAAAAATAAAGCTAAGTTTGAACTTGATTTATGGTTAAGTATTCAAGCTGACTATTCAGGAGATATTCCACTACGTATAGGTGGTTCTGCTGTAACAACAGAAGGCGATATAGAACAAAGTATTGTTATAGCAAGGGCAATAAACCCAGTTACAATAACTGCAGATTTATCAAATGTAAAAGTAGGATATCAACATTTTACAGTTGGAGACTTTACAATAAGAGAAACTGCTCCAGGTGTATTAAAATACAACAAAGAAGTTTATGTATCTGTAGTTGACAATATTTCTTCTGATATTTCTATTATGCCAGGATTCAATTGGGAAATAACAGAAGGAGATATGAAAGTTAGAAATATGTCTACTTCTAATGATTTAGGATTAGGAAGCAGAAATGGTTCTGGCGACGGACAAATTAAATTTAAGATTGATAGAGAATCTTCAAGAGCTTCTGCTATTAGGTTCTCTAATGTAAAAGTTAAAGTAAGTGGTGCAGCTCCTATAACAAATTCTTCATCTGCAGGATACGATATAGTTGCTTGGGGGCCTGCTGTAGCTAATAACTACGAAGGATTAATTGATTACACTGTAAATGGTAGAGATGTAAATAGAGATGATTACTTTAATATTCCTGGTATTTCTACTAAGTACTTAAGTGTATTACCAGATGTAAATAATAATTCTACAATAAATAATGTAGTTAAAGTAACAGTAGGAAATCCAGTTATAGTTGTAAATGGTAAACAAGTAACAATGCCAGTTGCTGCTTATATTTCTCAAAGAAGTAATTCTACAATGGTTCCAGTAAGATTTATATCTACAGCACTAGGTATTCCAGATGATAGTGTTATTTGGGATGCTAAAACAGGAACAATTACAATTGATTCTGGAGAAAGAATTGTACAAATGCAAACAAATAGCGATACAATGGTAGTAAATGGAGTAGATATTCCAATGTTAAGTCCTGATGGTTTAAGGGTAACTGTAGAAATTACAGATGATAGAGCATTTATACCATTCCGTACTTTAGGTGAAGCATTTGGTATTAATGTAGGTTGGGATGCAACAAGTGCTACTGCAACTTATAATGCAGCTAATGCAGATTTATATGATAATAATGATGTAGATAATAAACGTCATAATAATAGTACTTCTACTAATAATAACAATTATACAAATAGTTATAGTAGTAGTTATAACTTAGGTAGTAATAGAGGCTATTATGACACAGGTAACCACAATAATTACCATAATGATTTTAATAGCTACAATAATAGTGTAAATTCAAACGAAATAGGAAATAGAGGTTCTTATAATAGACATGGAACAGGATATAGTGATTACTACGGAGATAGATTAAATAGAACAACTAATGGATATAATGGCGGATATTATAATAGCTACAATGGCGGATATAATAACTATAATAATGGATATAGTAATTACAGTACTGGACTAAATACAACAGGAACAGGTTCTAACACAACAAATACTAATGCAACAACTAATGATAATGCTAGTGATTATACAGATAGGTTGCACATTAATAACACTGATACTGTTTTAAATACGTCTAAAGAATCAACAATGACTAATACAACAACTAATGGTACTACTGATAGAGGAACAGACAGGGGTACTGATACAATTTCTAGTAGAATGCTAGACAATACAACTACAGCTAATACAGCTATAACTACTGATGATACAACAGCGTCAGTAGATAATCCAAAAAGTACAACAGGAAATACAACAGATCCAACAAGTACAATGAATTCTACAACAACAGGAAATACAACAGATAACGATTAATATATAACTTATAAGAGGAAACTAGATTATACTAGTTTCCTTTTATTATGTATTAAATAAAAATAATTATATAAGATAATTTTGTAAACTTTTACAAAATTTTTACAATAAGTATTTTAATTACATACTATTATTACATGTTTGTTACAATTGAGAAAAACGCTTGATATATAAGTTTGATAGTGATATATTATTTACATAATTTAAGAACAAAAATTATTTTATTTACAACTGTATTATAATATTACAATGTTGTTACAAATTATTATATAATATTGACGATTGTATGATGTAATGTTACAATTAGTCACATAAAACCTATTTTGTAATAGGGGTTATATATTAGATTGTATTTTAAAATCGCAAAAAAAATCAGGAGGAAACTTTAATATGAAGAAAAATATAGCTCTTCTATTAGCTGGAGTAATGGCAGTTTCTACTGTACCAGTAGTTCGTGCAAATGCTTCAACTAATATTCAAGATAATGAAAATAATAATGAAGACAATGGTTATAATAATCTTCTTCGTGCGGCAGATTCAACAAGCGCTGCAACAATAAAAGGTGGATTAGCTGGTAACGTATTAGCTGCTGCTAAAAATACTCTTCTTATGGATCCAAATAATAGTGGTTATTTTTCACAAAATGGATTTTCTGGTGAAGAAGTAGGAAATAACGAAGATTTTGATCAATGGATGAAAGGTACTTCTTATAGAATAGAACTTAAAGGTAATCGTGGAATTGCTAATAATACTAGAAGTACAGATTCTGAAATTCCAGAAAGTGTAAAAAGCTTTATAGATAACTTAACTAAGTTAGATAAAAATACTAATGATATATATACTAGTTTAGAAAAAATTAGAGATGATAATTCAATACCAGAGAACAGTACTCCTATGGCTGTTAGATCATTAGAAGATGATCAAAATAAAGTTGAAGAAAATAATGAAGCACCTCAAGTTAGTACATTTAAATCTCAACCTGAAGTAGTAGAAAGTAATGAAGCACCTCAAGTTAGTACATTTGAATCTCAACCTGAAGTAGTAGAAAACAATGAAGTACCTCAAGTTAGTGTATTTGAATCTCAACCTGAAGTAAAAGGTGATAATGACTTATTAATTCAAGAATCAGGAAAAGATGGTTTAGTTTATAAAGATGAAGAAATATCTAATGATGAGGGTAAATCTCAAGATAATGGACAAGAACCAAAACAAGATGTTTTAAAAGATGATACTACATTTGACTATTCTCAAAATGTACAAAATGAAATATTAAAGTTAAAAAGTTTGAAAAATAATTATAAAACAATTTCAAAAGACGATAGAGAATCTGTAAAAAATGAAATATCAAAAGTTAAAAAATTTGATTTTAATTCTGAATTTAATTCTTTATTAGATTCTAATATTTCTACTAATGAATTTGTTGAAAAATTAAATAATTTAATTGACAGTCTTGATAATAATACAGCTACTAAAAATTCAATTGACCAATTTGAAGAAACTTATCATTTAGATCAATTAAATGACGCATACGGCAATTCAATTATTCAAAATGAAATCAATCATATTAAGAATATATATAAAGTTAATGTAGATGGTGGTAAAGATAAAGATTACATGAGCTTTATGTTAACATTAAGTAATGCAGAGTGGTATTATGAAGGATTTGATTCTTATAGTAGAGTATATACAACAGGAATAAATATTAATGATCCTAAGAAAGTTGATGGTATTGAATATTATACAGAAGGTTCTAATATTCCAGCAAAATTAGCTAAATCACTAAGTGGTATAGCAGGTGATTATATACATGATGATGGAAAATTAGAAAGAGATACTTATATAAACTTAGATCAAGGTTATATGTTAATTTTTAATAATTCATATTCTGGTAGAGATAGAGCACTTGTTTATATATTCGATAAAAATCCATTAAATGGTAAATATTATGCTAAATCTAAGTCTGAAAATGATGAAGGACAACAAGTAACAGTACCATTACAAGTAAGAACAACATCAGAAGATAATAATGCAAAAGTTAAATTAGAAGACAATGGTATGCATTATACACTTGATAGTAATGTAGAAAGAACATTTGCTAATCCTACAAAAGATGGTTCTACACATACTTATGTAAAAGATATACCAACAGATAGAACAAACTTTAAATTTGATGTAACAGTAGAAGAACAAAGAGTTGGTTCTTTACCAAAAGAAGGTGGATTTGAAATTCAAGCACCAAGTGGTTATGAATTTACTGATATTGATGATACAAAATTAGAAGGACAATCTACAGTTGTATTACCACAAAATGCCGATATTACTATAGAATATGCAGGAAGTAATAATCACGGATACAATATAATAAGAGTTACATATAAAGGTTTAAGACAATCTTCAACTGCTGCTGGAAGTCTTGTATTAAGAGATGTACATTTAACATCTACAAATAACAATATAGATACAGTATCAGAAAAAG
>CAMLLW010000028.1 GCA_946481295.1 uncultured Clostridia bacterium | reverse complement strand
CGGCCGATGGTACTTGGTGGGTAACTGCCTGGGAGAGTAGGTGGTTGCCAATTTTCTTGCCGATGTGGCTCAATTGGTAGAGCAGCTGACTTGTAATCAGCAGGTTATCGGTTCGAGTCCGATCATCGGCTTTATATTTATTTATGGGGGAATTCCCGAGTGGCCAAAGGGGGCAGACTGTAAATCTGTTAGCTGTGCTTTCGAAGGTTCGAATCCTTCTTCCCCCATATTTATATATTCATATAATATCGCGGGATGGAGCAGTCTGGTAGCTCGTCGGGCTCATAACCCGAAGGTCGTTGGTTCAAATCCGGCTCCCGCAATTTAATTAACGTAAAAAGATATTACTAAAAAAGTAATATCTTTTTTTATGTTTACTATATAATAACAACTAGTAGTTAAAAGTTTTTTTTAGTTGAAAAACACAATATGTTGTAGTACAATAACTGGTAAATACAATATATGCAATAAGGGTGAAAATAAATGGACATTATAAGTATTGAGAAAAGAGATGGACATAAAGAAAAGTATAACAATAAAAAAATAAAAAATGCAATTAATAGAGCTTTTTTAAGCGTTAATAATTTAGTAGAAGATGAAGTATTGTTAGATATAGTATATGATATAGAAAAAAAAATTAAATTTTTAAATCAACCTGCACATGTAGAATTAATTCAAGATTTAGTAGAAAGAACTTTGATGGAGAAAAATTTTTATCTTGAAAGTAAAAGTTATATTTTATATAGAGATAAACATGCAAAAAAAAGGAAAGTTGTAGATGATATTATAAAAGAATTTGATGATTTAGATAAAGATGCTTTAAAAGATATATTAAAAAAAATACAAATTGATTTTAATACTGGAGAATATGATTTAGAAAATTTAAAAATTAAATTTTTATCTTTTATAAATATAAATATGACTTCTAATGAAAAATTAGAATTACTTATAAAAGCAGCTGTAGAATTAACTTCTAAAGAAAAAAGTAATTGGGAGTATATTTCTAGTAGATTATTATCATTTAAACATAGAATGGATGTAAAAAATAATACAAAACAATATAATATAAATAGTTTTTATACAAAAATTAAAGTGCTAACAGAAAATAATTTATATGGTGATTATATTTTAAAAAATTATTCTCAAGATGAAATAGATATTTGTGAGAATTATATAGATAATTCTAGAGATGAACTTTTAAATTTTTCTGGATTAAATCTTTTGATACATAGATATGTCATAAAAAATAATGAAAATAAACCTTTAGAAACTCCACAAGAAATGTATATGGGTATATCATTACATTTAGCCATGAATGAAAAAAATAATCGTTTAGAATGGGTAAAAAAATTTTATGATATATTAAGTACTTTAAAAGTTACTATGGCTACACCAACTTTATCTAACTCAAGAAAACCATTTAATCAATTGTCTTCTTGTTTTATAGATACAGTACCTGATAGTTTATCTGGAATATATCATAGTATTGATAATTTTGCTACTGTTAGTAAATTTGGAGGTGGAATGGGCTTATACTTTGGTAAAGTTAGATCAAAAGGTAGTAGTATAAGAGGTTTTAAAGGTGCTGCAGGAGGTATAATTGGCTGGATAAAATTAGCTAATGATACTGCAGTTGCTGTTGACCAATTAGGTGTTAGACAAGGTGCTGTAGCAGTATACTTAGATGTATGGCATAAAGATTTATTAGAATTTTTAGCACTTAAAACTAATAATGGCGATGATAGAATGAAAGCTCATGATATTTTTACAGGAGTTTGTTATCCCGATTTATTTTGGAAAACAGTAAAAAATGATATAGAAGGTAATTGGTATTTAATGTGCCCTCATGAAATAAAAGAAATAAAAGGTTATTCTTTAGAAGATTATTGGGGAACAGAATGGGAAGAAAAATATAAAGATTGTATTTTAGACTCAAGAATTTCAAAAAAAGTAGTACCTATTAAAGATTTAGTTAGACTTATTATTAAAAGTGTTGTAGAAACGGGTACACCATTTGCATTTAATAGAGACATTGTAAATAAGTATAATCCTAATAGCCATAAAGGAATAATATATTGTAGTAATTTATGTACTGAAATAGCTCAAAATATGAGTGAAATTGAAAATATAGAACAAACAATAGAAAATATAAATGGTGAAGAAATAGTTGTTACAAAAAGAAAACCTGGTGATTTTGTTGTTTGTAATTTAGCTAGTTTATCTTTAGGAAAAATAGATGTTAATAATGATATGGAATTATCAGAAACTATAAAAATTGCTGTAAGAGCATTAGATAATGTTATAGATTTAAATTTATTTCCTTTACCATATGCTAAATTAACAAGTTCAAATTATAGACCAATAGGTTTAGGAGTAAGTGGATATCATCATATGTTAGTTAAAAATAGAATTACATGGGAAAGTGAAAGCCATTTAAAATTTGCAGATAAAATATTTGAAAAAATAAATTATGAAGCTATATCTGCAAGTTGCAATCTTGCAATTGAAAAAGGTAAATATAAGTTTTTTGAGGGTAGTGATTGGCATACAGGAGATTATTTTGAAAAAAGAAATTATAATTCAGATAAGTGGTTAAAATTAAAAGAAAAGGTTTCTAAAAATGGATTAAGAAATGCTTGGATAATGGCTATTGCACCAACTAGTAGTACAAGTATAATAGTAGGTTCAACTGCTGGTGTTGATCCTGTAATGAATTTATTTTTCTTAGAAGAAAAAAAGAATATGATAATACCTAGAGTAGTTCCTGAATTAACATTAGATACACAATGGTATTATAAAAGTAGTTATAGTATAGATCAGTCATGGTCAATTAAAGCTGCAGGGATAAGACAGCGTCATATAGATCAATCTCAAAGTGTTAATATCTATATAACAAATGATTATTCTTTTAGAAAAATATTAGATTTATATATTTTAGCATTTGATAGTGAAGTAAAAACTATTTATTATGTAAGAAGTAAAAGTTTAGAAGTAGAAGAGTGTACAGTATGTGCATCATAAAATTATAATAATAAATAAGGAGAAAATATGGATAAATTAAAAAGAAAACCACTTTTTAATCCATTTGGAGATATAGATATATTATCTAGAAAAATGGTGTGTGGAGATACTACAAATTTAAATGATTTTAATAATATGAAATATACATGGGTTAGTGATTGGTATAGACAAGCTATGAATAATTTTTGGATACCAGAAGAGATTAATTTACAAACAGATACTAAAGATTATAATTATTTAACAAATGAAGAAAGAACTGCATATGATAAGATTCTATCATTTTTAATTTTTTTAGATAGTATACAAACAGCAAATTTACCTAATATATCAGAATATATAACAGCAAATGAAATAAATTTATGTTTATCAATACAAACATTTCAGGAAGCTGTTCACAGTCAAAGTTATAGTTATATATTAGATACTATCTGTGAACCTCAAAAAAGAATAGAAGTTTTATATCAGTGGAGAAATGATGAAATATTATTAAAGCGTAACACTTTTATTGGTGACTTATATAATGAATTTCAAAATAATAAAACATTATTTTCTTTAATAAAAACAGCTGTAGCAAATTATATTTTAGAAGGTATATATTTTTATAGTGGATTTATGTTTTTTTATAATTTAGGCAGAAATAGTAAAATGCCTGGGTCTGTACAAATTATAAGATATATAAATAGAGATGAAAATACTCATTTGTGGTTATTTAGAAATATTATTAATGAATTAAGACAAGAAAATCCAGAGTACTTTTCTGATAAATATATAAAAATATATAAAGATATGATTAATGAAGGATGTTTACAAGAAATAGAATGGGGTAATTATGTTATAGGAAATAATATTTCTGGATTAAATTCTAAAATGATAGAAGATTATATTAAATATTTAGCTAATTTAAGATGTAAAGATGTTGGATTTGGAAAATTATATGATGGTTATGATAAAGAACCAGAATCAATGGAATGGGTTAGCCAATATAGCAATGCTAATTTTATAAAAACAGATTTTTTTGAAGCAAAGAGTACAGCATATGCTAAAAGTAGTTCACTTATAGATGATCTTTAATATAAATAATCTTTTTTATTTATACTTTTAAAATTTTAACATTTAATTCTAAAATCAGTAATATAAAAATACTTGTATAATATAATATTTATTAAAAATTTTTAATATTAAAAGGAGTTGAAATCATTGTCTTATGATATTTTAGCCCAAAAAATTATAGAAGCTGTAGGTGGAAAACAAAATGTAATTAGTTTAACACATTGTATTACAAGATTACGTTTTAAATTAAAAGATGAAAGTTTAGTTAATGAAGAAGAATTAAAAAATTTAGATGATGTTATATCTATAATTAAAGCAGGAGGACAATTTCAAGTTGTAATTGGAAACAAAGTAGGAGATGTTTTTAAAGATACAATTAAATATTTAGATTTAGAAAAAGAAGAAACTACTGAAGTTAAAAATAAACAAAATTTATTAGATACATTTATAGAAATTATATCTAGCATTTTCATTCCAATGTTAGGAACTTTAACTGCTGTTGGTATGATAAAAGGAATTTTAGTTTTATTAGTAAGTATTAATTTATTTGAAGAAAGTTCTGGAATATATCAATTGCTTTATGCAGCAGGAGATGCATTTTTTTATTACATGCCTGTATTTTTAGCTTATTCAGCATCTAAAAAATTTGGAGGTAATGTTTTTACTAGTGTTGCTGTTGCTGCTGCAATGTTATATCCTGATCTTTTAAATATATCTCAAGGAAATGCTATATATACTTTATTTGAAAATACTTTTATTGAAACTAATGTATATACTACTTTTTTAGGAATTCCAGTATTATTAATGAATTATTCTTATACAGTTATACCTATTATAGTAGCAGTATATTTTAGTTGTAGAGTAGAAAAATTACTATTAAAAGTTATTCCTGATGTAGTAAAACAATTTTTAGTTCCAATGTTTACATTATTAATAGTTGTACCTATAACATTTTTAGTAATAGGTCCTATTATGACATGGATTTCTGATTTAATAGGAGTTATATTTTTATCAATATATAATTTTGCTCCAGCATTAGCAGGCCTTGCATTAGGTGCATTATGGCAAATTATTGTTATTTTTGGACTACATTGGGCTTTTATTCCTATTATGATAAATAATATTATGACTACAGGAAATGATTTTATTTCACCATTAATGTTTGCAGCATCTTTTGCCCAAACAGGAGTAATAATAGGAATATTTTTAAAAACTAAGGATAAAAAATTAAAATCTATATCTATACCAATAATAATATCTGGATTTTTTGGAGTAACAGAGCCTGCAATTTATGGTATTAGTTTACCTAAGAAAAAGCCATTTATAATTAGTTGTGTTATTTCTAGTATTATAAGTGGTATAATTGGATATATTGGAAGTATAAATTATGTTATGAGTGGGATAGGTATTTTTATGACATTTGGCTTTATTAATCCAGCAGAAGGGTTAAATAATATGTTTTGGTATACTGTTATTTTAGGAGTATTTTTAAGTTTAATATTAAGTGCTTTAGTTACATATATTTCATATAAAGATGAATAATAAAAAACAACTAAACTTAATTATAAATAAGTTTAGTTGTTTTTTTATTTTTAATTATTTATTTCTATATAGTCTGTGTTATTAACTTCTTGTACATCAAATACTCCATTTTTATATACTATTTTTGTAACAGCAGCATTTTTATAGTCACCTTTTTCAGGAGCTTTATCTGTCATACCTGAAATCATTGCATCTATTGCTACTCCATGAGAAACAATTAAAACATTTCCTCCACCTAAATTTTTATTTTCTTCAGCTATTTCTATTAAAGCTACTTTTGTCCTTGCAGCAATATCATTATAGTTTTCTGCAAGTTGTAATTCATCTAATTTAGCTACAGTATTCATTATATTTTCTACTGTGTAATCATTACTATCTTTAAATTCTTTAGAAGAATTATAACCAAATTCTTTTCCTATATCATATAACATATTTGCAGAAATATCGCCTTCATATATACCAAAGAAACCTTCTTTTAATCTCACATCTTCGTTTAATTTAAGATTATTTTCTGTAAGAGAAAGTAAAATATTTTTAGCTGTTTCTTTTGTACGATCAAGATCACTTATATATACTGATTTAAAATTTATTCCTCTACTTTCAAAACCTTTTCCAAGTTGTTTTGTACTTTCAACACCATTACTTGTAAGAGGTGCATTTGACCAACCTTGTATAAGATGCTTAAAATTAAATATAGTTTCGCCATGTCTAACAATATATAATACAACTTCATTTTCATCATCTTGAATATTTAAATAGTTTTCATTAGTATTATAATTTTTAATATTATTATTTGCATATACACTGTAATTTAAATTAATAAAAAATAAAAAACAAGTTATTATTAATATATTTTTTAATAATTTATTCATAATATTTTAAAACAACTCCTTAAAATAATAATTTTTATAATTTATGATTTTAAAATTTATAATATGCATAAATTAAATAAAAATATTTTATGCAAATAAATTGAAAAATTTCTATTACAAAAAATTTTATTCAAGCCTTTAATATAATATAAAACAATGATACAATAATATATTATTAAGTATATTTCCAGGAGGTAGTAACTTTGAACTTGAGATTCGCAGATGTTTTTTTGATTATACTTTTAATTGTTTGTATAGTAGGTGTTGCTATTTATTTTTTAAATCGTTGGGCATATAAAAAAATGGGTGACCAACAAAGTATGATAGATAGAATGAGGCAACCAACTACATTATATGTTATAGATAAAAAGAAAGGTAAAGCACAAAATGCTAATTTACCTAAAGCTGTTTTAGAACAAATGCCAAAATATGCAAAATTTTTAAAGATTTATTTTGTAAAAGCAAAAGTTGGAACACAGATCATGACTTTTATGTGTGATAAAAATGTTTTTCAGGCTATACCAATTAAAAAGAATGTAAAGGTTGAAGTAGCAGGATTATACATAATAAATGTTAAAGGAATGAAAACAAAAAAAGAATTAAAAGAAATTGCTAAAGAAAAAAAATTAAAAGAAAAAGATAAAAATAGTAAAAAATAGGACTATATGAAATAATAGTCCTATTTTTTGCTATTTTTTACAATAAAAATTTTTAATACATTTTTATCATATACACATAACTCAAAAAAACTTAAACAATTATATATAAATTTATAATTAATTTACATAATAACTATTTATTGTAATTTATTAAATATTATTTAGTAATAATTAATATTTAATAATATTAAAATAGCAATTGTATTATTTATTTAATATGTATATAATTTATTTAATAAGATAAAATTTTATTTTATTATGTGGCAATTTGTTTATTAAAGTTTATTTTTAGTAATAAAATTTATTAATATTAATAATTATTTAATATAATAATAAATTTTATATTTAATATTAAAAATTTATAAAGGAGAGTATATATGGACTGGGTATACATTGTATTAAATATTGTAGTATTTTTAATTATTTTATATCTTTTGTATTATATGCAAAAAAAGCATTATTCTTTTAGTAAAAGAGTTTTTTCAGGTCTAGGAATAGGTATATTATTAGGTATATTAATACAATATATATATGGAACTGATTCTAATATAACTAAAAGTACTATAGATATATATAATATTGTAGGCAATGGTTATGTTAGATTTTTACAAATGATAGTTATGCCGCTTATATTTGTATCAATAGTTTCATCACTATTAAATATTAAAGATAGCAAAGATTTAGGTAAATATGGTGGATCAATAATAGGAACATTAATATTTACAACAGCTATAGCTGCAATAATAGGTATTTGTAGCTCATTAATTTTTCATTTATCAGCAGATGAAAGTTTGCAAGGTTCTGCAGAAATAACTCGTGGACAGTATTTAGAAAGTCGTTTAGACGATGCTAATATTAGCATAGGAGAAAAAATAGTTCAAATAGTACCTACAAATATATTTGATGCATTTGCTGGAAATGGTAGTAATGCAACATTATCAGTAGTTGTTTTTTCAATGATTTTAGGTGTAGCTGTTTTAGGTATAAAAAGAAAAAAACCGGATCAGGCTAAAACATTTATTGATATTATGAAAGCTATTCATGCTGTTGTAATGAGAATTGTTACACTAATTTTAAGAATAACTCCATTTGGTGTTATGGCATTAATGACTAGAACTATAGCTACATCAAATCTTGGAGAAATTTTAAACTTAGGTAAATTTGTTGTAGCATCTTACGTAGCATTAATTTGTATATTAATTTTCCATATGATTTTATTATCAATAGTTGGATTAAATCCTATTAAATACATAAAAAAAGCAATGCCTGCGTTAACTTTTGGTTTTACAGCTAGATCATCAGCTGCAGCTATACCAATAAATATAGAGACACAACAAAATAAATTTGGTGTTTCAGAAACAATTGCCTCATTATCATCATCTTTTGGAGCTTCTATAGGTCAAAATGCATGTGCAGGTATGTATCCAGCTATGCTTGCTATTATGATTGCTCCGAGTGTTGGGATTAATCCTTTAGATCATATGTTTTTAATTAAACTTATTATTATTACTACAATAAGCTCTTTCGGAGTTGCTGGTGTAGGTGGTGGAGCAACATTTGCCGCATTAATAGTATTATCATCAATGAATTTACCTGTTGCATTAGCAGGAGTTTTAATATCAATAGAACCATTAATTGATATGGGTAGAACAGCTATTAATGTATCAGGAGCTATGACATCTGGATTAATAACAGCTAAATTTTTAAAAGAAATAGATATGAATGTATATAATAATGATACATTAGAAAATACTGAAAGCATTGATTAAAGGAGATAAATTTATGAAAATTATTATTATAGGAGCTGTTGCAGCAGGTATGAGTGCTGCTGCTAAAGCAAGAAGATTAGATAAAAATGCAGAAATAATTGTTTATGAAAAAACTGATGTTGTATCATTTGGGGCTTGCGGATTACCTTATTTTGTTGGCAATTATTTTGAAAATAAAGATGAAATGATTGCAAGAAGTGCAGATAAAATTATAGAATCAGGTATAGATTTAAAATTATTTCATGAAGTTATAGATGTAGATTTTGATAAAAAAGAAGTAGTAGTTAAAAATATTAATACTGGTGATATTTTTAGAAATAATTATGATAAATTAATGATAGCAACAGGAGCTAGTGCAAAATTATTAGATATAAATGGAATAAATCTTAAAAATATTTTTACGTTAAAATCTTTAGAAGATGGTGTCTTATTAAAAGAACAAATATTAAAAAATGAAAATAAAAATATAGTTATTTTAGGTGCAGGATTTATCGGTATAGAAATGGCTCATGCTGCTCATAAATTAGGCAAAAATGTTACAATTATTCAATTAAACGATAGAATATTACAAGATACATTTGATAAAGAAATTACTGATTTATTAGAAGAAGAACTTTTAGATAAGGGAATTAATTTAAAATTATCTGAAACAGTAGTAGAATTTAAAGGAACAGAAAAAATAGAAGAAGTTGTAACAGATAAATCAACTTATAAAGCAGATATTGTTGTAGTTGCTATAGGTATTAATCCAAATACAAAATTTTTAGAAAATAAAAATTTAAATATGGATAAAGGGGCAATAATAGTAGATCAATTTGGAATGACAAATATAGAAGATGTATATGCTGCAGGTGATTGTGCTACAATATTTAATCTAGTAAAACAAGAAAATACCTATACTCCTCTTGCAACAGGTGCTAATAAGCTAGGTAGAGTAGTAGGAGAAAACTTATGTGGTAAAAATACTAAATATATTGGATCATTAGGATCTTCTTGTATACAAGTAATAGATATGGAAGCAGGTAGAACTGGTATAACTGAAAAAGAAGCTAGCGATTTAAATTTAGATTATAAAACTATTTTTATTAAAGATAAAAATCAAACAAGTTATTATTCAGGACAAGAAGATATTTTTGTAAAATTAATTTATGATAAAAATACAAAAGTTATTTTAGGAGGGCAAATAGTAGGTAAAAAAGGAGCAGTATTAAGAGTAGATGTTTTAGCATCAGCTATATATAATAAAATGACTACAGAATAATTAGCTATGTTAGATTTATGTTATGCACCTCCTTTTGCGAGAACTTGGGATGTTTTAAATATAGCTGGTAATGTTGCAAAATAGATTAAATAAAAAAGTCTGATTATATATCAGACTTTTTTATTTAGATTCAGGATCATCTATTTTTAAAGGACTTTTAATATAATTTTCAGATTTAGATATAACTTTTTGTTCCATTAATTCTTGCAAAGGGTGTTTTTTCCATAAATTTAATTCATCAGTAACCATAAATGCTAACATTTGGAAGAAAGGAAGATAACATAAAGGAGTTATTTCTTCACTTATTTTTGCTGGCAAGTATAAAATATTATTATCATTAGATTCTAATGTATTACTTATAAGAAAACAACGATCTGTAACTAATCTTGTCCCATCAAAAATTTCTTTTATTCTATTACTACCTATACCACCATCAATAATAAATACAGTATAATTTGGTGTTAGTTGAAGATTTGGACCATGGATGTATTCCTCAATTTCATAATATGATGTTGGAATTTGAATAGTTTCTCCAATTTTTAATGCTCCTTCCATTGCAGTACCAATATTAGAGCCACATGAACAAACATATGCATTTTTCATTGAGGTAAGATATTTATAATTTTTACTATAAAATTCTTTAAATTTAATTTGCATTTCTTTTTGATATTTAGTAGCTTTTTTTAGTTCTAATTTTATATTTTCTTTTTCTTCATTAGTTATTTTACCTAATGAATTTGCTGCTTCTAAGGAAAATAACATAAAAAATAGAGCAAGAGTTGAAACTCCTTTTGTAACATAAGCCACAGTTTCTATACCTACTCCATAATCAATAAGTAAATCAGCATAATTTTTAAAATCACTATTTAAGTCTCCAGTTAAACCAATTGCCTTTTTACCTTTATTTTTTACTAATTGCAATGCATTTATAGTATTTGTACTATATCCACTTTGAGATACACATATTACTAAATCTTCTTTTTTAAAATTATTTTCGCAATATTCAAATGAAAACGGTGTTATAACTTTTACATCACATTCTAAATATTTTTGTATAAAATTTTTTGAGCAATTTGCTGCATTTGAAGAAGAACCAGATGCAATAATCCAAATATTTTTATAATTTCCTGATATATATTCTTCAACTAAAGTTTTAGTTAGATTACTACTATTTTCTATATTTTTTTTCATTACATCATTTGATTCAGCTACGTAGTCTAACATATTTTTCATTATAAAACCTCCTTTTTGTACATAATAATATTATATCATACATATAATTATAAATGTTAATTACAAACTTATCTAAAAATATTTATATATATGTATGAATTTCTCTATTATAATAAAAATTTTAAAAACTTGACAGAAAATAAAATAATATATATATTAAAATATAAAAGTAAATAAGTATTTTAAATTTATATAAATATTTTTATATACAATAATATTTCTATAATACTAAGATTAGCTTATTCTATTCTAAATAAATAAAATTTATTGATTATATAGGAGGATTTTTATGGAGATAGTTTTAGCTAGCCATTCAAATTTAGCTATAGGAATGAAAGATACAGCTGAATTAATAATGGGAAAACAGAAGAATTTACATGCTATAGCGGCCTATGTAGATAATTCTGTTAAATTTGAAGATCAACTATTAAAAAGTATAGAAGATTATAAAGAAGAAAAAATTATATTTTTTACGGATTTATTAGGAGGAAGTGTAAATAATATAATAAGTAATTTTGTAAAAGATAATGAAAATTATTTTTTAATTAGTGGAATGAATTTACCAGTATTATTATCATTACTTGTAGAAAATTTTAAATCTGATAATAAAGAAATCAAAAAACAAATAGAAGAAATAATATCTATTTCTGTTCAGGGCATTAAAATGATTAATTTTGATGATAATTTTAATTTACAAGATGAATTTTAATAAAAAAATATATAAGGAGATTTATAAATATGATAAAAATGACAAGAATTGATTACAGATTATTACATGGACAAGTTGCTTTTGCATGGACTAATCATCTATCAGCAGATGCTATTTTAATTGCTAGTGATACTGTAGTTAAAGATGATTTTAGAAAACAAACTTTAAGCTTAGCTAAACCTAGTACAGCAAAACTCATATTTAAGAGTATAGAAGATTCAGTCAAAGCTATTGAAAGTGGAGTAACAGATAAATATAAAGTTTTTATTGTAGTAGAAAATGTTAATGATGCTTATAGATTAGCTAAAAAATGTGATAAAATAGATAAAATAAATTTAGGATTATCACCTAATAGAGAAGGATCTACTAATATTGCTAATGCAGTATATGTGACAAATGAAGAAATTGAACAATTAAAAGAATTAGCTATGAGTGGTATAGAAGTAAATGTAAAACAAGCACCAACAGATGCTAGTGTTGACTTTATGACATTAATATAGGAGTAAAATAATGCTTGAAATAATTGGTTTATTTATTATTACATTTATAGCAAATATGCAGGATTTTTTAGGATCATCTTTTATAGGAAGACCTTTAGTAACTGGAATGTTTGTAGGTTTATTATTTGGTGATGTAACTCAAGGTTTAATAATGGGAGCAACTTTAGAACTTGCATTTATTGGATTGTTAGCTGTTGGAGCTTCAATACCGCCTGATGAAATTATAGGAGGAATTTTAGCTTCTGCACTTTCTTTAAAACATGGGTATGGAATAGATATAGCTTTAACATTATCTCTTCCAATATCAGTTTTTGGATTATTAGTTAAAAATTTTTTGTATGTTATAGTTTTTCCAGCTATGACTCATAAAGCAGATAGATTAGTTGATGAAGGCAAGATAAAACAAGCTGCGAATATGAATTTAATTGCGGCTATGACTAGAATTACATTATTAACACTTGTTACAGTTATTGCTTATATTGTTGGAAATAATACAATAGATTTTATCTTAAATTATATACCAAAAGCTCTTATAAATGGTTTAACAATTGCTACAAATATATTACCTGCTGTAGGTTTTGCAATGTTAGTTAATATGATTTTTTCAAAGAAAGTTGCACCTTTCTTTTTTCTAGGATTTGTATGCGTTGCATATTTAAAATTAGATATGATAGGAACCTCTATTGTAGGACTTATATTTGCAGGAATTATGTACATTATTATGAATGAAATTAATCAGAACAAAACATCATCAGTATCAGGAAATGGAGACGAATACGATGACTTCTAAGAAGATTGAAAAAAAAGATTTACATAGTATTTTTTTGCGTTCCATGCATATGGATGCATCATTTAACTATGAACGTATGCAGAGTCTTGCTTTTTCTTATACAATGGCTGGAGTTCTTGAAAAGTTATACCCAGATATTGAAGATAGAAAAAAGGCTACAAAAAGACATTTAGAAATGTTTAACTGTACATCTGCTACATCACCATTTATTGCAGGTGTAATTACATCAATGGAAGAAAAAAAAGCAAATGATCCATCATTTGATGAAAGTTCAATTAATACAATGAAAGTTGGATTAATGGGACCTCTTGCTGGTATTGGAGATTCTATTTTTTGGGGTAGTTTACGTGTAATAGCTACTGGAATAGGTGTATCATTTGCAAAACAAGGTAGTATTTTAGGACCTATATTATTTTTATTAATTTTTAATATACCTAATTTTTTAGTGCGATATTTTGGAACTATATTAGGTTATAAAGCAGGTGTTTCTCTTATAGGAAATATGGCAAGTAAGTTAATGGAAACTATAACTTATTCTATTAATATTTTAGGAAACGTTGTAATAGGTGGTATGGTAGCTTCAATGGTTATCATTAATATTCCATTAAAAATATCTGGAGGGACAAATGCTCAAACAGTACAGTCACTTTTAGATTCTATTATGCCGGCTTTGTTACCTCTTTTACTTACATTTTTTATTAGTAAAATTTTAAAAAAAGGTGTAAAAGTATTATATATATTATTAGGAATTGTTGTTATTAGTATTTTAGGAGCTGTATTTGGCTTTTTAGCTGTATAAAAGGAGATAGTATGAAAAGTAAAGATAAGTTTTTATGTGATTATAATAAAGCAGTTTCTCAAATAGAGGACATAGAAGAAATTGTAAATGAACTTAATAAAAAAGATATTAATAGAATATTTTTTGTTGGATCTGGGGGTGCTTATACAAAATTTGTAGACTTAAGACCAATGTTATTTAAAAATTTAAATTTACCTTTTATTATTGTAAGCCCAGAAGAATTAATTAATTTATATTTAAATAAAATAGATGAAAAAACTCTTATTATTGCAGGAACTAAATCTGGAGAAACAAAAGAACTTATAGATGCATTAAAAACAGTTAGAAATATATCTGAAAAAATAATAATTATGAGTTTTATTGGTGATAATAATACATCTTTAGATAATACTAATATTTTAAATTATAGAATTAGTTCTGTTGATACAGATGTTCATTTAATTCTTTTTGGATGGTTTATACTATTATATTCTAAGACTAATTTAGATGAATTAAAAATTATTAAAAATCAATTAAATGAATTAGGTGAAAATATAATAGATGCTATTTTAGAAAATCAAAATTATTGTAAAGAAAATATTGAAAAAGTTGATACATCAAAGATGCAAATGTGGGTTGGATCAGGAAATCTTTGGGGTGAAATCTGTTGTTTTTGTAATTATATATTAGAGGAAATACAATGGATAAATGCACAAGCTATTCATTCATGTGAATTTTTCCATGGACCTTTTGAATTAGTAAGTAATTGTTTTAATGTAAATGTTGTTCTTAGTAGTGATGAAAAACTTAGAAATCAAGATATGAGAGTTTTAAATTTTGTAAAACAACATACAACAAATTATTTTGTTATAGATATGAAAAATTTTAAATTAAATAATTTAAATGAACAAATTACTGATTTTGTAGAACCATATATTTTAAATCACTATTTTGATATGATGTTATCTATATATACAAATAAAACAGGTAAATCTTCTAAGACAAGAAGATATTATAGATTAACAGAGTATTAATATGGTATATGAACTTTTCGAATTTTTAACAATTTATTTTGGAAAAACTTATAGAGAAAGTCAAAAGAAAAAATTTATAAATTGGTTATCTGGATATTTAAAAAAGCAGTGTAATTATATAAAACAAGGTTGTATTTTTAAAAATGAAGGTTCAAAAAGATTGTTAATATTTAATTATCAATCTCCTGAAAAACAATTTTTTGGAAAAGAAATGCAGACAGCACTAGAAAGAAAGAGATATATTACTAAAATTTTAAGAATAAAAATTATTTTTTTAGTTTTAAGTGCAGTATTATTTTTTATACTTGCTCAATTATTATCTCAAAAAAATTGGATGTTTTTTATTCCTTTTTTATTAATATTTATTATTACTTATGTTTTAGGTATTGGAATACCTAAAAAAATGAGTTTATCTCACACTGCTACTATGTCAACAGTATTAGAAATTTTTAAAAATGAATCTATCTATGATTTATTACTTATAGATAATGAATTTATTTCTAATGATATTATAAATTTAGATAGTAATTATGAAGAGATTATTTTTATAAAAAATTTATATATAAGCCCATATATATATATTGAAGATCAAACTACTAAAAATAATATAAAGATTAAAATATATTTTTCTGGTGAGAGGTCATTAGAAGATTCAAATATAAAATTAGCTAATATTAATAAAATAAAGGATGAAATTATTCCTAAAAAAATTTTTATATCTTTAGAGGAACTTAATGATATAGGAGAATTTATAAATAAAGATTAAAACACTTTAATATATTTATTAAAGTGTTTTTTTACTTCATTTGACATAATTTGTTTTTTAAAATATTATAAATTTAGATTTTATAATATTTAAAAGGAGATTGTATTTTTTATGAAGTTATTAAAAAATAAGAAAATTTATACTGGAAAATCAATGGTGCAAGGATATATACGTTTTGATAAAACAATATTTGAAATAAATGATATGAAATACTTTACACCAAATGATAATGATATTGAAATTATAGTAGATGGTCAAATAGTTATTCCCGGATTTATTGATATTCATAGTCATGGAGGATATGGATTTGACTGTATGGATTCAAATTCTGATCAAATTGATTATATGGTAAAACAAATGACAATAAAAGAAGGAATAACATCATATTTTTGTACCACAGTGACACAGTCATTTGAAAATATTGAAAAATCTATTATAAATATAGAAGAAGCATCTAAAAAAAATAAAGTTATTGCAGGTATTCATTTAGAAGGTCCATTTATTTCAAAAAATTTTAAAGGAGCTCAAAATGAAGAGTATATTAAAAAAGCTGATAAAAAAATATTAGAATACTGGAATAGTATTAGTAACAATAAAATTCGTTTATTAACTTATGCTCCTGAAGAAACATCTTATGAATTCGAAAATTGGTGTTTATCAAATGGAATAATACTTAGTGTAGGACATTCTAATGCAACTTATGAACAATTATGTAAAAGTAGTACTTCACATATAACACATTTATATAATGCTCAAAGAGGTTTAAATCATAGAGAATTAGGAGTAACAGGATATGGTTTACTTACAGATGGAGTAAATGTAGAAATCATTTGTGATGGAATACATATTAATCCACAAATAATAAATATGACATATAAATTAAAAGGTAGTGATCAAATAGAATTAATTACTGATTCCATGAGTGCAAAAGGGATTAATAAAGAAAAAAGTAATTTAGGTGGTCAAATAGTATATTTAAAAGATAATATTGCTAGATTAGAAGATGGGACAATAGCAGGTAGTACATTGAAATATATAGATGCTTTTAAAAATATTATTAAATTTACTGATATTTCTATTAATGAAGCAGTTAATATGACTTCTGTAAATCAAGCTAAAAAATTTGGACTTATACAGAAAGGTGAAATAAAAAAAGGAAAAGACTCAGATTTCGTAATTATTGACAATAATTACGATTTAAAAGCAACAATAAGTATGGGAGAATTATATATTAACATATAAAATATATAATTATTGCAAAATAAAATAAATAAAAATTTGTTAGTTTTAATAATTCTATTAAATTATCTTTTTTTAAAATTATTTTTTAAAGAAGTAATTACATTGATTTAAAAATGCTACTGTAATATAATAACTACTATAATAAATATTGTTAAT
>CAMLLW010000027.1 GCA_946481295.1 uncultured Clostridia bacterium | reverse complement strand
GGCCGATGGTACTTGGTGGGTAACTGCCTGGGAGAGTAGGTGATTGCCAAATTTATGCCGATGTGGCTCAATTGGTAGAGCAGCTGACTTGTAATCAGCAGGTTATCGGTTCGAGTCCGATCATCGGCTCTTATATGGGCCTTTAGCTCAGTTGGTTAGAGCATCCGGCTCATAACCGGACGGTCCTGGGTTCGAGTCCCCGAAGGCCCATAGCTGTAATAGTAAGGACTATTTAAATAGGTTCTTACTATTTTAATTTTATATTATAAGGCCCGTTGGTCAAGCGGTTAAGACGTAGCCCTCTCAAGGCTGAATCAGGAGTTCGATTCTCCTACGGGTCATAATATAAAATATAATAAAAATATTATATAAAGTATTTGGGTTGTTAGCTCAGTTGGTAGAGCAGTTGACTCTTAATCATCAGGTCGAGGGTTCGAACCCCTCACAGCCTATTAAATTTAATTTTACATTAATTAGACTTTCAGTTTATTACTGATTATTTTATATGGGCCTTTAGCTCAGTTGGTTAGAGCATCCGGCTCATAACCGGACGGTCCTGGGTTCGAGTCCCCGAAGGCCCATAAATTAGTAGTAAGAATCATATAAATTGGTTCTTGCTATTTTTATTTATATTTAAATTTATTAGATAATTAATTAAAAATTTTAAAAATATATGATAATAAGTTACATTTTATAATAATATATCTTTTTTATAAGTTATTAATAAAAAGATGATTAGATATATTTAAATTGTAATTTATTATTTTTAATCTTTAGATAAATTAATATTAAAATATTAATTAATTTTTATTTTGTATAAATATATTGTTATATTATTTTTAAATTATAATATTATAAATATTAGATAAAAAGTCAGATTTTAAAAGAAATTTATCTTATGAAATCTGATTTTTTAATTTCAAATCTTTAATATTTTTTGTTTTTTAATTATGGATAACCATAAGTTTTTTTTCATATAATTTAAAAGCTAGCTATATTTAGTATATATAACTAAGGAGTGTTATTTTATATGAAAAAGAAGTTGTTTGTATCTGATAATATTGACGAAGATAATGATTTAAAAAAAAGAATTTCTTCAAAATTAAATTTACCTAAAGAAATTATATTAGGATTACCTCTTATTTCAATGATAGGAAAAGAAGAAATAGATATAGAAAATTATAAAGGTATTATAGAGTATTCTGAAGAATTAGTTAGATTAAGTACATCTTGTGGTATATTAAGAATTAAAGGTAAAAATTTGTATCTTAAACAAGTAACTACAGAAAATATTTTTATAACAGGAATAATTATTAGTGTAGAATTTTTAGTTTAATTTAATTTGGGGGTACTTATTATAATGTTATTGAATTTATGGAATTACTTTAAGGGATATGTTATTATAGAAGTATCTGGATTTTCTATAGAAAGATTCGTTAATTTAGCTGTACATAGAGGTATTTATATATGGGATATTAGATATTCTGGAAATACTGTAATTATGAAAGTATCTATAGAAGGTTTTAAAATGTTAAAGGTTTGTTCTAGAAAAACAAAATGTAAAATTAAAATTATAGATAAAGTAGGTAGACCATTTTTATTTTTTAAATATAGAAAACGTAAAATATTTTTTGCTGGAATATTATTTTTTATTTCTGTTTTGTACATATTGTCTTCATTTATTTGGCTTATAGAAATCAATGGTTGTGATAGAATAAAACAAGATGATTTATTAAAGTGCATAGAAAACAATGGATTAAAGGTAGGTTCATTTAAACATAATGTAGATAAGAAAAGTTTAGAACAAAAAATAGTACAAAGTTTTACTGATATTTCATTTATAAATATTGAAATTAAAGGTACTAGAGCAAAAATTAATATAACAGAGATTTTACCTAAACAAGATATTATAGATAGAACTACACCAACAGAGATTATAGCAACTAAAGATGGTTTAATAGAAAATATTTTTATTAGTGCAGGTACTCCAATGGTAAAACCAGGAGATGTTGTAGAAAAAGGTGATGTTTTAGTATCAGGCGAATTAATTAATAATAATGAAGATGGAACAACTGTAATTAATAAGTATGTTTATTCTATTGCAGATATTAGAGCAAAAGTGTATTATAATATAAACTTTTTTGTAGATAAAAATTATATAGAAAAATTATATAATAATAATATAAAAAAAGATATATCCTTTAAATTTTTAGGAAAAGATCTCAATATTTTTAGAAAAAAAATTAAATTTATTAACTATAGTAAGTATGTTAGTTTAAAACAATTTAGTATTGGTAAAAATTATCCTTTGCCTATTATTTTAGCTATAAATACTTATAAAGAATTTGAGCCTATAAATAAAACTAGAACAGAAAATGAGATGAAAATATTAGCTAATGAAATAATTACTTCTAGAATTATAAGAGAATTTGATTTCGATGCAGATATTATAGATAAAAAAATTAATTATAATACAACATCAAATGGAATTAAAGTTAATTGTACTATTACAACATTAGAGAATATAGGAAATACAGTGCCTATGGCTCAAGAAAAAATTATAAATGAAAATACAGAGGATACTTTAGATTCTAAGGAAACAGAACTTTCTGAAGAAATTATAAGTCAAGAATAATATAATATACTAAAGATTTTTATTTAGGAGGTTTTTTATTGAATAATTCAAACTATAAGATAGAAATATCTAATGATATTATAAGTAATTTATTTGGAGAACTTGATATTAATATTAAAAAAATTGAAAGTACTTTTGATATTAAAATTATAAATAGAGATGATTATCTTTCTATAATAGGAGAAGATTCTAATTGTAAAAAAGCTAAAATTGTGATTGAAAAGCTTATTGAACAAGCAAAAAAACAAGTAATAACATTACAAAATGTAAAATATGTAATAAGTAATTTAGATGAAAAAGGATTTAATGATATAGACACACTTCAAGAAAGTTATATATGTTCTACTATTTCTGGAAAAATATTAAGACCTAAGACATTAGGTCAAAAAAAATATATAGATATCATTAAAAATAATACTATAGTATTTGGAGTAGGACCTGCTGGAACAGGTAAAACATATTTAGCTATGGCAATGGCAATTACTGCTTTTAAAAATGGATTAGTAAATAGAATTGTTTTGACAAGACCTGCAATAGAAGCTGGAGAAAAATTAGGCTTTTTACCTGGAGATTTACAACAAAAAGTAGATCCTTATTTAAGACCTCTTTATGATGCTATATATGACATTATGGGAATAGAGTCATTTCAAAAAAAGCTAGAAAAAGGAGTCATAGAGGTTGCACCTCTTGCTTATATGAGAGGACGTACTTTAGATAGTTGCTTTATTGTTTTAGATGAAGCACAAAATACAACTCCAGAACAAATGAAAATGTTTTTAACTAGAATAGGATTTGGTTCTAAAGTTATTATTACAGGTGACTTAACACAAATTGATTTGCCTTATGGTAAAAAATCTGGATTATTAGAAGCATTAAAGGTATTAGAAAATATAGATGATATAGGAATTTGTTATTTATCTAATAAAGATGTTGTAAGACATCCATTAATACAGGATATTATAGAGGCTTATGAAAATTATGAAAAAATGAATAAAACAAAAGACTAATAAAATGTACTATAAATAATAGGGGAGAACAGATGCTAAAGAAAAATACTATAAAATCATCTTATTTTAATATATTTTTATTAATCGTAGCTATACTAATTTCTATTTTATTAGTAATTAGCGCCAATTATACAGAAAGAGGTTACAATATAAAAGTTGGAGATGTTTCTCCAACTACATTTAGAGCTCCAAGAACAATAGAAAACACCATAAAAACAGAACACCTGCGGGAAGCTGCTAGAAATTCAGAGGGTACAGTATATAAAGAAGATATTAGTATTAAAGAAAAATCAAAAAGTGATATTGAAAATTTTTTAAAATCATTAGATCAAACAAAAAAATATTATAATCAAAATTATTCAAATAATTTAGATCAAAATGTTAATCATATACAGAATTTAAATTTGATTAAAAATATTTTGAAAAACAATATAAAAAACACAGATCTTAAATTAACAGATAATGAATTAATGGCAGTAATAAATACAAATGATATTTTATTTAATGGATTTAAAAAAAGTGTTATATCAGCATTTAATGTTGTAATGCAAGATGGTATTAAAGATTTATCTTCTATTAACTGGGACTTAAAAGTTTATCCTTTTTTTGAATTTTCTAATATAGATGATAATTTAAAATCTTTAGGATATAAAATTTTAAAATTTTATATAAAAGTAGATATTGTTGTAGATGAAGAAGCTACAGAAAAACAAAAAGAAGAAAAAGCAAAAGAAGTAGAACCCGTAATGTATTTACAAGGCCAAAATATTGTTAGCGAAGGAGAAATAATAACACAAGAAATTTTTGATCTTTTAAATAATTTAGGTTTTACAAAAAGTAATTCGGAAATAAATATTATACCAATTGTTGGAGTATCTATAATAGTTACGTTTTTACTCTCCTTAGCTGCGTATTATATTAACTCTTATTTTCCTAAAATTGCGAAAGATAAGAAGTTAATATCATTATTATTTACTTTATATATTGTTGTAATGTTTTTAACAAGAACTTTATTAAAATTAGATTATTATTTTATACCTATTTTATCTTTTACAATGTTAGTTAATGTACTTATAGATAATAAACTTTCTTTAGTTTTAAATATGTTAATAACAATTTTAACTGCTATACTATATAAAGCAAATTTAGAATATGTTATATATTTTATTATAACAGGTACAGTATTAGCATTAATTTCAGATAATATAATTAAACGAGGCAAAATAATAATAGTTGGATTTATAATAAGTATTATAAATGCTATTGTTTGTATAGGAATTGTACTTTTTGTAAAAGGTAAGCTTGATAATTATATAATAAATAGAACAATTTTTGCTTTTGCAAATGGATTTTTAACTATTATAATATCTGTTGGAACTTTACCTTTTTGGGAAACTGTTTTTGGCGTTATTACACCATTTAAATTGCAAGATTTAACAAATGCAGATAATGAGCTTCTAAGAAAATTATCTATGGAGGCTCCAGGAACTTATCATCACAGTATTATTGTTGCAAATTTATCTGAAACAGCAGCTTATAATATAAAAGCAAATCCTAATATAGCAAAAGTTGGAGGATATTATCACGATATAGGTAAATTAAAATATCCTAATTATTTTACTGAAAATCAAGTTGGAGAAAATCCTCATGACTATATAGATCCTTTTACAAGTGTAAAAATTATTAAAGAACATGTTGGATACGGAATGCAACTTGCTGATGAAAAAAAATTACCAAAAGTAATTAAAGATATTATAGAACAACATCAAGGAACAACAAAAATAAAATATTTTTATATTAAAGCTAAAAAAGAAAATCCTGATATTGAAATAAAAGAAGAGGATTTTAGATATAATTATAGAATTCCTCAATTTAAAGAAGCTGCTATTGTAATGTTAGCAGACACTGTAGAGGCAGCAGTTAGATCAATGATGTCTCAAAATAAATCTTTAGATGAAGTTAAAGATTTTATTAAATCTTTAATTAAGGATAAAATGGATGATGGACAACTTGTTGATAGTGAACTTAGTATAAAAGATTTAGATATTATTAGAGAATCATTTTTTAATGTATTTAAAGGAATGTATCATCAAAGAATACCTTATCCAAAGGAAGATGAAAAATAAAAAAGGAAAAATAATAAGGGGAATTAAAAATGGAGATACTATTTGAAGATTATACAGAATTAGCTCCAAATGATTATAAGGAAATTGTAAAAAATGTTATAAAAGAAACATTAAATTTTGAAAATGTAAATAGCAATTGTGAAGTTAGTGTTACTTTTGTAAATAATAATGAAATAAAAGAAATTAATAATAAATTTAGAGGAAAAGATATGCCTACAGATGTATTATCATTTCCAATAATAAATTTTGAATATGGGGAAACTATACCAAGTGAAGGTTATTATTTATTAGGAGATATAATTATATCTTTAGAAAAAGCTAAAAAACAAGCAGATGACTATGGACATAGCATTTTAAGAGAAATCGGATTTCTCACAGCGCATTCTATGTTACATTTATTAGGTTATGACCATATGAATAAAATTGAAGAAGAAATTATGTTTAAAAAACAAGAAAATATTTTAGATAATTTAAATTTAACAAGATAATACAACGAGAAGAGGAATTTATTTTGAATAATGATTTTAAATCAGGTTTTGTATCTTTAATAGGAAGACCTAATGTTGGTAAATCAACATTAATGAACTGTTTAATTAAAGAAAAAATTTCAATAATATCTAATAAGCCACAAACAACTAGAAATAAAATTCAAAGTATACTAACTAAGGATGATTTTCAAGTTATATTTATAGATACACCAGGTATTCATAAACCTAAAAGTAAATTAGGAAAGTATATGTTAAAAAGTGCAAATTCAACTTTAAATGAAGTAGATATTGTATTATTTTTGATAGAACCTGATAAAAAATTAGGTGAAGGCGATAAAATTATTTTAGAAAAATTAAAAACTATCAAGACTCCTGTATTTTTAATAGTAAATAAAATAGATATTATAGAAAAAGAAAGTTTACTAGAATTAATAAATTATTATCGAACTTTATATAATTTTGCAGAAATAATTCCGATATCAGCAATAAAAGATGAAAATACTGATACATTATTAATAAATATTAAAAAATATTTAAAAGAAGGACCTAAATATTTTCCTGATGATATGGTAACAGATCAACCAGAAAAACAGATAATTTCTGAAATTATAAGAGAAAAAATGTTACATTTGCTACAAGAAGAAATACCACATGGTATAGCTGTAGAAATTACTACTATGAAAAAAAGAGCTCAAAAGGATATTGTAGATATTGATGCTATTATATATACAGAAAAAGAAAGTCATAAAGGTATTATAATTGGGAAAAAAGGAACTATGTTAAAAGAAATAGGAACAAGAGCTAGAAGAGATATAGAACACCTTTTAGGAGACCAAATAAATTTACAGTTATGGGTTAAAGTAAAAAAAGATTGGAGAGATAATGATATTTTATTAAAAAATTTTGGATATGATATAAAGAAACAGTAATCCAAATTTTTATAAGAATATAAATAATATTTTCGGAAAAAATACTAATATATCTAATATAAGTAGATATGGAGGTAGTTTTAATGAGATTAAGTAATATTTATTGGAATATTTTTAAAGAATCTGGTAGCGTTAGCGCATATTTATGTTATAGAAGAAGTTATAAAAATGAATGTAATAATTATAAAAATGAAAAAAATATAGGATGATTTTATGAGCTTGATAAAAGCTAAAGGAATAGTACTTAAAGAGATTCTAGTTGGAGAATCTGACAAAATTATAGTTTTATTAACTAAAGAGTTAGGAAAAATAAGTGTCGGTGCTAAAGGTGCAAGAAAAAGCAAAAGCAAATTTCTTGCCGGCACCCAACTTTTTACATATGCGGAATATATAATAGATTATAAAATTGGCAAATACTATATTAAAGAAATAAATATAATAAAAAATTTTAATTTTAAAACTTACGATGAAATTTGTTATTCTAGTTATTTTGTAGAAATGATAGACAAAGTAACATTTGAATCTATAAAATCAGAAGAAAGTTTATATTTACTTATAACTACATTTAATATTATATTAAAAAATATTTTAGATATTAAACAAATATGTGCTATTTTTCGATTTAAATTAATGCAAATTAGTGGCTATCAACCTAATATTACAAACTGTAGCTTTTGTCAAAAAGAAATACTAGATTATAATAATTTAAAATTCTTTATAGAAGGTATTGTTTGCAGTAAATGTAATTCAAATATAAAACAAAAAAGTATAATTGTAAATTATACTGTAATGTATGCTATTAGCTATATTTTATGTAATGATATAAAAGATATATTTAAATTTAAATTAGATGAATTAAATATCAAAATATTTTATGATGCTTCTGAATTATTTTTAGAAAATTTAGAATTAAGTTTCAAAACAGATAAATTTTTAAATACTTCATCCTAAAAAGATATTTAACTGATTTTTAAATATCTTTTTTATTTAATTATTAAAAATTTAAAGGAATTTTAATTTTTATGTTGTATATTATCAATTAAGAAGAAAAATAACAAAATTATAAACAATAGTATAATTTATAGTGTTTTATTGTGCAGTTATTTAAATTATTAAAAATAATAAATTTTATGTAACACATTTGTAAATTATATCGACATAAATTTTAAAAACTTTAAAAATAATAAAAAAATATTTACTTAAATTTAAAGAATAATTTTAAAATATATTAAACAAACATATTGAATATTTAGGTCGATTATTATTAATAAGGATAAAATTAACAATATAGGCTAAAATAAACTATAAATAAATTAAAATATAATATTAAATTTTAGTTTTAATTATAGTTTAATTTATTTTTATAATAAATTAAATTAATACAAAGGAAAGGGGGTTATGATTATTATGTATTATTCATCTGATGTAATAGAAGAAATACGTTTTAATAATAATATTGTTGATGTTATATCTAGTTATATTAATTTAAAACAAAAAGGTAATTCTTATTTTGGATTATGCCCCTTTCATAATGAAGCTACACCTTCTTTTAGTGTCAATGAAAGTAAGCAATTATATCATTGTTTTGGTTGTGGTGCATCTGGAAATGTAATTAGTTTTATAATGAATATAGAAAATTGCGATTTTGTAGAAGCAATACAAATATTAGCTAGTCGTATAAATTATGAATTTCCTATAGAAAATACGTATAAAAATAAAAATTCAAGTAAGAAAAATATTTTATATGATATTCATGCATTAGCAGGTAGATTTTATTACGAAAATTTAAAAAGTGAAAAGGGAATTAATGCTAGAAATTATTTAGAAAAAAGAAAAATTAAAAATAATACAGTTATAAGATATGGCTTAGGCTATGCAACATCAGAATGGGACTCATTATATAAATATTTAATTTCTAAAAATTATTCTTTAGAAGATATATTAGGTAGTGGGTTAGTTATAAAAAGTAAGAATAATAAATATTTTGATAGATTTAGAGATAGATTAATGTTTCCTATAATTAATACTATTGGGAAGGTGGTTGGTTTTGGTGGAAGGATAATTTCTGATTCTAAAAATGAACCTAAATATTTAAATAGTCCAGAAACATTAATTTTTGATAAGAGTCAAAATTTATATAGTTTAAATTTTGCTAGAAAATCAGGTCTTAAAGAATTTATTTTAGTTGAAGGCTATGTTGATGTTATAACATTATATCAAAATGGCATACATAATGTTATAGCTTCTTTAGGTACGGCTTTTAATGATAATCACGCTAAATTTTTAAAAAAATTTACAGATTCTTTAATATTATGTTTTGATAATGATAATGCTGGGATAGAAGCAACTTTAAGAGCTATACCAAAGTTATCTGAACAAGGATTTAAAATAAAAGTTATAACATTAAATAATGCAAAAGATCCAGATGAATTTATAAGAATATTTGGAATAGATGCTTTTAAAGAAAAAATTACAAATGCTAAAAGTCATATTTTGTTTCAAATAAATATTTTACTTAAGAGTTTTAATTTATCTAATTTAGAAGAAAAAATAATGTTTACTAATAAGGTAGCAAAAATTCTATCTAGTGTAAATTCAGAAATAGAATTAGATGTTTACATAAAAGAAATTTCAAATATTACAGGAATTTCTGTTGATGCAATAAAACATGATATATATATAAAAAATAATATTCCTAAAAAAAATGCTATAAAAAGTTATAATAAAACGATAAATAAAAAGCAAAATAATTATAATGCTATTGACAAAGCTAAAATAAGTTTAATTTATTTATTAGCAAATTATAAAAAAGTATATAAGGGTGTTAATACTTATATTACACCAGAAGAATTTGAAAATGAAATATATATAAAAATAGTACAAAATATTTATGATTTATATAAAACTAAGGATTTTATTAATTTAGCTGAAATAGTTAGTTATTTTGAATCTAAAGAAGATCAACAGTCAGTAGCAGAAATATTAAATTTAAATTTAACATTTGAAGATGAAAAAAGTTTAGAAAAAATAGTTAATGATCAAATAAAAATTATAAAAAAACATTATATAGATAAAAAAATTACAGAAATAGATGATATGGCAATAATAAATAAATTATTGGACCAAAAGAGAAAATTAGAAGATTTTTTCATAATTTTACATTAGATGAAAGGAAGTTTTAATGTGGAACGTATAGAAGAAAGTAATATAGTGCTCGTAAAGTTGAAGAAATTAGTTGATTTAGGTAAAAAGAAAAAAGGTGTTCTAGACTATAAAGATGTTATGGACTTTATGGGTGATGTAGATATCGATCTAGAACAAATTGATAAAATTTATGAATATTTAGAATCACAAGGTATAGATGTTATAGGTGATGTAGAATTAGAAGATGCAGAAAAAGAATTAGACGATATTGCATCGGTAGAAAGTAATATAAATATTGATGACCACGTTAGAATGTATTTAAAAGAAATTGGAAAAGTACCTCTTTTAACAGCAGATGAAGAAATTGAATTAGCAAAAAGAATGTCAGAAGGCGATGAAGAAGCTAAAAAAAGATTATCAGAAGCTAATTTAAGATTAGTTGTTAGTATAGCAAAAAGGTATGTAGGTAGAGGAATGTTGTTTTTAGACCTTATCCAAGAAGGAAATTTAGGATTAATAAAAGCTGTAGAAAAATTTGATTATAACAAAGGTTTTAAATTTAGTACTTATGCTACTTGGTGGATTAGACAAGCAATTACAAGAGCAATAGCTGATCAAGCAAGAACAATTAGAATACCTGTTCATATGGTAGAAACAATTAATAAACTAATAAGAGTTTCTAGACAATTATTACAAGATTTAGGACGTGAACCTACACCAGAAGAAATTGCAAAAGAAATGCAAATGCCTGTAGAAAAAGTTAGAGAAATTATGAAAATAGCACAAGAACCAGTTTCTTTAGAAACACCAATAGGAGAAGAAGAAGATAGCCATTTAGGTGATTTTATACCTGATGATGATATTCCAGCACCTGCTGATGCTGCTGCATTTACACTTCTTAAGGAACAGCTTATGGAAGTATTAGATACTCTTACTGAGAGAGAAGAAAAGGTTTTAAGATTAAGATTTGGATTAAATGATGGTAGAGGAAGAACTTTAGAAGAAGTAGGAAAAGAGTTTAATGTTACTCGTGAGAGAATTAGACAAATAGAAGCTAAAGCTTTAAGGAAGTTAAGACATCCTAGTAGAAGTAAAAAATTGAAAGATTACTTAGAATAATAAGGGGGTTATAATACTTCCTTTTTTTATGCATTAGGAAGTAAATTTTTATGAAAGTTTCAAAGAGAATTCATAATATAGTAAATGAAATTAACAGTAGAAGATTGTGTGACGTAGGAACTGATCATGGGTATATCCCAATATACGCAGTATATAATAATATTATCGATAAAGCTATAGCTTGTGATATTAATAAAAAACCTTTGGAAAGAGCATATAACAATATAAAAAAATATTTATATGATAGTATTATAGAAACCAGATTAGGTTATGGCTTAAGTAAATTAAATATAGGAGAAGTCGATACTATTTCTATATGTGGCATGGGAGGATATCTCATTATAGATATATTAGAAGAAAATAAAAATGTTGTACAAAATGTAAATCAACTTTTATTACAACCTCAATCAGGTATAGTTGAAGTTAGAAAATATATACATAAAATTGGATTTAAAATTATTAATGAAAAATTTATAGAAGATGATAATAAATTTTATACTATTATAAATTGTATTAAGGGAGAAGATGTAGTATATTCAGAATTAGATTATCTTTTAAGTAAAATATTATTAGAAAAAAATGATAAATTATATCTTATGTATTTAAAAAATGAGTACAATAAAATGAATAATATATCAAAATCTTTGTCTAATAAAAAATTAGATTCTAATATAGAAAATTTAGAAATTTTAAAAAAATTAAATATGTATAAGGAGATTTTTAAAGATGATGTTTATTAATGAAGTACTTACATCTAAAGATATTTTTAATATTTTAGAAAGCATTGCCCCTATAGATTTAGCATATGATTGGGATAATGTAGGAAATTCTATTGGAAATGAAAATAAAAATATAAAGAAAATATTATTAGCTTTAGATCTTATTGATGATGTTGTAGAAGAAGCTATAAATAATGATATAGATTTAATCATAACTCATCATCCATTAATTTTTAAGTCTATAAATAAAATTAATATGTCTACAAATTTAGGGAGAAGAATTATAAATCTTATAAAAAATGATATTTGTGTTTACTCCGCTCATACAAATTTAGATATTTCAAATTTTGGAACAAATGATGCATTATTTGATGTTTTAAATTTAAAAGATAAGGAACATTTTTTTGAAGAAAAAAATAATTTTTCTCTAGGTAGAGTTGGAAATTTAAAAAATAGTATGAAGTTAAAAGATTTTTTAGAAATAGTTAAAGAAAAACTAAATTTAGATAGTGTTAGATATGTTGGAGATATTGATAAAGAAATAAAGAGAGTAGGTATGTGTACTGGATCTGGAAGTTCTGCTGATATGTTTAAACTAGCAAAAGAAAAAAATTGTGACGTTTATATTACTGGTGATATAAGATATCATGAGGCACAAATAGCAGTAGAAGAAGATCTTATTTTGATAGATGGTACACATTATGGAACTGAAAATTTAGTTATGCCATATTTAAAATCATTTTTAGAGAAAAAATTAAAAGGAAAAAATATAGATATTACAGTATCTAAAGTGAATGGTCAAGTTTTTAAAAATTTTTAATTTTAATGTTTAGGGGGAGTATATGAGTAATATAAATGTAAATATATTGAATTTTGGGGAATTAAAATTAAAAAAAGAAACAAAATTATTAGATATTGCTAATAAATATCAAGAAGAATTTAAATATCCTATTGTTCTTGCAAATATTAATAATGAATTGTTTGATCTTAATAAAAGATTATTTTATGATAGTAATATAGAATTTTTAGATATTAAATCTAAATATGGATATAGGACATATCAAAATAGTATAGTTTTTTTATTAGTATATGTTGTAAAACAAATTTTAGGAAAAGATGCACGCGTAGTTATAAAAAATTCTATAAATAAAAATTATTATTGTGAAATAATAGATAAAAATTTAAAATTATCTAAAGAGTTACTTGATGAAATTTCCTTAGAAATGCATAGATTAGTAGATCAAGACTTAAAAATAGAAAAAGTAACATTGGAATTAGAAGAAGCAATTGAATATTTAAAAGAATTTCAATTATATGATAAAATTAAATTATTAAATTATAGTTGTTTAGATAGTATAGATCTATATAAAATAAACAATTTTTATAATTATTTTATTGATTATATTGTACCTAGTACAGGTTATTTAAAAATATTTGATTTAGTTAAAGTATCAGAAGGATTTTTATTAATAATGCCAGATCCATATAATCCAAATATATTAAATGAGATTAAACCTTTAAAAAAATTAGGAAAAGTTTTTAAAGAGTCATATAATTGGACAAAAATTTTAAAAATAGAAACTGCTGGCGATCTAAATAATCAAATAAGTAGTGGATATTCAAAAGATATTATAAGAGTATCAGAAGCATTACAAGAGAAAAAAATAGCTAATATTGCTGATAGTATACATAATCATAATAAAAAAATTATATTAATTGCAGGGCCATCTTCATCAGGAAAAACAACTTTTGCAAAAAGGTTAGAAGTACAACTTAGAGTAAATGGATTGTTAGCTCATATAATTTCACTAGATGATTATTACTTAGATAGAGAACATATACCTAAAGATAAGTTTGGAGAATTAGATTTTGAGTGTTTAGAAGCAATAGATGTTAAGAAAGTTAATGAAGATTTAGAAATGTTACTAAAGGGTAAAGAAATTGACTTGCCAAAATTTAATTTTAAGCTTGGTAAAAAAGAGTATAAGGGAAATTACTTAAAAATGGGAAAAGATGATGTATTAATAATAGAAGGAATACATGGACTTAACTATCAGATTGCAAGTAATATAAGTAATTCTAAAAAATTTAAAATATTTATTAGTGCTTTAACACAAATTAATCTTGATGATCATAACAAAATTTCTACAACTGATGCAAGATTAATAAGAAGAATTGTAAGAGATAATAAATTTAGACAAACAGATGCTGCTACAAATATTTCTATGTGGAATTCTGTAATAAGAGGAGAAATTACAAATATATTTCCATATCAAGAAGATGCAGATGTAATATTTAATTCTTCATTAATTTATGAAATATCTGTTTTAAAACAATATGCTGAACCGCTCTTATTTTGTATAGATAGAGATATGTCACAGTATAATGATGCAAAACGTTTAATAAAATTATTAGATAAATTTTTATCTATAGAATGTAGTAAAGTGCCAGATAATTCTATCCTTAGAGAGTTTATAGGATAATATTATTTTTAAAAATTAAAAATTTGCAAATAAGATTACTAAATGATATAATTATATATAAGTAAGTTGGGTAATCGCGTGTATATTCATTATACCCGAGGAAAGTCCGGGCTTCATAGAGCAAGAGTGCCAGATAACGTCTGGTGGAGGCGACTTTAAGGATAGTGCAACAGAAATAAACCGCCTAATTTTATTAGGCAAGGATGGAAAGGTGAGGTAAGAGCTCACCGCCTTTTTGGCAACAAAAAGGGCTCTGTAAACCCCACTCGAAGCAAGATATAAGAAACGTTCAAGTTGCTCGCTAAGTTTCTTAATTTAGATCGCTTGAGCATTACGGCGACGTAATGCCTAGATAGATGATTACCCACGACAGGATCCGGCTTATAGACTTGCTTAATAAAAAAGTATACTTAATTTATAAGTATACTTTTTTTATTATTTTTACTTTAAAATAATATAATAAAATTTAATTAATATTATTATATTATTATTAAAGGTTTATAAAATTCTGAATTTTTCATTATAGGTTTTTCTAATTTATTATTTAATAACATATAATATATATCTGTAGTTTCAATTTCTTTTTTTAACATTAATTTACCTAAATTATCTAAATTATTATTTGCATTTTTTAAATTTGTTATTATAGGTAATTTTGATTTTTTTTCTATTTCTTTAAATAAAAATGATTTATTTTTATTAAAACCTAAAATTCTTATATATTGTGGACCATTACAATTATTAAATTTTTCAAAGTCATTTTTTGTTATACCTAATAAAATATGAAGTAACATTCTTTGAATTTTTGTAAAAGTATATCTTTTAGTTTTTATATTTTCTATTATTTCAGTAACTTTAAAGTGTGTATCACTTTTTTTTAAAATTCTATTTTCTAAACCTTCTTCTACATCTAAAATAGAATTTAAATATTTTGTATCATTTGTTTTTATTATAAAATTTAATAATAAACTTATGTCATTAATATCTGAGAAATATAGGTTATTTTTTAATATATTTTTTATATCATTGTGTAAATTTATAGGTATACTATTATATATATCATTATAATTTTTATTTAAAATAGAATTTCTTATTGCTGTAGCAGAAGAAATTTCATCTAAAATATTTTTAGAATTATGATTTGATATATGTCTTTTTATACCTATTGGTTTTATATTAGAATTTAATTTTATTAATGTTTTAATATATTCTACTCCTAATATATTATTAGGTTTTGAAATAGATAAATCTTCAGTATTTAAAAATGTCTTTAATGCATTTTCTCTTGCTGCAGGAAAAGATAGTCCTAATTTTAAATAATTTTTTATAAGAATTTTAAATTCATAGGTTTCATCACATAAAATTTTAGCACATTTATAAATATTATTTAAGTTTGAATCTTCTATACCAAAACATATATAGTCTATAATTCCTAAAGAATCTAAAAGTTTTATACTTGCATTAGAAAAAAATTCTGCACTTGAAGTTGAATAGTATACAGGAAGTTCTATTACCATATCTGCACCATTTTTTAGTGCCATTTTTGTTCTTAAATACTTATCACAAAATGAAGGAGTACCTCTTTGCACGTAATTACCACTCATAACAACTATAACATTATCTGCTTTTGTAATATTTTTTGATTTCTTAATATGATATAAATGGCCATTGTGAAAAGGATTATACTCTGCAATAATTCCTAAATTTTTCAAAACTGATTTCTCCTATTTATAATTTGATAAAATCAATTATACAATAAATTAATTAAAAATATAATAAGTTGATTATATAAGGTTTTAAAGAATATTTATTATTTACAAAATTAGACGATATAATATAGAGATTAGTAATTATAATAAGGGTGGACACATGCAAAAATTAACAGATAAAGAATTTGACTTATTTAGGATTTATTTAAAAGAACATTATGGTATTAATCTTAGTAGTGAAAAAAAATCTTTGTTGTACTCAAGATTAAGAACTTTAGTACAAGATTTAGGCATGAATACTTTTGAAGAATATTATAATTATATGATAAAAGATAAAACCGGTGAATCTAGTAAAAAATTTATTGATAGGATGAGTACAAATCACACCTTTTTTATGAGAGAAAAGGATCATTTCACATATTTTAGTCAAAAAGTATTACCATATTTAGAGCAAAAACATAAGAATAGTAAAGATATAAGAATTTGGTGTGCAGGATGTTCTACAGGAGAAGAGGCATATATATTACAAATACTTATGAAAGAATATTTTGAAAATAAGCCTGGTTGGAATACACAATTATTAGCTACTGATGTTTCAAATAAAGTATTAAATATAGCTTATAGAGGTGTTTATAGTAAAGAGAGTATTTCTGTATTAGAAAAAAGTTGGC
Organism: uncultured Clostridia bacterium; assembly: GCA_946481295.1. Lineage (GTDB taxonomy): Bacteria > Bacillota > Clostridia > Lachnospirales > UBA5962 > CAMLLW01. The sequence goes on along the minus strand of CAMLLW010000027.1, from coordinate 886 downwards.
AAACAAAATATTTTGATGAATATAATGAATCTACTGTAATAGTTAAAAAAAGTTTAAAAAAAGATGTAGTATTTAGTAGATTTAATTTTATAGAAGATAAATTTAATTTTAAAAAAAGTTTTCAAGTTATATTTTGTAGAAATGTAATGATTTATTTTGATCAAGATACACGTAATTATTTAATAGAAAAATTTTATTATGCTACAGAGACAGGAGGATACTTATTTATAGGTCATTCAGAGAGTCTAAATAATACAAATGTGAATTATGAATACTTAATATCATCTGTGTATAAAAAATATGATAATTAAAATTTAGGTATTTTATAAATAAGAAGAGGGTGATTATATGTCTGATTTCGATAGAGAATCCATGTTAGAGATGTTTATTTATGAAATGAACCAACAGATAGAACAATTAGAAAATAATATAATTCAAACTGATGATGAATATGGGTATTCCCCAGAAAAAATTAATGAAATTTTTAGAGCAATGCATACTATAAAAGGTTCTTCGGCAATGATGCTTTTTGAAAATATTTCTGTAACAGCTCATGCTATAGAAGACTTATTTTTTCTTTTAAGAGAAAATCAAATAGAAAATGTAGATTACACAAAAGTTACAGACTTAGTTTTAGAAGTTGTAGATTTTATAAAACAAGAATTAGAAAAAATTGAAGATGGTGAAGAACCAAACGGTAAATCAGATGAATTAATTTCTAATATTAAAAATTATATTTTAGAATTAAAAGGTGAAAAAGAAACTAAAAAAGATAATAATCAAGTAGTAAATAAAACTAATGTAACAAAAGAAAATAAAGAAGGTATTTTATATAAAGCAACAGTATTTTTTGAAGATAATGTTGGTATGGAAAATATAAGAGCAT
>CAMLLW010000026.1 GCA_946481295.1 uncultured Clostridia bacterium | reverse complement strand
AATAGATACATTAATTAAAACAGGAAATAAAGAAATTTTAAGATAAATAAAAAAGAGATAATTTCATTTAAATAAAATTATCTCTTTTTTATTTATCTAATTATTTAGTTATTTTAATTATATAAGATTAATAAAATACAATATACATGTTAATTAATTGAAAGGAGGCAATAATTATATTATGGATAAACCTAATTTACTAATTAAGAAAAAATTATTATTTATCATAATTGCTTTTATTGTATCATTAATAGTAATTTTTATTAGAATATTTTATATACAAAGTATAAAAGCTGACTATTTACAAGGAAAAGCATATGAACAACAAACAAGAGATAGATTAATATCTCCTAATAGAGGCGGAATTTATGATAGAAATATGGTTGCTCTTGCAACAACAGAAACTGTTTCATCTATTAGTGTAATACACAATCAAGTTGAAGAACCAGAAAAAGTAGCAAAAATTTTATCGGAAGTTTTAGAGCTTTCATATGATGATGTTTTAAAAAAAATAAATAAAAAAGTAGCATTAGAACGTATAAAAACTAAAGTAGATAAAAAAGATGCAGATGCAATTTCTTTGTTAAATTTAAAAGGTGTAGTAGTAGATGAAGATATAAAAAGAATATATCCTTATTCTAATTTAGCAGCTCAAGTTATAGGGTTTGTAGGAAAAGACAATCAAGGAATAATAGGATTAGAAGCTAAATATGAGGAATATTTAAAAGGAAAAAGTGGGAAAATATTAACAGAAACAGATGTTAGAGGATTAGAAACAAAACATAGTCAAAAAGAAAGGGAAGCTCCTATAGATGGACAAAATTTAGTAACTAGTATAGATACTGTTTTACAACAATATGCAGAGCAAACATTGGAAAAAGCAGTGAAAAATAAAAATGCTAAAAGAGGAACTATAATATTAATGAATCCTCAAAATGGAGAAATTTATGCTATGGCAAATAAACCAGATTTTGATTTAAATAATCCATTTACTATAAATGATGAAAATTTAAAAGAAATTTGGTCAACTCTTAGTCAGGAAGAAAGAAATAAAAATTTAAATGCTATGTGGAGAAATTTTGCTATAAATGATACTTATGAACCTGGTTCTACATTTAAAATTATAACTTCAGCGGCAGGTTTAGAAGATGGTGTTGTAACTAAAGATTCTAGATTTACTTGTAATGGTTTTCATGTTGTTGGAGGAGTAAAAATTAGATGTTGGAGATATCCTAGAAGCCATGGCAATATAGATTTTGTAGAAGGAGTAAAACAGTCTTGTAATCCTGTATTTATGATGATTGGAGAGGCACTTGGATCAGAAAAATTTTATAGTTATTTAAATAAATTCGGTATAAAAAGCAAAACAGGAATAGATTTACCGGGGGAAGCTGTTGGTATAACACATAAAATTGAAAATGTTGGGCCTGTAGAATTAGCAACTATGAGTTTTGGCCAATCATTTCAAATCACACCATTACAACTTCTTCGTTCTGCATCAGCTGCTATAAATGGAGGATATTTAATAACACCACATATAGGCACTAAAGTAATAGATCCTAATGGAAATATTACAGAAACCTTTAAATATGATAAAGGTGAACAAATAATATCTAAAGAAGTTTCTGAACAAATGAAATTTATATTAGAAAAAGTAGTATATGAAGGAACAGGTAAAAAAACATATTTACCAGGTTATAGAGTAGGAGGAAAAACTGCTACAAGTGAAAAATTGCCAAGGAAAAGTGGTAAATACATAGCATCATTTTTATCATTTGCACCGGCAGAAGATCCTCAAGTTATTGCCTTAGTTTTAATAGATGAACCACAAGGTGTATACTATGGTGGTCAAGTTGCTGGTCCAGTTATGCAAGAACTTTTACAAAATGCACTTCCATATTTAAATATAAAACCAGAATATAAAGAAGAAGAGTTAGAATTAGATGAAGTTATAAAAATAGAGGTGCCAAATTTAATAGGAAGTAGTTATGTAGATGCTAAAAAACAGTTAGATGAGCTTAAATTAACAGCAGAATTTGTAGGTGATGGAGATATTATAAACGATCAATTTCCTATTGCTGGAGAAAAAATAAATAAAGATACAAAGATAAAATTGTATTTAAAATAAGATAATAAAAAAAATGATATAGAAAATTCTGAAAAAAATATTGATTATAATAAAATAGCAGAATAAAATATATATAATATAATATTTTAGGAGTGAGCTTATGAATTTATTTAATCTTATAGAAAATATAGATTATGAAATATTACAAGGTTCTATTCAAAGAGAAATTAAGTATATAACAATAGATTCAAGAAATGTAAGAAAAAATACTCTTTTTGTTTGTATAGAAGGATTAACAGTAGATGGACATATATTTATAGAAAATGCAATAAAAAGTGGAGCAGTAGCTATTTTAGTTCAAAAAGATATAACTAATATACCTAAAGATATTACAATTATAAAAGTCAATAATACAAGAAATGCATTGTCATATATAGCTAGTAATTTTTATAATAATCCAGTTAATAAATGTGAACTTATTGGTGTTACTGGAACAAATGGAAAGACATCTAGTACTTATTTTATGGAATCAATTTTAAAAGAAAATAATAAAAATGTAGGAATTATAGGTACTATAGATACAAGAATAAATGGTGAAAAAGTAGAAATAGATTTTGCTACAAGCACAACTCCAGATTCTATAGAATTACAACATATTTTAAATTATATGGTAGAAAAAAATGTAGATAATGTAATTATGGAAGTTTCATCACATGCTCTAGAACTACATAAAGTAGATGGATTTTCTTTTAAAACATCTATTTTTACAAATTTAACGCAGGACCACTTAGATTTACATGTAACAATGGAAAATTATAAAAAAGCTAAGGGAAAACTATTTGCAATGAGTCAAAATTCTATAATAAATATAGATGACCCAGCAGGAGATTACATGATATCTTGTGCAAAAGGTAATGTTATTACTTACAGTATAGAAAAAGAAAGTGATTTACAGGCATACAATATTAATTATAGTAATAAAGGAGTAAGTTTTTGTATAAATATTAATAATAATGAAGAAAAAATGTTTATTCCTATACCAGGTAAATTTTCTTTATATAATGCATTGGGAGTTATAGCTGCTTCATTATCATTAGGAGTAGATATAGAAATAATAAAATTAGGATTATCTAAATTAAAAGGAGTACCGGGAAGGATTCAAAATATAGAAAATAATAAAGGAATTTCTGTTATAGTTGATTATGCTCATACACCAGATAGTTTAGAAAATATAATAAAAACTGTAAAAGAATTTACTAAAGGAAAAGTTATTACTATATTTGGATGTGGTGGAGATAGAGATAAAGGTAAAAGATCAATTATGGGGAAAATAGCAGGAACATTTAGTGATATTTGCATTATAACTTCTGATAATCCAAGAACAGAAGAGCCAGAAAATATACTAAATGAAATAGAAGAAGGTATAAAAAATATAAATGAAAATTACGTAAAAATTATTGATAGAAGAGATGCTATAGAATATGGAATTAAAAAAGCTAGTGAAGGTGATTCAATAATTATTGCAGGAAAAGGTCATGAAGATTATCAAATATTTAAAAAAGAAACAATATATTTTGATGACTGCATAGTAGCAAAAGAAATTTTAGCTATGGAGGAAGAAAACAAATGATAAAAGTTAAACTAGATGATATTGCTAATAGTGTAAATGGTAAAATTATTAATTATAGCAATATTAGCGTGGAAAATGTGTCCATAAATTCAAAAGAAAATTTAAAAAATGGAATTTTTGTTCCATTAAAAGGTGAAAATGTAGATGGACATGATTTTATAAAAGATGCTTATGAAAATGGAGCTATAACATGTTTTTCTGAAAAAGAATTAAATATAAGTGAACCATATATTTTGGTAGAGTCCACAAGACAAGCTTTAAAAGATTTTGCAGAGTACTACATATCTTTATTTAAAATTCCTATTGTAGCTATAACAGGTAGTAGTGGAAAAACTACAACTAAAGATATTGTAGCATGTGTTTTATCTCAAAAATATAAAGTTGTAAAAACAATAGGTAATTTTAATAATGAAGTTGGACTACCTTTAACTATATTTAATATTGATGATACTACAGATATTACAATTTTAGAAATGGGTACTAGTAGTTTTGGAGAAATTAGTAATTTAAGTAAAATTGCTAAACCAGATATTTGTGTAATTACCAATATAGGAACTGCTCATATAGAAACACTATGTGATGCAGAAGGAATTTTAAAAGCAAAATCAGAAATATTTGACTATATGAAACCAAATGGAATTGCAGTTTTAAATTATGATGATAAAATGTTAAGAAGTTTATCTAATAAAATAGATAATATTTTCTTCTATAGTTTGGAAAATAAAAGTTCAGATTCAGACAAATTTTTTTATGCTGATAATATAAAATATAATGACATATACAGTGTAAGTTTTGATGCAATAAATAACAGTGAAAAAATTAATGTAAATGTGCCTGCTACAGGCAAATATATGGTTTATAATGCTTTAGTTTCTATAATAATAGGAAAATACTTTAATATGTCTAAAAATGATATTATAGATGGAATTTTAAATTTTAAACCATCAAAAAATAGATTTGATATAATAAAAACAGATAAATATACTATTATAAATAGTGTATATAATGCTAATCCTGACTCAATGAAAGCAATAATAGACGTTTTATGTTATACTAGCAAAAGAAAAATATGTATATTAGGTGATATGTTAGAATTAGGCAATCATGCAGAAGAATTTCATTTAGATATTGGCAAATATGCTATTATAAAAAATATTGATGTATTAGTATGTATAGGAGTACTTTCATATAAAATATATGAAGGTGCATTATTACAACAAAATAGTTATAAAAGTAATAGTGAAGTATTTTATTTTAGAACTAAAGAAGAATTTTTAGATAGTGCAAGCAATATATTAAGATGTAATGATGTAGTTTTAGTGAAAGCTTCTAGATCTATGAAATTTGAATATATTGTAGAAAATTTAATGAGGTGAGTAAATGTACGATTTAGATATGGCTATAATGGCTACTATGATAGCATTTTTAGCAAATGTTATTATGTGTCCAATAGTTATACCAATATTAAGAAAAGTAAAATTTGGACAGCAGGTAAGAAATGATGGACCAAAAGATCATTTGAAAAAATCAGGAACACCAACTATGGGTGGTATAGTTATTTTAATTAGTTTTTTAATAGGATCTGCAATGTTTATGAACAGCTTAGAGTCTAAACTTGTTGTATTTACTACAGTATGTTTTGGAATTATCGGCTTTTTAGATGACTATATAAAAATTGTAAAAAAAAGATCATTAGGTCTAAAAGCAATAGAAAAAATAATTTTACAACTTATAGTATGTGGAATCTTATTATATTTTTTAATGACTAGTAAAACTACAAATTATGCTGAAATATATATTCCATTTATAGGTAGCACTTTGAATTTAGGATATTTATTTATACCTTTTGCAATATTTGCAATTTTAGGTACAGTAAATGGTGTAAACTTAACTGATGGTTTAGATGGTTTAGCTTGTGGAGTTACTCTTTTAATTTCTACATTTTTTGTTTTTATTTCATGGATGTTAAAAAGTCCTTTATTAGGTATTGCAGGAGCAGCCTCAGGAAGTTTACTTGGATTTTTATTATTTAATACTTATCCTGCAAAAGTATTTATGGGAGATACAGGTTCCTTAGCTTTAGGAGGATTTGTAGTTTCAGTTGCAATAATTTTAAAGATGCCTTTATTTTTAGTAATTGTAGGGTTAATATATGTTCTTGAAGCATTATCAGTTATAATTCAAGTTTTTTATTTTAAAATTACACATGGTAAAAGATTCTTTAAAATGGCACCGTTACACCATCATTATGAAATGAAGGGAGTAACAGAAACTAAAATAGTAATGACATTTTATATTATAACAACTATTCTATGTTTAATAGGATTTTTAGGAACAAAAAATATGTTTTGATAATTATTTAGCATTTTATTGGAGTGTTTTTAATGAATTTTAAAGATAAAAAAGTTTTAGTTTGTGGTATTGCATTAAGTGGAATATCTGCAGCTATACTTTTAAACAAAATGGGAGCTTTTGTAACATTACAAGATATTAAGACAGAAGATAAAATAGATTATAATGATTTACAGCTCATAAAAGATAATAATATAAATTTATACTTAGGTAAAAATCCAGATGATATATTATATGATATAGACTATATAATTGTTAGTCCTGGTATACCTTTAACATTACCATATATACAAAAGGCTAAAAAATTAAATATTCCTATAATAGGAGAATTAGAATTAGGATACATATTTTGTAAATCTCAAGTTATAGGTATTACTGGTACAAATGGTAAAACAACTACTACAACTTTAGTCTCAGAAATAATTAAAAATTTTAAAGGAAAAGTTTATACTGTAGGTAATATAGGAATACCTTTTACAAGTCAAGTTCTAAGTATAAATGAAGATGATATTTGTGTTGCAGAGGTTTCTAGTTTTCAATTAGAAACAATAAAAACATTTAGGCCAAATATAGCTTGTGTTTTAAATATAACTCCAGATCATTTAGACAGACATAAAACTTATGAAAATTATATTTTATCTAAAGAAAATATATTTTCTAATCAAAAAGAAGATGATTATTTAATTTTAAATTATGACGATAAAATATGTTTTGATATGGCAAGAAAGAGTAAAAGTAAAGTTATATTTTTTAGTACAAAAGAAGAATTAGATAGAGGAATTTTTTATAAAGAAAATAATATATTTGTAAAACTAGATCAAGAATATGTAATAAGTACAGAAAAAATTAAAGTTTTAGGTTTGCATAATATAGAAAATATAATTGCAGCAATAGCAATATCAGAATGTTTAAAAATTCCTAAAAATATTATTATTGAAACTATAAATAATTTTAAAGGCGTAGAACATAGAATAGAATATGTAACAAAAATAAATAACATAAAATTTTATAATGATTCTAAGGGAACAAATGTAGAAGCTGCAATAAAAAGTATAGAGGCTATGGAAAGACCAATACTATTAATTGCAGGCGGTTATGATAAAAAAGTAAGTTTTACTGAATTTGCTAAAGTTATAAACAAAAAAGTAAAACAATTAGTTTTAATAGGAGAATCATCTGATAAAATTATAGAAGAATGTAATAAACTTGGATATAGAAATATAATTAAGGTAAATACTTTAGAAGAAGCTGTAAAAACATGTTATATTAAGGCAGAAAATGGTGATTGTATTTTACTTTCTCCAGCTTGCGCTAGTTGGGATATGTTTAAAAGTTATGAAGAGAGAGGTAATTTGTTTAAGGAAATTGTATTAAATTTAAGGGGTGTTGATTTGTGAGAACACGCGCTTCTTCAAGTACTACAACAAGGCGTAAAAGATCTACAAGTTCTTCATCTTCATTAAGAAGAAATAATGTTACATCATTACCTAAAAGTAGAACTAATAATAAAAAAAATGAAGTTACTATAGAAGTTGGAAGTATAGACTATACAATATTAATAACGGTATTATTGCTTGTTATAATTGGAATAGTAATGATTTTTAGTTCTAGTTACTATATATCTTATGCTAAATATAAAGATCCATATCATTTTTTAAGAATGCAATTTTTAGTTTCTATAATGGGATTTATAATTATGATGTGCATGTCAAATTTTAATTATAGATATTTAAAAAGATTTGCTAAAATGATTTATATATTATCAGTATCTCTATCTATACTTGTTATGTTTTTTGGTAAAACAAGTAATGGTGCAACAAGATGGTTAATTATTCCTGGTATAGGTATAGGTATTCAACCATCTGAAATTGCAAAAGTAGCAACAATTATAATGACAGCAAAAATTATATCCTCTAACCAAAATATGTTAAAAACTCTCAAAGGTACAATATATGTTTCTATGTTTACTCTAATTTTAACAGTATTAATTGGCATAGAAAATTTAAGTACTGCTATAATAATTTCAATAATAGGTTTTGGAATAATATTTATTGCTAGTCCATATACACTAATATTTATTGTATTAGGTATATGTGCTGCTGGAAGTTTAGTTTCGTACATAGGTTTTTTTTCAACAAATTTTAGAAGTGGACGTTTTGAAGCATGGTTAAATCCAGAATCTAATCCTACAGATAAAGGTTACCAAGTCTTACAGTCATTGTATGCAATTGCTTCAGGAGGTATATTTGGTCTTGGGCTAGGTCAAAGCAGACAAAAACTTGGATTTTTACCAGAAGCACATAATGATATTGTATTCTCTATAATTTGTGAAGAATTAGGTCTTGCTGGTGCGGGATTAGTATTATTTTTATTTGGTGTTCTTTTATGGAGAACTATAAGAGTCGCTATGACAGCAACTGATTTATTCGGTTCTTTAATTGCAAGTGGTATAGCACTTATGATAGGTAGTCAAGTAATTATAAATGTAGCAGTTGTTACAAATACTATTCCTAACACAGGAGTACCTCTTCCATTTATAAGTTATGGTGGTACATCATTAGCTATTATGATGTCTACAATAGGAATACTATTAAATATTTCTAGATATAGTAAAAAATAAAAGTTCTAATTAAAATTAGAACTTTTATTTTTTATATAAAAATATAGAGTTAAAAAAATTAAAATCTTATTTTAATTTTTTTAACTCTTATCGCTTATAGTAGAATGCATAATTAATGTTCTTCCTTACAGTGTGGACATAAACCATAAACATAAATTTTCTCATATAAAATGTTAGAATTCATAGAGTCTTCTAGTTCTGTTTTTAATGTAGAAATAGATGGAACACATGGTAAATCATATATATTCTTACATTTTGTACACACAAAATGAGGATGAGGTTCACAATTAGCATCATACCTAAAACTATTTTCTCCTACATTTATTGCTTGTATTAGGTTAGCTTTTGTACAAGTACCTAATGTTTTATAAATTGTAGCTAAACTTATAGTAGGATGTATTTCCTGAAGTAAACTATATATATGTTCTGCAGAAAGATGTTCTTTACTTTCTGATAAAATTTTGTATATAGAAATACGTTGAGGAGTTACTTTTAACTTCTTACTTTTAAGTATTTCGGGTAATTGTTGCATTTTAGCATCTCCTATATAAATAAAATCTTATTACATGATAATAAGTATTATCTAATATATTATATAATTAATAATAATTTATGTCAATATACAATATGTTTATAAAATATAATTGATTGTTAAATAATGTTATATTTAGACTTATTTTAATATATTTTTTCATAATATATAGGGGCAAATATTCTTAATATATATGGTATAATTATATTAAAATATAATAAAATCTAAAGAAAAATAAAAATAATTAACAAAATAATTATAGAATAAAAATAATAATATTAAAATTTATAAAAATTTTTTTAATTATTTATTATAATATAAATAATTTTATATTTATTTAAAAAATAATTACCATTATTAAGTATTTTTTAAATTATTTTTAAAAATTTATTAACATGATTATAATAAAATAAAAGTAAAGAATATATATTCCTAAATTTGGATAAAATAAAATTAAGATTATATGTAAATTTTAGCTGTGAAATTCTTATATTTACTTAGATATTGTAATTTATAAAGAATTATGATAACCTGTAAGTAAAAATTTTTATATTTGTGTATTTTAAATTACGTTAAATGGGGTGATTATATGTATGAAAAATTATATTCAATTTTATTAAAAAAAGTGAAACAGTATCACCCTGCCCAAGATGTTTCTTCTATTGAAAAAGCATACAAACTTGCTTTAGATGCACATAAAGAACAATATAGAAAATCTGGAGAACCTTATATAATACATCCACTTTCTGTTGCTATTATATTAGCTGAACTTGGTTCAGATATGGAATCTTTAGTTGCAGGTATTTTGCATGATGTAATAGAGGACACAGATTATACTTATCAAGATATCGTAGATAATTTTGGAGAGGAAGTTGCTTTATTAGTAGATGGAGTAACAAAATTAGATAGAATAACATACCAATCTGAAAAAGAAAATAAAAATTCTAAACAAAATATTTCAAAATTAGAAGAATTGCAAGCTGAAAATTATAGAAAGATGTTTTTAGCCATGGCTAAAGATATAAGAGTAATTATAATTAAAATAGCAGATAGACTTCATAATATGAGAACATTGGAATATATGCGTCCAGAGAAGCAAAAAGAAAAAGCACAAGAAACTTTAGATATATATTCTCCTCTTGCTCATAGATTAGGTATTGCTAAAATTAGATACGAACTTGAAGATTTATCGCTTATGTATTTAGATCCGCATGGATATGAATATGTAAAACGTAAAATTAAGTATCAACAAGAAAAACGTCAGGAAATTTTAAATAAAATTGTAACAAGTATTAAAGAAAAAATGGATAATGCTAATATTAAAGGCACTGTAGAAGGTAGACCAAAACATATATATAGCATTTATAAAAAAATGAAACGCAAAAATATAGGAATAGACCAAATGTACGATATTTTTGCAGTAAGAGCAATAGTAAATAATGTAATGGAATGTTATAGTATTTTAGGTATAGTACATGAAGCATATATTCCAATACCAGGTAGATTTAAAGATTATATAGCTATGCCAAAACAAAATATGTATCAATCTTTGCATACTACATTGACAAGTAAAGATTTAGAAACTTTTGAACTACAAATAAAAACTTGGGATATGTATAAGACTGCAGAATATGGTATTGCTGCACATTGGAAGTATAAAGAAAGTCCTGGTGGAATCGTAAAACCGGGTAGTGAAGAAGCTAAATTAAGTTGGCTTAGACAAATGTTAGATTGGCAAAGAGATTTATCAGATAATAAAGAATATTTGGCAGATTTAAAAACAGAATTAAGTATGTTTCAAGATAGCGTTTATTGTTTTACTCCAAAGGGTGAAGTAATAAGTCTAATAGCTGGTTCAACTCCTATTGATTTTGCATATCTAATTCATTCTTCTATAGGTAATCATATGATAGGTGCAAGAGTAAATTCAAAAATAGTACCTTTTGATTATGAACTTAATACTGGTGATAAAGTAGAAATTTTGACATCTAGAAATACTAAGGGACCTAAAAAAGAGTGGTGTAATATAGTTAAGACAACACAAGCTAAGACTAAAATAAATCAGTGGTTTAGAAAACAAAATAAAGAAGAAAATATTGAAAAAGGTAAATTTCTATTAGAAGAAGTAGCTAATAAAAAAAGAATAAATCTTGAAGAATTACTTAATGATGATAGAAAAAAATATTTAATAGATAGATATAATTATTTAGATTGGGATTCTTTACTTGCAGGAGTGGGATACGGTGGTTTAAAAGAAGGACAAGTTGTAAATAGACTTCTAGCAAAAGTAAAAGAAGATGAATTTTTAGATAGTAAAAAAATTATAGAAAATTTAAATATATCAGATAAAAATATAGATTTAAATGATGTCTTAGAGATACAAAAAAATAAAATTATACCTAAAAAAAGCAAGAGTGGTATTGTGGTTAGAGGTATCGGAGATGTATTTGTAAGATTTTCTAGGTGTTGTAATCCTGTTCCTGGTGATGAAATAGTCGGTTTTGTTACAAGAGGCAGGGGCGTATCAATTCATAGAACAGATTGTAAAAATATTATAAATCTTACAGATGATGATTTAAATAGGCTTATAGATGCCGAATGGGAAGGTAAAGAAATAATAGCAGATATGAGCTATAGGGTTGAAATAAATATTGTTTGTGAAGATAGATTAGGAATTTTAGTAGGTATATCTAGAGTTTTAGAAGAATCTAAAATAGAAATTAGAAGTATACAATCTAGAACTACAAATGATAAAGCTATTTTTAATTTATTGCTAGAAATAAAATCTAGAGAACAATTAGAAAAAGTATGTGATAAAATTCTATCTCTTCCGGGAGTAGATAATATTAATAGAGTATAAATTTTAAGGGGGACATTTTACATGAGAGCAGTTTTACAGAAAGTTGCATTTGCTAAAGTTGTTATAGATAATAAAGATATTGTAAATATAGATAAAGGAATAGTTGCATTAGTTGGATTATCTTCTTCTGACAATGAAGATACTTTTAAATATATGCTTGATAAAATTATAAATTTAAGAATATTTGAAGATGATAATGGCAAAATGAACTTATCTATTAATGATATAGATGGAGAAGTCTTATTTATACCAAATTTCACAATATATGCAGATGTTAGAAAAGGTAGAAGACCAGGTTTTACAAATGGTGCAACTATAGAAGAGGCTAAAGAAATTTTTGAAAAATTAAAAGAATTTAGCATTAAAAATTATAAAGATAAAATAAAATTTGGTATATTTCAAACAGATACAAAGCTAACATTATTAAATGATGGACCTGTGACAATTTTAGTAGATAGCGATAAAATTTTTTAAGGAGTTTATATGAAAATAATTAGAACTGTAGTTACAAGTTTATCAGAAAATACTTATATATATATAAATGAAAATACAAAAAAAGCTATAATAGTTGATCCAGGTGGTGAACCTAAAAAATTATTAAATATTATAAAAGAAAATGATATTGATCTTTATGCTATATTATTAACACATTCACATATAGACCATATAGGAGCAATATCTGAAATTTTAAATTACAAAAAAGTACCAATATGTTGTCATGAAGATGAAGTTATGATTCTCAAAAATCCAGAAATGAATCTTTCTCTTAAATTAAAACGTAAGAATATTTCATTTACACCAGATGTAATATTTAAAGACAATGATATTTTTGACTTTGATGGTACTAAGATTACTGTAATTCACACACCTGGTCATACTCAAGGAAGTTGTTGTTATTTAGATTTAGAAAATAATAATATTTTTACGGGAGATACATTGTTTAGAAATTCTATAGGTAGAACAGATTTGGCAACTGGCAATTATGATTCTCTAATATCAAGTATAAAAGATAAACTATTTTCTTTAGATGATAATATAAATATTTTTCCTGGGCATGGTGATCCATCAAGTATAAAAAATGAAAAAGAAAATAATAGTTTTATACTTTAAAATATATAAGAGGTTAATATGCAGTATATATTAAAAGGTCATATAAAAGAAGATACAGTAATAGGGATGTTGCAGTTATTTTATCCAAATACAAAATATACAAAGTTAGATTCAATTGTATCTACGGGAATACTTTTAGAAAGTATTCTAGATATAGATACAGTAGAATGTGTATTATTTGAAAATGGAAATATAATTTTTAAAGAAATAATTAAACTACATTATTTAACAGAAGAATATATTGCATGGGGCATAAAAAAAACAATATATTTAGTTTTAAATAAGTATACTGGTATATACAGTAGTTGGGGACTTTTAACTGGAATAAGACCAGCAAAAAAAGTAACCGAATTTTTTAATGAAGGTTTGTCTTATGATGATATAAAAGAAAAATTAACAAATTTTTATTTAGTTAGCCCTAAAAAAGCAGATTTAGCTATTGAAGTTTCACAAAATGAAAATAATATTATAAAAAATAATATAGATAAAAATGTGAGCATTTATATAGGTATACCATTTTGTCCTACAAGGTGTTTATATTGTTCTTTTACTTCATATCCTATTAATGTATTTATAGATAAAATAGATTCTTATATAAATGCTCTTATAAAAGAAATAAAATATGCTGGAAAGATTTTATCTAATAAAAATATAGAAAGTATTTATATAGGAGGAGGAACTCCTACTAGTATAAATGAATATCAATTAGAAAAAATCCTATATAATATTTTTGAAAACTTTAATTTAAATAATACAAAAGAATTTACGATAGAGGCTGGTAGACCTGATACTATATCTATTGCTAAACTTAAAGTATTAAAAAAATATAATATATCTAGAATATCTATAAATCCACAGACTATGAATGATAAAACTTTAAAGTTAATTGGAAGAGACCATACTGTTCAAGATTTTCTTAATATTTTTAATATGGCAAGAAATTTAGGTTTTAATAATATAAATGTAGATTTAATTTTAGGATTACCTAAAGAGACTATTAATGATGTTGAACATACATTTAAAACTATAGAAAAATTAAATCCAGAAAATATTACAGTACATACTTTAGCTATTAAGAGAGCTTCAAGACTAAAAGAAAAGTTAGATAACTATAATTTTGTTAATATAGATACAATGGAAAAAATGTTAGAGATAGCAGATAATCATGTTAGAAATTTAGAAATGTTTCCATATTATATGTATAGGCAGAAAAATACAATTGGTAATTTTGAAAATATAGGATATTGTAAAAAAGGATTTGAAAATATATATAATGTTCAAATAATGGAAGAAAAGCAAAGTATACTGGGATTAGGATCTGGTAGCAGTAGCAAATTTGTTGATTTAAAGACTAATAAGATTGAAAGAGTTTTTAATGTAAAATCTGTAGATGATTATATAAATAGAATAGATGAAATGATAAATAGAAAAGTAGAAAAGGAGGAATTTTTTTGTTAGTTAATGCTCCTAGAGGAACAAAAGATATATACGGTAGTGAAATATATAAATGGCAATATATTGAGAATATAATAGTAGAAGTTTGTAGAAATTTTGGCGTTACTGAAATAAGAACACCAACTTTTGAACATACAGAACTTTTTACTAGAGGTGTAGGTGATACTACTGATATAGTAAATAAAGAAATGTATACTTTTGTAGATAAAGGTGGTAGAAGTATTACATTAAGACCTGAAGGAACAGCAGGTGTTGCTAGAGCTTATATAGAAAATAAAATGCACTCTATGATTCAACCTACAAAAATGTACTATTTAAATAATACATTTAGATATGAAAGACCACAAGCAGGACGAATGAGAGAATTTAAACAATTTGGAGTAGAATATTTTGGCTCATATTATCCAGAAAGTGATGTAGAAGTAATATCTTTAGCATATGAAATTTTAAATAGATTGGGAATTAAAAATATAGAACTTAAAATTAATAGTTTAGGTGGGAATGAATCTAGAGAGAAATATAATAATGCTTTAAGAGAATATATAAATGATAATATTAAGAATCTATGTGATACATGCAATTCACGTTTTAATAAAAATCCTTTAAGAGTATTAGATTGTAAAAATGAAAGTTGTAAAAAAATTGTAGATAATGCACCTCGAATATTAGATTATTTATCAAATGAAGATAAGGAACATTTTGAAGCAGTACAAAAACTTTTAAAAGAACTTAATTTACCATTTACTATAGATGATAAAATCGTTAGAGGATTAGATTATTATACTAAAACTGTATTTGAATTTGTATCAAATTCTATAGGTGCTCAAGGTACAGTTTGTGGTGGAGGAAGATATGATAATTTAGTTGAAGAATGCGGTGGTAATAAAACAGGAGCTGTAGGTTTTGGAATGGGTATAGAACGTTTGTTATTAGTTTTAGAACAACAACAAAAAGATATTAATTTAATACCTAATACTGATATATATATAGGATATATAGGAGAAGAAGCTTTAGCTGTAAGTCAAAAAATTATTTTAGAATTAAGGAGTAAAGGCATTTGTGCAGAGGGAGATACTTTAAGAAGAAGTGTAAAAGCTCAATTAAAGTATGCAGATAAGTTAAATGCTAAATATTCTATTATAATAGGCGAAGATGAGTTAAAAACTAATTTAGTTAAAGTAAAAGATATGGAAACAGGAGAAAATATTAATATTAATTTAGATAAAATATACGAAAGATTGTTCAGTAAGGAGTAATAATTTATGATAAATGAGTCTATAAATGGTTTAAAAAGAACCCATATGTGTGCTGAAGTTGATGAAAATTGTATTAATCAACAAGTTGTAATTATGGGTTGGGTTAATAAAAGACGTGATCTTGGTCAATTAATATTTATAACATTAAGAGATAGAACTGGAATTGTTCAAGTTGTAATAAATGAAGATAAAACTAGCAAAGAAATATTTAAAAAAGCTGAGTCTATTAGAGGTGAATTTGTTCTTGCAGTAAAAGGTAATGTTATTTTAAGAACAAAAGAAAATATTAATCCTGATATGAAAACAGGAAAAATAGAAATAGAAGCAGAAGAATTAAGAATATTATCTGAAGCAGAAGTACCACCTTTTCAAGTTGCAGATGAAGGTGTAAAAGATGATTTAAGATTACATTATAGATACATTGATTTACGTAGACCTGAAATACAATCTAATTTAATAACTAGACATAAAATAGCACAAACTGTAAGAAGTTTTTTAAATCAAGAAGGATTTTTAGAAATAGAAACTCCTGTTTTAACTAAAAGTACACCAGAAGGTGCAAGAGATTACTTAGTACCAAGTAGAATATATCCTGGTAATTTTTACGCTTTACCACAATCACCTCAAATATTTAAACAACTTTTGATGATATCAGGTTTTGATAGATATTATCAAATAGTAAAATGTTTTAGAGATGAAGATTTACGTGCTGATAGACAACCAGAATTTACACAAATAGATATGGAACTTTCTTTTATAGATATGGAAGATATTATGTCAATTAATGAAAAATTAATTAAAAAAGTTTTTAAAGATATATTAGATTTAGATATACAAACACCTTTTATTAAAATGACATATGAAGAGGCTATGACAAGATATGGTTCTGATAAGCCAGATATACGTTTTGATATGGAACTTGTAGATATTTCTGAAATAGTAAAAGATACAGAATTATTAGTTTTTAAAAGTGCTTTAGAAAATGGAGGTAGTGTTAGAGGAATAAATGCTATTGGTTGTGGCAATTATCCACGTAAACAAATAGATGCCTTAGTAGATTTTGTAAAAACATATAAAGCAAAAGGTTTAGCTTGGATATCTGTAAAAGAAAATAATGAATTTAAAACAACATTATCAAAATTCTTTACTAATGAAGAATTAGCTAATATAGCAAATAAATTTAATGCTAAATCAGGAGATTTAATTCTTATTTGTGCTGATAAAAATGAAATAGTGTTTGATGCATTAGGAAACTTAAGATTAGAAATAGCAAGAAGAGAAAATTTAACAAGTACAGATGACTATAAATTTTTATGGGTTGTAGATTTTCCTGAGTTTGAATGGGATGAAGAAGAAAATAGATTTTTTGCAAAGCATCATCCATTTACAATGCCATTAGATGAAGATATACCATTATTAGAAAAAGATCCTAGTAAAGTTAGAGCTAAGGCATATGATATGGTTTTAAATGGTTTTGAAATAGGTGGAGGTAGTATAAGAATACACCAACAAGAAGTACAACAAAAAGTTTTCAATGTTTTAGGATTTTCTAAAGAAGATGCACAAAAACGTTTTGGATTTTTATTAGAAGCATTTAAATACGGAGCTCCACCTCACGGAGGACTTGCTTTTGGACTAGATAGATTAACAATGCTTATTACAAAATGTTCTGCTATAAGAGATGTTATTGCATTTCCTAAAGTAAAAGATGCTTCTTGTCCTCTAACAGATGCACCAAATGTTGTAGATGAAAAACAATTATTGGAATTAGGAATAAAAGTAGATAAATTTAATTCTAGAATACAAAATATTGAAGAATAAATAAAAAAGATATGTATAAAAACATATCTTTTTTATTTTTATAAATATTTAATAAATATATTATCTAAAAGATTCATTTTATATTAATTAAATATATAGATTTATTTTTAAAGTTTAAATATATCCATTTTTGTACAATTATAAATATAATAATTATAAATAATATATTAATATATAAATAATAGAATATAAGTATTAAATTTAAAAATTATATAAGATTATTTTACTTTTTAATGAAAATATGGTAATATAAAGAAAATAAAACAAAAGTTAAGGAGAGATAAAATATGAAAAAAAGTATTGCAAAAAAAGTAATATGTTCTATGTTAGTATTATCACCAATACTATCAAGTGTAAGTGTTGTTCATGGTGCTGACTTAAATCCAACGGATATAAATAATGAAATTAATACTCAAATGGACAATGAACAATTAATAGAAAATGGAATATATACAATTGGAACTTATATTAGACCTGAAAATGTTTTTCAAGTTTCAAGAAGTACAGAACGTCATGTAATCGTTAATCCTTTTGAAAATCTAAGTAACCAACAATGGAAAATAGAATATGATAAGTCAAAAGGTGCCTATCAAATACTTACACAAGATTCTTTACCAGATCAAGTATTAGCATGGAATAGACATTATGATAATTATGCTAATGATATTTTTTGCACACCTAATATGAATTATGATGAACATTATTGGCTTATAGAAAAAGCTGCAGACGATGTATGCTATATTATTAGAAGTTATGCTGATCCAAATTATGTACTTGATTTAACTGATTATTCTCCAGAAAAAGGAACAAAAATAGGAATAATTAAAAAACATGATAACAATTCAGGACTTGCACGAGCTCAATTTTTCCATTTTAATAAAATAGAAGGTTAATTATAGAGTTTATATTATTTATAATACAAAAATATAAAAATACATATATAAATGTTATTAAATAATCGCCAAATTTTTATAATAGGCGATTATTTTTTTATTTTTTATAATTAAAATTTTATATTAAATATAGATATAAGGTAATTACAAAATGTTTTATTTATTATATCTTTAGTATTTAGATTTTTATAGTATTACTAATATAAAATATTGTAAATAGTATTCAATAAGATTATCTTATAAATGAATAAGTTAATTTTTATTTTATTAATTTTTTACATATTAGAATGAATATAAAAAAATTAATTATATTTAAAAATAATATTAAAAATAAAAAATATGTAAATTAATTTATATAGGTAATTTTTAATATTTTATAGAATTTTGTATAATTATAATTTTATAATTATTTGTTAAATTTATTATGTTATAATAAATCCTGTAAAAAAGTTAAAAAAATACTAATTAAATTATTAAAAGGAAAACTATATTTATGAAAAGATTTTTATTAATTGGGATGATTGCTATTTCGATAGTATTAATTTTTATTGTTTATTCAAATGAGTCTAAAAAAATAATTATGTAATAGACAAAATAAATAATAATAATGTAAATATACATAGTAATCTTTTATAAGATAGCTATATTCGTGCACCTGATGGGTAGTTTTATAACTAGTGTTTTTAAAGTACCTAGCAATACAAATGGTAAATAAATGTATACTTTAAAAATAATGGAAAATATACTATACGAATTAGTTTATATGAACATCATATATTTACTAATGATGCATATATGGATTTTTTTCTATTGAACTAGATAAAGATGGATTTTTGCCAATGCATGTATATCCTAAAACAAAATATAATATAAAGTTAGCAGCAGACGATTGTAGTGAAATAAATGGATATCTAAGAGTTGCATCACAAAACTATTAAAAGTATATTTAAAATAAATAAAATTTTTTTATCTTTTTTAATATTTTAAAAATAAGATAGATAATTAAAATTATTTTATTTAAAAATTACAAATAAAGAATTATAAAAGTAAACTTTATAGTATAACAATTATTTAAAAAATACTAATTAAATTATTAAAAAGGAGAGATTATAGCTATGAAAAGGTTTTTAGCAATGGGAATAATTATAATATCAACAATGTTAATTTCAACTGTTTATGCAAGTGAACCTATAGAAAACAATATTATAGTAAATAATATAGATAATAAAGGTATTAATACATATTCTAATTTGCTAACAAACGAAAGTGTAGATACACAAAATCAATATCTAAGTAAGATAGTTCAAATGAGTTCTAATACTAAAACGATAAATGTATATTTTCAAAATACTGGAAAAGCAACGGTATATGTTAGTGTAAAAGAAAATTTTTCTAAAGGAGATCATCGAAGTATAGGAACATTTACTGTTCAACCAGGAGAAGAGATAACACAACATTACACAGTAAAACCAGGTAGTACTATTATTGAATATTTAGATAATTACGGTGACCAAATTAGAGGACTTTTAAGAATTTCAGAAAATAAGATAGATAAGAATATAAATAATAAATATATTAATAAATATTCTAATTTGCTAACAAATGAAAGTGTAGATACACAAGGTGAATATGCAAGTGATTCAGTTAAATTAAGTCCTAATACTAAAACGATAAATGTATATTTTAAAAATACTGGAAAGGCAGAGGTATATGTTAGTGTAAAAGAAAATTTTTCTAAAGGAAGTCATCGAAGTATAGGAACATTTACTGTTCAACCAGGAGAAGAGATAACACAACATTACACAGTAAAACCAGGTAGTACTATTATTGAATATTTAGATAATTACGGTGACCAAATTAGAGGACTTTTAAGAATTTCAGAAAATAAGATAGATAAGAATATAAATAATAAATATATTAATAAATATTCTAATTTGCTAACAAATGAAAGTGTAGATACACAAGGTGAATATGCAAGTGATTCAGTTAAATTAAGTTCTAATGCTAAAACAATAAATGCGTATTTTAAAAATACTGGAAAAGCAGCGGTAGATGTTAATGTAAGAGAAAATTTTT
>CAMLLW010000025.1 GCA_946481295.1 uncultured Clostridia bacterium | reverse complement strand
TAATAATTTTATAATATATATATTATTTAATATTTAATAAATATATTTTATATAAAATTTAAATTTTTAAATTTATTTGGCGATATGTAAATTAGAATCTTATAAAAATAGGTGGTTAAAGTTTGTTAAATATAAACAGTAAGGTGGGGTATTAATATGCTGGATAATTTATTTTCTACCAATTCTATAATAGGTGCATCTATGCAAGTAGCAAGTTTAAGAAATGAAGTTATTACAAACAATATAGCTAATGTTGATGTGCCTAATTTTAAAAAAAGTGTAGTTAAGTTTGAAGATATGCTTAATAAAGAATTAGAAAATAGTAAAATTACAGGTAATATAAATTTAAATAATTTACATCCTTATATTAGTGTCACAAAAAATAATTTATCTACTCGTCTAGATGGAAATAACGTAGATATAGAAACTGAAATGGTTGATTTATATAATAATGCTAGTAAATATGAAGTAATGTCAAATAGTATTGTTGCTAATTATAAAAGGATCTCTTCTGTTTTAGTATAAATAAAGTTTATAAGGAGGATTTGATGTGTCATTTTCAAATTCTATTAATGTTAGTGCAAGTGGATTAACTGCACAAAGATTAAGGATGGATATAATATCACAAAATATAGCTAATGCAGACACTACAGTTACAATGGATGGAAAACCATATAAAAGAAAAGCCGTATTATTTAAAGAGCAAGGTAATACAATGTTTAATAGAGAATTAAATAAATCTATAAATAATAATTTTATAGGTAAAGGCGTAGAAGTTGCTAAAATTACAGAAGATAATAGGCCTGGAAGTAAAGTATACGAACCTAATAGTCCATATTCTGATGAAAATGGTTATATTGAAAAGTCTAATGTAAATATTGTTGAAGAAATGGTGAATATGATATCAGCTAGTCGTTCATATGAAGCAAATGTAACTGCTATTAATACTGCAAAATCAATGATATCTAAAACATTAGAAATGGGAAAATTTTAAGGAGGTTGTAGATGAATTTTGATGTAATTAATAATAATTATAATAATATTATTTCTAATAATATTGTTAAAGAAAATGAAGTTAAGAATAAAGATACTAATGATTTTGGGCCAGTTTTAAATAGTTTTTTACAATTATATGATAAAACAAGTAATTATGAATTATCTGCTGAAAAAGCGCAACTAGACTATGCTTCAGGAAAAACAGACGATATGTTAGAAGTTATTCTTTTAGAAAATAAAGCGGCTACAGCAGTAAATTTTTCTGTCCAAGTAACTAATAAGGTTATAGATTCTTATAAGCAAATTATGAATATACAATTATAAGTAAATAGAATAATTACCCGAGGAAATGAGTGGAAGGAATGCAGGAGCAGATAAAAAATTTTGTAAATAAATATTTAACTATATGGAATGAATTAGAAAAGCAAAAAAAAGTTAGACTTTCTCTAAGTGTTTTAGCATTAATTATTTCTTTAACAGGTGCTATATATTTAGCTACAAAACCTAAGATGACAACATTACTTAATAATAAAGATACCACTACCATTTCTTCTGCAAAATCTGCATTAGATGAGGCAGGTATAAAAAGTAAAGTTGTAAATCATGGAAGTGGTATAGAAGTACGTTTAAAAGATGAAGATAGTGCTTGGGTTGCTATATCAAAAGATCCTAAACTTCTTTCAGAAAAAGAAACTTATTCATATAACGATATTTTAAGTCAAATGAGTATTTCCACTACAGAAGAAACTAGAAGAACACTTACTAGATTAGCGCAACAAAGCGAATTAGAAAATGCTTTAAAAAATATAGATGGCATAGAAAATGCTACTGTTATATTAAATATACCAGAAGATATTACATTTTTAAATAATGCTCCTAAGACAAGTGCATCTATAATTTTAACAACTAGTAAGAATATAGATGATAAAATAGCAAACTCTATTGCTAACAGTGTAGCTTCATCAGTAAAAGGATTAGATGTTGAAAATGTAAGTATTGTAGACCAATATGGAGATTCCATATTTATGGGTGGTACTAAAACAAAGGATGAGAATAATAAAGAATTAGAACTTCTAAAACAAAGGAAAATGGAAATTGAAAGTAGTATAATTTCACATTTAAAACCTATGTTTAATGATGTTAAAGTAACATCTAATATTAAATTAAATACTAATGAAATATCTCAAACTGAAAAGGTATGGACCAATCCTGTAGATGAAGATAGCAATAAAGGATTAATAAGTACTGAGAAAAAAAGTAGTTCTACTTTAAATGGAAATGCTAAGATGGCAGAACCTGGTGTAGCATCTAATGATAATGTAAATACAGATTATAATGCTGGAGATACAAGTGGAAATTCAGGTTCTACAGAAGATACAGATACAGAATATTTACATAATTTAACTGAAAGAACTACAAATTCTCATATAGGTGAAATAATAAATGATAAATCATCCATAGCAGTAATAGTATATAAACACAAAATTTATAATGAAACTTATATGGAAAACAATAACTTATTAAATGGATTAGATTGGGAGGAATTTAAAAATCAACATTCCAATCAAGTTGCTTTAAATTTAGATAATTCATTGCAAGAAAATTTAATCATTGGTACAGGAATAAATAATTTATCATTAATAGGTTATGAAATTCCAATATTTATTGATGCACAAGAAGAACATATAAGTTGGACTGAAATTGCGCTATTTGCTGTATTGGTTGTATTAATAGTTATGTTAGCTTATGGATTAATTAAGAAAACAAAACAAGAAGAAGAAGAAATTTTAGAAGTAGAGCCAGAACTTTCTGTGGAAGATTTATTAGTTAGTACAAGATTAGAGGAGAAGAAAGAACTAGAATCAGAAATGAAAAATGAAAATTTAAAAGATATAGGATATATTAACGAATCTGAATCAAAGAAACAAATTGATAAATTTGTTGATGAAAAACCAGAGGCTGTTGCGCAATTACTAAGAAATTGGATAAATGATGGTTGGGAGTGATAATAAGTGCCTGAAGTAGATGTTGAAAAATTAAGTGGTAAAGTAAAGGCAGCTATTTTACTTATCACATTAGGACCAGAAAAATCTGCTAAAGTCTTCAAATGTTTAAAAGAAGATGAAATAGAGGCAATAACCTTAGAAATAGCTAATATAGTTACTGTTTTACCTGAAGTAAAAGAAGAAATTTTAGAAGAATTTTATCAAATGTGTCTTGCTCAAAAATATATTACTGAAGGAGGAATTTCATACGCTAAACAAGTTTTAGAAAAAGCATTAGGAGAAGAAAAGGCATTTGATATTATTACTAAAATGACAAATTCATTACAAGTTCGACCTTTTGATTTTGTAAGGAAAGCAGATCCTAGTCAGCTTTTAAATTTTATTCAACATGAACATCCTCAAACTATAGCCTTAATTTTATCATATTTAAAGTCACAACAAGCAGCACAAATATTATCAGAATTACCTGCTGAAAAACAAGCTGAAGTTACAAAGAGAATTGCTATTATGAATACTACTTCTCCTGATATTATTAGAGAAGTAGAACAAGCATTAGAAAAGAAATTATCAAATTTAGTAATAGATGGATATACAACTATTGGTGGTATAGATTCTGTAGTTGATATTTTAAATGCAGTAGACAGAACTACAGAAAAGAATATTATGGATACATTAGAATCCGAAGATTACGAATTATCAGATGAAATTAGAAAGAAAATGTTTGTTTTTGAAGATATTCTTATACTCAGCAATATGGATATACAACTTGTTCTTAGACAAGAAATCGATAATAAAGAACTTGCTATTGCGCTTAAAGGATCTAGTCAAGAATTACAGAAACTTATATTCTCTAACTTATCAAAACGTTTAGCTTCTATGATAAAAGAAGATATGGAATTTATGGGACCAGTTAGAAAATCTGATGTTGAAGAAGCGCAACAAAAAATTGTAAATATAATAAGAAGATTGCAAGATTCTGGACAGATAACTATTGCACGTGCTGGAGGGGATGACATAATTGTCTAAGATCATTAAAGTATATGATGCAATTATTAATAAAAATGATAAAGTTAAAATAAGTTTTGATAATTTAGAATTTAAAAACAAAGTCAAAGAAAAAAATTTTAATAGTAATAAAATATCAAATAAAGAACTAGAAAAAAAAGAAAATACTAATATAAAAAATATAAAAAAAAATAATTTAAAAAGCTCTAATGAGGAGTTTTCAATAATAATAAATTCTGCTAAAAAAGAAGCAAATTATATTATTCAAAAAGCTGTTGAAGATTCTAATAAAATTATAGATAAATCAAAAAAAGATGCAGAAAATATAAAAGAAGAAATTATTTTAGATGCAAAAAAAGAAGCAGAGATAATAAAAGATGAAGCAGATCTTATAAAAAATAAAGCAAAAGAATTAGAAGAAGAAGCAAAAAAAATTAAAATTAATGCAGAAAATATTTTTATAGAATCAGAAAAATCTTTAGAACCTAAGATTATAGAACTTATATCTACATTAATTAAAAAATTATTATCTGATGAGGTAGAATTAAATCCTAATGTTATTTCTATTTTAATAAAAAAAGGAATAGGAAATGTAAAAAATATAGATAAAATTAATGTTAGAATATCAAATTACGACTATGAAAATGCAATAAATAAAAAGGATTTAATATTAAAGGACATAGAAAATATAGAAAATATAGATTTTATAAACGATTGTAATTTAAAAAAATCAGATTGTATTGTTGAGACAGACTTTGGTAATGTTGATTGTAGTTTAGATTTACAATATGAAGAATTACATAAAAATCTATATTATATTTTGAAAAATAGGTGATAGCTTTGGTAAATGTAGATTTATCAAAATACAATATTTTATTAGAAAAAGAATATATAAAAAAATTTGGCAAGGTAACAGAAGTAGTTGGTTTAACTATAGAATGTCAAGGTATAGATGTTAGTATTGGCAGTAGTTGTCTTATAGAATCAAGTAATTTATTAAAACCAATACTTACAGAAGTAGTTGGTTTTAATAAAAATAATATACTTTTAATGCCACTAGGTAATATTGATGGAATAGGACCAAATTCTATAGTTATACCCAATAATAAACAGCTAAGCATTAAAGTTTCTAATAGTATATTAGGTAGAACATTAGATGGATTAGGAAATCCTATAGATAATTTAGGAAATATAGGAGAAAGTGAAGAAATTCCAATATATAATACACCTCCTGATCCATTATCTAGAAATAGAATAAAAGAACCTCTTTCTCTAGGAGTAAAAGCTATAGATGGATTATTAACTATAGGCAAGGGACAACGTGTTGGTATTTTTGCTGGAAGTGGTGTTGGGAAAAGTACATTAATGGGAATGATTGCAAGAAATACAGAAGCTAATATAAATGTAATTGGATTAATAGGAGAACGTGGTAGAGAAGTTAGAGAATTCATTGAAAAAGACTTAGGTCAAGAAGGATTAAAACGAAGTGTATTAGTTATAGCAACTTCTGATCAACCTGCTTTAGTAAGACTTAAAGCAGCACAAGTTGCTACTTCTATAGCAGAGTATTTTAGAGATAAAGGAAAAGATGTATTACTTCTTATGGATTCTTTAACAAGATATGCTATGGCACAAAGAGAGATAGGATTAGCTATAGGTGAGCCACCTGTTTCTAGAGGTTATACACCATCTGTATTTTCTATAATGCCTAAATTATTAGAACGTGCAGGTAATTCAGATAAAGGTTCTATAACTGGATTATATACTGTATTAGTAGACGGTGATGATTTAACAGAACCTGTAACTGACACAGCTCGGGGTATTTTAGATGGGCATATAGTTTTAAATAGAAAGATTGCTAGTAAAAATCATTATCCAGCTATAGATGTTTTATCTAGTATATCACGTGTTATGAGTGATATTATTTCAGATGAACATAAGTTTGTTGCAAATGAAATAAAGAAAAATATGGCTTTATATAATGAATCAGAAGATTTAATAAATATAGGTGCATATGTTAAAGGAAGTAATAAAGATATAGATATTGCTATAGACAAAAATAAAGAAATTAAAAGTTTTTTAAGTCAGTCAGTTAACGATAAATTTGATTTTAACTATACTCTTAATGAAATGAAAAAAATTATCAACTAGTCTATTAAATGCAAGGTGAAATATGAAAAAATTCAAATTTTCTATGGAAAGTTTGCTTAATTTAAAATTAAGTCTAGAAAATAAAAAAAAAGAGGAGTTGGGGCATGCTATTACATTGTTAAAATTAGAAAAAGATAAATTATTTCAATTAGAAAATAAAAGAAATGATGTAATAGATTTGTATAAGAAAGGATCTAAAGATAAAATTTTTGTCTTAGAATTAAAAAATTATAATAATTATCTTTTATTTATAAAAAAAACTATAGAGGAACAACTGTTAATAATTAAAAAAGCAGAAATAAATGTTGAACAAAAAAGAGAAGAATTTATAAATGCTACTAAAGAAAGAAAAATATTAGATAAATTAAAAGAAAAACATTATGAAAACTATTTGTATGAGGTAAAACAAGAAGAACAAAAAATTGTAGATGAAATAGTTAGCTATAATTATAGTAATCAATAGTTTGTTAGGAGGTATTCCTATTGCCTAAAGTTAAAGAAAAAAAGAACAAAAAAGTAGAAGATAAAGATAGTAAAAATATCTTAGATGAATCAAATATAAATAATTCTAGCAATAGTTTAAATATAAATAGTGATAATAATCAAAAAAAAAAGAAACCTAAAGTACTATTATTTTTTATAACTTTATTATTAATTACAGGATTTTTAATTGGTATTTTAGGATTTAATTTATTTAATATAAGAGATAAATATTTATCAGATACTTTAGCGCAATTACCGATTGTTAATAACATATTATATCCTGAAAATAAAGAAATTAAAGAAAACAATTTAGATATTAAAAAAACTAAATTTAGTAATATTAATAATAAAGAAGCAGATGAATTAATATCTAAATATGAAAAAGAAATAGAAGAACTAAAAAAATTAAATGATATACAAGCAGAGCAGATAGTTAATTTACAAGAAGTTCAAAAGGAACAAGCTAAATTTAAAAAGGAAAAAAATGAATTTGATAGAATGATTGCTGAAGGTAATAAAGATGCATTTAAGTCATTTTATGAATCCATGTATCCTGAAAATGCAGAAGCTTTATATAGTGAAGTTGTAAAAAAAGTTTCTTTAAATAAAGAAATGAAAGATTTTATAAATACATTTGAAGTAATGGATAAAAACAAAGCAAGTCAAACTTTAGAAAATATGATTACTACCGATATAGAACTTGTAGTTTTAATTTTAAAAAATATAAGTGTAGATCAAAGAAGCTCTATTATTGCTTCTATGAATCCTTCTAATGCTTCTATAATTATAAGAGCCATAGCGCCACAAAAAAAATAGAGAGAAGGTGGTACCGCATATGAAAATAGCAGATTTTCTTTTAAATAATTTTACATCAAATAGTAATTCTAAAAAAGATATGAAAAATAATTTAATAAATTTTGAATCTGAATTAAATAAAATTAAAAATAAAGAAGATTGTAAAGATAATAAACAAAAAAATTACAGATTGCAAAATGTAAAATCTGATCAAAATTCAAAAGCTAATAAATTACAAAAAAATTATTATGATAAAAATAAAATAAATAATTCTAATGATAGTAATCAGTATAAGACAAATGATAATAAAGCAGTAAATAATTCTAAAATAAATATTAAAGATGACAAGTATTCTACATTTGATTTAGATTTTGATGAAAAAAATGATGATACAGAAATTAATAGTTTTAATGATTTAATTATATTTAATATATCAAATATTTTAAATATACCTGAAGAAAATATTAAAACAAGTTTAGAAGAATTAGATATATCTATTTTAGATTTAAATGATAAAGAAAATATATCTAATTTTTTACAAAAAGTTTTTAATTTAAATGAAAATGTAGAATTACTTTCTATACCAAATATATCAGAAAAATTAAATAGCATATCAGAACTAATCTTAAGTTCAAATGAAATTGTATCTAATAATTATTTACAAGAAGAAAATAACAACATATTAGATATTAATAAATCCATAAATAATGTAATAAATTTGCAAAACACTAATAAACCAGAATTTTATAAACTAAATGATAAAATAGAAGAAAATATTAATAATTATGATGATGATAATGATGATATAAGTATATTAAATAATATAGATGATATTAATTTAAAAGTAGACAAAAAAGATAATCAAAAAGATTCATCATTAGATCACAATTCAAAAAGTTTTAACCAAAAATATTCAGAAAATAATAATGTCTTAATAAATAATCCTGACCTAATGAAAAATTCAAAAGTAAATTTTATAGAACAATTATATAATGAATCTAATTCTCAAATACAAATAGAAAATAACAGTATTTCAAATAATATTAATAAAAGTATTAACAATTTAAAAGAAAATATTATTAGAAATATTGATAATCAGGATATTATAGATCAAATATTAGAAAAAACAAAAATAAATATAAAAGGTGAAATGTCAGAAATAAAAATAAAAGTAAAACCAGAAGATTTAGGTGATATTACTTTAAAAGTAGCCACACAAAATGGAATTGTTACAGCAAAATTTATTGCTGAAAATCAAAAAATAAAAGAAATTATAGAATCTAATTTAAATATTTTAAAAGATTCATTAAGCGAACAAGGATTAAATATATCGCAACTATCTGTTTCTGTAGGAAATGATGAAGCAAAAGATAGAATGCAAGAATTTATTATGGAACAAAAAAAATCATCTACTAGAATTCAAAAAATAATTGAAGATATTTCTTTAGAAGAAAATAAAAGTGTAGATAATTCTGTAAAACCTTCAGATATTTATGAAAATAATGTCGATTATATAGTATAGAGAATGGAGGGAGATTGGTGTCTACAGAATCTATAAATGGAAATACAAATATAGATAC
Organism: uncultured Clostridia bacterium; assembly: GCA_946481295.1. Lineage (GTDB taxonomy): Bacteria > Bacillota > Clostridia > Lachnospirales > UBA5962 > CAMLLW01. Next base: position 12,195 of record CAMLLW010000025.1, on the reverse strand, counting down.
TAATTATGCTAACTATAAAGCTGGGGAAAATATGCGGGATTTATCGGATAATAAAATAAATAATGATTTAGATAAAGATGCTTTTTTAAAATTGTTAGTTACACAATTACAATATCAAGATCCATTAAATCCTATGGATGATAAAGAATTTATTGCACAAATGGCTCAATTTTCTGCTTTAGAACAAATGCAAAATTTGAATTCTAATACAATAAAAGGTCAAGCATTTTCTATGATAGGAAAACCAGTAATTGCACAGTTAGTAAATAGTAAAACTAATAAAATTGAACAAGTTGGGGGATATGTTGAATCTGTATCTATGAAAAATGGAGTTCCATATTTAAAAGTAGATGATAAAGATGTATCTATAGAAGATTTAGTTTATGTTGAAGGAGATAATACTTCATTAGGCTATTTAAATGGCATTAATAGTAATATTATTACAAATCAGAGTCTTAATTTAGTAGGTAAGTATGTTCAAGCTATAGAGTATGATAAAGATGAAAAAGGTAAAATTGATTTTAATAAACCTACTAAATTTATTGAAGGAAAAGTAGATTCTGTAAAATTTGATAAAGAAAAAGGTACATTATTAGTTATAGGTAATCAAGAAATATCAGCAGGAAATATTATATCTGTTGCAGATGACAATTTATTAATAGGTAAAACTATTTCTGCTAAAAAGGATAAAGAAATTATTACTGGTGTTATACAAAATATAAAAGTTGAAAAAAATAAATTGTATTTGCAACTATCTACAGGAGACGATATACCTGTAAAAGATATAACTCATATTACAGATGCATTAAAATACATCGGACAAGAAATTACATATGATTCAAAGAAAGAAACAGTAGATTCTGTAATCATTAAATCTGAAGAAGTTTATTTAAAATTCAAGAGTGGAAAAGAAGTTAAGTATAAAGAAATTGCAAAGATTGAAGATAAAGATAACAAAAAAGATGATAAAAAAGAAGATAAAAAAGATGATAAAAATACATAAAATTTTAAGATAGAGAATTAACTTATTAAAATATTATTTACAGAATACTATAAAAAATATTTATTTAAATATAAGTTTTAAATTTGTAATTATATTAAAAACACTTAAATAAATATGATAAATATAAATTAGGAGGTAATTTATTATGATGAGATCAATGTTTTCTGGTGTTTCAGGCCTTAGAACACATCAGAATAGGATGGATGTTATAGCAAATAACATTTCTAATGTTAATACTGTAGGATTTAAATCTAGTAGAGTTACATTTAATGATATTTTTAGTCAAACTATTAGTGGAGCAACTAGAGCTAATGAAGAAACTGGACGAGGTGGAGTTAATCCTATGCAAATTGGATTAGGTGTTGCTGTAGGATCAATAGATACACTTATGACTCAAGGAGCAGCTCAAACAACAAATAATTCTATGGACTTAATGTTAGAAGGAGATGGATTTTTTGTTGTAGGTGATAATACAGGTACTTATTTTACAAGAGCAGGTGTTTTAAATTTAGATGCTGATGGTAATTTAGTAATTGCTAATGGTATGAAAGTTCAAGGATGGGAAGCTGTACCTGATCCTCAAAATCCAGGTAAATATAAAATACAAAAAGATACTGTTCAACCTATTACAATAAAAGGTGATAAAGAATATTCAGAACCAGAAAAAACATCTCATATAGAATTTTCAGGTAATTTAGATCCTCACAAAGCAGAAGATTATGTTTCAACTATTAGTTTTTATGATTCATTAGGAACAAGATATATTGTAGATGTTAATTTTAAACCTGTTATGAAAGAAGAAACTGCTGAAGATGGAAGTAAGATACAAGTATTTGATAAGTGGCAATATAGTATTTCTGATAAAGCTTATCCAAATGGAGATAGAAGCAAAAATGGAGTTGATCTTAATATAGGTACTGAACTTGCTGATATAAAATTCGATGAAAATGGTAAAATTTTAGAACCTAAAAGTATTACTATTGCACCAAAAGGAGATCAACTAAATCCACCTTCAGAATTTGGAGCATATGAAGATGAAAAAGATGATGCTGGCGATGTAATTTTAAGTAAAGGTGAAATTCTTATTAGTTTTGAAAATTTAACTCAATTTAGTAATGAAACTGATACACCTAAATCTGAAGCTAAAGATGGTTATGGACCTGGAAAATTATCAGGAATTAGTATTAGTAATGATGGAACTATAGTAGGTTCTTATTCTAATGGTAAACTTAGGGAATTAGGACAAATATCTGTAGCACAATTTTCAAATCCAGCAGGATTAGAAAGTTTAGGTGGAAATTTATTTGCAGCTACTTCAAATTCTGGAGAATGGAATGGAGTTGGATCTATAGGTAAAATGCGTTCAGGAACATTAGAAATGTCTAATGTAGATTTAGCACAAGAATTTACTGATATGATAACAACACAAAGAGGATTTCAAGCTAATTCTAGAATAATAAGTACATCAGATGATATGTTACAAGAGTTAGTAAGTTTAAAAAGATAATTAATTAAAAACAATTTATATCTTATTATATTAACTTTTACTAAATAAATTAATAATTACTATTTTATATAGGAGATTTATGATTAATATAACTAAATTAAATGGAAAAGAAATAACATTAAATAGTGACTTAATAGAATATATAGAATCGACACCAGATACAACTATAACTATGACGACAGGAAAAAAAATTATAGCTAAAGAGTCTATAAATGAAATAATAGAAAAAATTATATCATATAAACAAATAATTAATAATTCTGGTAAAGTTATCATAGATGATAAAAAATAAACTGTTTTAAGAAAGGGGAACTTATTTTGGAATTAGGTTCTATTATAGGGTTAATAGCAGGTGCAATTTTTATGCTCCTTTCTATGTTAATTAGTGCGGATTTTAGTATGTCAAATGTTGTTAAAGCTTTTGTTGATTATCCATCTATTATGATAGTTTTTGGTGGTACTTTAGCTGGAGTTTTAATAGCTTATCCATTAAAACAAGTACTTAATTCATTTAAAGCGGGCAAAAATATTTTAAATCCATTAAAGACAGATTCTAGAGCTGCTATAAAAGATATTATAGAATTAGCTAATTTTGCAAGAAGAGAAGGTATTCTTGCATTAGAAGAAAGAGCAAACAGTATGGATGACATGTTTCTACAAAAAGGTATAATGCTTATTATAGATGGAACTGACCCAGAATTGGTAAGAAGTATCTTAGAGACCGAAATGTCTTGTATAGAATCAAGGCATAATAATACAAGAAATGTTTGGGCTTTTATGGCTGCTTCAGCACCTGCCTGGGGAATGATGGGTACATTTATTGGACTTATACTTATGTTACTAGATATGTCAGATCCAGATTTATTAGGACCTAAAATGTCTGTTGCTCTTATAACATCATTCTATGGATCTTTTTTCGCAAATTATATTTGTTCACCTGTTGCTAATAAATTAAAATATTTTCACGAAGAAGAAATGATGTTAAAAGAAATTTTAATAGAAGGTATTCTTTCTATACAAGCAGGAGAAAATCCTAGAATTATTGAAGAAAAATTAAAATCATTTTTAGCGCCTTCTTTTAGAAGTAATTTTCTAAGTGAAAGTGGTGATAGGTAGTGGCTAGAAAAGCAAAAAAAGATGATGGACCTCAAGTAACTTGGTTATCTAGTTATGCAGATATGATGTCTCTACTATTATGTTTCTTTGTTTTATTATATAGTATGTCAGATATTAATGCTGTAAAATTTCAAAAGGTAATATCATCTTTTTCTTCTTCCGGTGGAATAAAAATGTCTTCTAATAGTGGATCAGGTATAAATAATATGCTTGGAAGTGGTATTACTCAAATACCAAATAATATAGGTAATTATGATAGTATAAAAGAAAATTTAAATAATATGGGGTCTGATTTTAAAACATATTTTGCAGAAAACAACTTAAATGAACAAGTTAAAGTTGAACAAGGAGAAAATTATATAAAACTTGTATTTAATGACATACTTTTTGATAAAGGTAGTGCAGATATTAAAGATAATATAATACCTATATTAGATAAAATTGCAAATGAAATTAATAATGCAGAAAATATGGACATAAGAATAGAAGGTCATACTGATAGTGATCCTATCAATACTCCTTTGTTTAGAAATAATTGGTACTTATCGGCAGCAAGAGCTATTTCTGTTGGAAATTATTTTATATCTGAAAAGGGCATTGCTCCTTCTAAAATAGGAACAGAAGGATTTGGAGAATACAGGCCAATAGCTCCTAATGATACAAATGAAAATAAAGCTAAAAATAGAAGAGTAGAAATTAAAATAATGAGCAATGTCAATAATAATTAAAAATAATTTGTAAGGAGATGAGTTTTTTGGAGGAAAGTGAAGAAAAAGAATTAGATAGAAAAAATAAAAAGATGATGTTAACAATAATAGGATTACTAGTAGGATTATTAGTTGTTATTGTTGTAGTTGCTCTTATTTTATTAAAAACAGTAAAACATACTGATTCTAATAATAATTCTAATTCAGTAATAAGTAGCAATATTTCTATAGGCAGTCTTTCAATAGTTTCTTTAACATCACCTATTAGTACAAATTTATTACAAGGAGAAGATAATAAAGAAAGAGCTATAAATTTTAGTTTATCATTAGGTATTGCTAATACAGAAAAAGAAAGTGAAGACATTATTAAATTAGTTAAAGACGGAGAACCTATTGTAAGGGATGTTGTATTAAGTATATTAAGAGAAAAAACATATCAAGAGTTAAGTAAAGTAGGTGCTGGAGATTTATTAAAAAATGAGATACTTACTAAATTACAAGATGCATTTGGAACAAATTTAATAGTAAAAGTATATTTAGATGATTTTTATATGATCTAATGAAATTGTTAAATTAATACGATATATGTATTATTCGCTATAATTTTAATTCGAAGGTAGGTGAAAATGTGGGAGATGTTTTGTCACAAAACGAGATAGATAATTTATTAAATTCTATTATTAGTGGAAATAATTCCGAGATAGATTTAAGTACACAAAGTAATAGTAAGGTGGTAAAAGAATATAATTTTGCTAGACCATCTAAATTTAATAAAGAGCAATTAAGAACATTAGGAATTATTTATGATAATTATTCTCGTATGTTAACATCTTTTCTTACCGGATACCTAAGGACAGATGTACGGGTAGAAGTCGCAAATGCAGAACAGATAACTTTTAATGATTTTACCAATTCTTTAGCTAATCCTACAATAATAGCGATTGTTAATTTAGAACCATTTGAAGGTTCTATAATACTAGACCTATCACCAAGTATTGGATATGCAATAATAGATAGAATATTAGGAGGTTCAGGTACAGTAGAATTAACAAATAAAGAATTATCTGATATCGAAAAAATTTTGTTAGAAAAAGTTTTTTCTCAGATGTTAAGTTTTATGCCTGAATGTTGGGAAAATATTATTGAAACAAATCCTATACTTGATAAAATAGAAACTAATATTCAATTTGCACAAATACTTCCACCAAATGAAGTTACAGCTTTAATAACATTAAATGTCCAAATTGGAGGAGTAAAAGGTTATTTTAATTTCTGTATACCATACATACTTATTGAACCTATAGTACAAAAATTAAATACAACAAATTGGTTTATTTCAAAAGATGATGAAAATAAAAATAATTATCTTTATAAGGAACAAATAGAAGATAGATTAGAAAAAACATATGTAGATATTTCTGTAGAAATTGGCAGAACAACAATAGTAGTTAATGATTTTATTAACTTACAAAAGGGTGATATTATACAACTAGATACTTATAAAAATTCTAATCTAAATATAAAAGTAGGTAATTTACTTAAATTTATTGGTAAACCTGGAATTAGCAAAGGTAAAAACTCTGTGAAAATTATATCTACAATAAGAGAGGAGGAATAGTAGTTATGCCAGATATGTTATCGCAAGAAGATATAAATGCGTTACTAAATACTAATGAAGATAATTCTAACACAAATTATCCAGAAAGGTTAACAGAACAACATAAAGATGCATTGGGAGAAATAGGCAATATTAGTATGGGCACAGCTGCTACAACTTTATATTCATTATTAAATCAAAAAGTACTAATAACTACTCCTTCTGTAAAAATAATGTCTTGGCAAGAAATTTCAAATGCTTATGCTAGACCTTGCGTTGGAGTGAAAATTGATTATATTTTTGGAATAGATGGAACAAACGTATTAATTTTAAAAAATAAAGATGTAAAAATAATTACCGATCTCATGATGGGTGGAAATGGACAAAATATAACAGATAATGATAATCTTACTGAAATAGATATGAGTGCTATTGGTGAAGCTATGAATCAAATGATAGGTTCTGCTTCTACATCTTTAGCTTCTATATTAAATGAAAAAATAGATATTGCACCTCCAATAGCTTCAGAAATTACTTTTGAAGATGAAAAGGCCTTTGAACGTTTAGGATTTGGAAACGAAAATTTAATAGTAGCTATAATATTTAGAATGCAAATAGGTAGTTTGATAGATAGTCAAATAATGCAATTAATACCTATTAATTTTGCTGTTGAAATGGCTGAAAAAATGATTAAAAATTGGTTACCAAAAAAAGAAAAAGAAGACAGTGTTTATGATAATTATGAAGATGAAAGATATGTTAAAAATTATAAAGAAAAGGATAAAGAGCTAAATATAAATAATGGTAATAACTATTATTCAAATCAAAATATAAATAATAACAATAACTATTATTCAGATCAAAATGTAAGTAGTAGTAATAATTTATATTCAAATGAAAATACAAATAGATTTCATAATAATACAAATGTTAAAACTGTAGAATTTCAAAATTTTGATTATGAAGATATAAAACAACAAAAAGAAAATATAAATATATTAATGGATGTACCTTTAGATGTTACAGTAGAACTTGGCAAAACATCAAAACGTATAAAAGAAATATTAGAATTTTCTGTTGGAACTATTATAGAACTTGATAAATTAGCAGGTGAGCCAATAGATATTGTTGTTAATGGAGAATATGTTGCAAAAGGTGAAGTAGTTGTTATAGATGAAAATTTTGCAGTAAGAGTTACAAATATAAATAGTAAAAAGTTAAAAATATAAGGAGTGAAAAAAATGTCTGATAAAACTATTCTTTTAGTTGATGATGCTGCATTTATGAGAATGATGCTTAAAGATATTTTAACTAAAAATGGCTATAATGTAGTTGGCGAAGCTGAGGATGGGGTTAAAGCAATTGAAAAATATAAAGAATTAAAACCGAGTTTAGTTATACTAGATATAACTATGCCTGAAATGGATGGAATACAAGCTGCTAAAGGTATAAAAGAAATAGACTCAAATGCTATTATAATTATGTGTTCTGCTATGGGACAACAATCAATGGTTGTAGAAAGTATTCAAGCAGGAGCAAGAGATTTTATAGTTAAACCATTCCAACCAAATAGGGTTTTAGAAGCTGTACAAAAAGTTTTAGGTTAAAACATGACAAAATATTTAATTTTTTTAAATAATTCTTTAAGTAGTGGTTGGCCTAGAGATTTTGGTATAATAGGTCAGCTACTAAATCTTTTTATTTTATTTGGGATAGTATTATTTTTAGGAGTATTAGCAATATATTTTACAAGATGGATAGCTACTTTAAGAAACGTTAGAAATACTACTAAAAATATTAATATATTAGAAGTTATTTCTGTTGGCTATCAAAATACTATACAGCTTGTAAAGGTAGGAAACAAATTTATTTTAATAGGAGTAAGTAAAAATGAAATTGTTTTTTTAACAGAAATAAAAGAATGTGATATTAACCTTAATAACGATAAATTAGATAATGATATATTTAAAAAATATTTGAATAAATATATAAAAAAACCATTAAATTTTGAAAAGGGTAATGATAGTGGGGAAAATAAATAATTATTTTAAAAAGAAAACTTTTTTTATCGCTATTATTGTATGTTTAATTTTTTTAAGCAATGATTTAGATGTTTTTGCTAAATCAACAGCAAATGATAATTCTATTATAAGTATAAATCTTAATGATGGTAAAAATTCAAGTTCTAATTCTATTCAATTATTAATGCTATTAACTGTAATAGCCTTAGCACCTTCTATATTAATTATGCTAACATGTTTTACTAGGATTATTATAGTTTTATATTTTACAAGATCAGCATTAGGAACACAACAAATGCCGCCAAATCAAATTCTTATAGGACTTGCATTATTTTTAACATTTTATGTCATGAGCCCTGTTTTCTCTGAAATTAAAGAAGTAGCAATAGAACCGTATTCTAAACATGAAATAACACAAGCAGATGCTATTGAACGTGGGATGAAACCTCTTAGAGAATATATGTTTAAACAAGTAAAGACTAAAGATATTGAATTATTTGCTAATTTGGCAAAAGAAACATATAACGATTATAGTGACATTCCAAATAGAGTTTTAATTCCTGCATACATATTAACAGAAATTACGGTAGGATTTTTATTTGGTTTTTTTATTTATATTCCATTTATAGTTATAGATATGATAGTATCTTCTATATTAATGGCTATGGGTATGATGATGTTACCTCCAGCAATGATTAGTTTACCTTTTAAAATACTTATTTTTATACTTGTTGATGGATGGAGACTTGTTACAGAGACTCTTCTTAAAACATTTAATTAAGAGGTGTATTTATGAATCAAGGTTATATAATAGATATTATGAGAAATGCTATATGGTCAGTAATTTTAGTTGCTGCTCCACCTCTTTTATTGGGGTTAACAGTCGGTATAATTGTTAGTATATTTCAAGCAGTTACATCTATTCAGGAACCGACACTAGCTTTTGTGCCAAAAATAATAGCAGTATTATTATCACTAGTTATATTCGGATTTTTTATGTTAAATACTTTACAAGATTATGTTTTACAATTATATGCAAGTATACCTGAGTATATAAAGTCTTATAAATAGATATTAAATGTCAGGAATGGGTATTATGCAAAATTATTATTTTATTTTAGGAATATTTAAAAATTTAGATTTATTATTAGTTATTTTAGCACGTGTTTTAGGGTTTATAATTATTTTACCAGCTTTTTCAAACAGAAATATACCGAATATTGCTAAAATAGGGTTTGCAAGTATACTTTCTATCATAATATATACTAATTCTAGTTTTAGTTATAGTATAAGTTCAGATACTGATTTTGTGCAATTTTCTCTAATATTAATAAAAGAATTTTTATCAGGTTTTATTATGGCTTTTTCTGTATATGCTGTATTTTCAATTATATATATTGTAGGACAATTAATAGATCAAAGCATAGGATTTTCTATGATAAATGTATTAGATGTAACTAGTCAATTACAAGTACCAATAACAGGTAATTTAATATATATGGCTATAATATCAATGCTTATAATAACTGGAGGTATTAATTATTTAATTTTAGCTTTTGTTAAAAGTTTTGAAGTTATACCCATAAATAAAGAAATGATTATAAATAATGATTCTATTGTGCAACATATTTTAAGTTTAATTGCTAATTATTTTGTTTTTGGAGCACAGATAGCTTTACCTATAGTCGGGACTATATTATTAATAGATGTTGCATTAGGATTACTTGTAAAAGCCGTGCCTCAGATGAATGTATTTGTTGTAGGTATGCCATTTAAATTATTTATAGGTGTATTATTATTATATGTAGTAAGTCCTATGTTTTCTGGTGTATATACAATATTGTTTGAAAATGCTTATGAAGCTATATTAAAAACAATAAGGAGCTTATATTAATATGACTTATAATTATTATAAGAAAGATAAGGGGTGTTATAATAAAAAATTAAATTATACTATTAATTTATCATTTTTTGCAGGCGATAGTGCAGGTGATAAAACAGAGAAGGCAACACCAAAAAAGAAAAAAGATGCAAGAAAAGAAGGTCAAGTAGTTCATAGTCCAGAAATTACTACAGCATTTACTTTTATTATAATTTTTTCTATAGTTGGTATATTTGCTTCATCTATAATTGAGAGAATAGAAAATATATATTTTTTTGTTTTTAATGATTTACTAAGTATAAATAATAATCTTACTATTGAACATGCCTATAGTTTAATTGTTTATTTATTTAAACAAGTTATTTTTGCTAGCATTCCAATATTTATTACAGCTATATTAATAGGAATAATAGTTAATGTTGCACAAGTAGGTTGGCAACCAACAAGTAAACCATTAAAACCAAAATTTAGTAAAATAAATCCCTTAAAAGGCTTTAAAAGAATATTTTCATTAAATGCTTTAGTAGAGCTTATAAAATCTTTATTAAAGTTTACTATAATAATTATGATAATTTATAGTTTTATTATGAGTGAAATAGATAGTATAATAAATGTTATAGAATTACCATTTATTAGTGCAGTTATATATATTGGAAAACTTATTATAAAACTTGCTGTAACTGTTGGTGGCTGGTTTATATTTATAGCCATTTTAGATTTTTCTTATAAAAAATTTAAACATGAAAAAGATTTAAAGATGACTAAACAAGAAGTTAAAGAAGAATATAAACAAACAGAAGGAAATCCTCAAATAAAAGGAAAGATCCGACAAAAAATGCAAGAAGCATCTATGAGAAGAATGATGCAAGATATACCAAAGGCTGATGTAATAATAACAAACCCAACTCACTACGCAGTTGCTATTTATTATGATCAATTATCAGGAAAAGCACCTAAAGTTACTGCTAAAGGAGTAGATCACCTTGCAGAAAGAATAAAAAAAGTAGCTAGAGAAAATAATGTAGAGATAGTTGAAAATAGGCAGCTTGCTCGTGCATTATATGCTTCTGTTGATATTGGGAAAGAAATACCACCAGAATTATATAAAGCTGTAGCTGAAGTACTTGCATTTGTTTATAAACTTAAAAATAAAATCTAATATATTTATGGGGGAATAAATAATATGAAATTTAAAGAATCTATATTGGGTATTTTTATAATACTACTTGTAAGTGTAATAGTTATTCCACCACCATCTCCTTTGTTAGATTTTCTATTAATGTTTAATATTTTAATATCTATGGTAATATTATTAGATGCTTTATATTCTAAAGAACCTTTAGATATGGCTTTGTTTCCAACAATTATTCTAATCACTACACTTTTTAGGGTCGTTTTAAATTTATCATCTGCTAGACTTATATTGGGTAAAGGATACGCAGGAGAAGTTATTGCAACATTTGGACAGTTTGTTGCAGGTGGAAATTTAGTTGTAGGTATGATTATATTTATAATAATGGTACTTGTAAATTTTTTAGTTATTACTAAGGGATCTGAAAGAGTAGCAGAGGTAACAGCAAGATTTACATTAGATGCTATGCCAGGTAAACAAATGGCTATAGATGCTGATCTTAATTCTGGTCTTATAGATGAAGAGGAAGCTAAAGCTAGAAGAAAAAAAATACAAGATGAATCTAGTTTTTATGGAGCTATGGATGGTGCTAGTAAATTTGTAAAAGGTGATGCAATATCTAGTATAATAATTACAATTATTAATTTAATAGGTGGTATAACTTTAGGTGTTATGGGGCAAGGGCTTTCAATTAATGAAGCTGCAAAAACATATTCTTTATTAACAGTAGGTGATGGTCTTGTTGGACAAATTCCTGCATTACTTATTTCAGTTGCTACAGGAATAATAGTAACTAAAGCTACTTCTGAAACAGAGATTACATCTACTCTTATAAAACAACTTTTCAATGAACCTATAGCATTATACATAGGAGGTGCAACTTTATTATTATTTGGTCTTGTTACACCTATGCCTACTATAATATTTGTACCTGCTGGTTTAATTGTTCTATATTTAGCTGTTATGCTTTCTAAAAAGAATAAAATTATTGCAATAGAAGAAGAGATAGTAACAGATGATGAAGATGTGGATAGTATTAGAAAGCCAGAAAATGTTATTTCTTTGCTTAATGTAGATCCTATACTTTTAATTTGTGGTTATGGTCTTATACCATTAGTAGATTCTAACCAAGGCGGTGATTTATTAGATAGAGTTGTAATGATAAGAAGACAAATAGTTATGGAATTAGGAGCTATTGTACCTGTAATTAGAATTAGAGATGATATAAAA
>CAMLLW010000024.1 GCA_946481295.1 uncultured Clostridia bacterium | reverse complement strand
ATATATTAGTATATTGTAATAAAATGTAGTGTAATGTTATAATCTTAAAAAAAAATATTAATTTTGTAACATTTTTAATATAAGTTGCATTTACTATAGTAGGTTATTTTATATAACCTATATATTTTATATATAAAAAATTAAAAAGACATAATTAAAACCTTTTATTTAATTTATAGCATAAGTAAGTAAAAGTTTAAAATAATTTATTAGAGTGCTAGTATTACTTAAAAATTTGTTATTATATAATTTAAAAACTATTTATATATAATTAATTATGCCAATCTTTGATAATAGAATAATATATAAAGGCTTTTGTGAAATATTATAAAGTTAAAAAATATGAAAATTTAAAAGGTTCTAAAGTTAGAACCTTTTTTTTATTTTATTATTATTGTAAAATATACTTTATAGAATAATAAAGCAAAGGAGAAGATATTATGAAATTAATGATAGCTTCAGATATACATGGTTCAGGATATTATTGTAATAAATTATTAAATGCTTTTAATGAAAATAATGTAGATAAACTTTTATTATTAGGTGATATTTTATATCATGGACCTAGAAATGATTTACCTAAAGATTATAACCCTAAAAAAGTTATTGAAATTTTAAATAGTATAAAAGAAAATATAATTTGTGTAAGAGGAAATTGTGATTCAGAAGTTGACCAAATGGTATTAGAATTTCCTATTATGTCAGATTACACAATATTAAATATAAATGATAGACTTATTTTTGCCACACATGGTCACATATTTAATGAAGAAAATCCACCAATACTAAATAATGGTGATATTTTATTAAATGGACATACACATATACCTAAAGTTACAGAACATGGATATATATATATGAATCCAGGATCTGTTTCTATACCAAAAGATAATAGTTGTAATAGTTATATGATAATGGATAAAAAAAAAGTAATATGGAAAGATTTTGATGGAAATTCTTACAAAATATATAATTTATAGAAAATATATAATAAAAAGCATTAATTTATAATTATTATTATATAATAGAATCTATTTCCTTTTTAGATAATTTATTATATAATTATTTATTATATAATCAAATTTTTCTAAAATAAGGAGGATTTTTATGTCAAAGATTATTTTAATTGGGGTAAATCATGCTGGTACAGCATGTGCTAATACTATTTTAGCAAATGGAAATAATAGTTTAACTGCTTTTGATTCAAATTCAAATATAAGTTTTTTAGGATGTGGTATGGCACTATGGATAGGTGGTATAGTCAAAGATCCTAATATGTTATTTTATTCTAATGAAAAATTATTAGAAGAAAAAGGTGCAAAAATACACATGGAAACACCTGTTACAAATATAGATTTTAATAATAAAATTGTTTATGCTCAAGACAAAAATGGTAAAAAATATGAAGAAAAATATGATAAATTAATATTATCTACAGGTTCATTACCAGTATTACCAGATATTCCAGGAAAAGATCTAGAAAATGTTCAACAAGTAAAATTATATCAAGATGCAAAAGAAGTTATTGAAAAATTAAATGATGATTCAATTAATAAGATTACAGTTGTAGGAGCAGGATATATAGGAGTAGAACTTGCAGAAGCATTTAAAATAAAAGGAAAAGATGTTACTTTAATAGATTTACTTGATACGACATTAGGTGGATATTATGATAAGGAATTTTCTACTTTAATGAATGATAATTTAATACAACATAATATAAATTTAAAGCTTGGGGAATGTATTAAAGAATTAAAAGGAGAAAATGGAAAAGTAACTTCTGTAGTAACAGATAAAGGAGTATATGATTCTGATATGGTCATACTATGTATAGGTTTTAAACCTAATACAGAACTAGGTAAAGATAATATAGAATTATTTAAAAATGGTGCTTATAAAGTTAATAAACATCAAGAAACTTCAATAAAAGATGTTTATGCAATAGGGGATTGTGCTACAATTTATGATAATTCTATAGATGATTATAATTATATTGCTCTTGCATCTAATGCAGTACGATCAGGTATTGTAGGAGCGAACAATGCAATGGGTATAAATATAGAATCAGTAGGAGTACAAGGATCTAATGGTATAAATATATATGGTTTAGGATTATTTTCTACAGGTATTACAGTAGAAAAGGCACAAAAGTTAGGTATAGATGTATTATATACTGATTTTGAAGATTTACAAAAACCAGAATTTATGGATAAAAATAATGAAAAGGTAAAAATAAGAATAGTATATAGAAAAGATAATAGGCAGATAATTGGAGCACAACTAGCAAGTAAACAAGATATATCTCTTTTAGTTCACACATTTAGTTTAGCAATACAAGAAAAAGTGACGATAGATAAATTAGCTTTGACAGATTTATTTTTTCTACCACACTTTAATAAACCATATAATTATGTTACAATGGCAGCACTTAATGCAAAATAAAAGAATCGGTTAAAACCGATTCTTTTATTTTTAATATTGTTTTAATATAATTATTGGTGGATCATCTTCATAACTTCTCATTAAAGAAACTGTTTCTTCAAAACTAGAAATATTATTAAATTCCCAATCATTAGCATTGCGATAAGCTAGAATTTTTTTACCAGATTTAAATTCAAAATATGCAAAATTTCCTAGAGAGTTTTGAAATATAACAGGTAAATCTGATTTAGAAATATATTTCTCTTCTTTCATTTTTTCTATTATATTGTTTAAACTTATATTTATTTTGCTTTCTGAATTATATGCATTGTAATTAGGAACTAAATTCATATTTAAATCTGGAACTATATTATTTATATATGATTTATAATAAAAATTATTTTGATAATTATCTACAACTATTTTATATTGGTTACTACTGTATCTTTCTAGTATATATTCACAAATATTTGCAGGATTTTTCTTAGGTGAAATTATTGCTACAGCATAATCTCTATCTTGATATAAATATCTTACATCAATTTCATTAAATTTTGTTTTTTGTTTTAATATACTTACAATAGAATTATAACTAGAAGAATTTTTTTCTACTTTTTCAGGATTACTGTAGCTTATGTCATATCTATTTAAAATATCATAAAATACATCTTTATTTACAATTTTAAAATGTTCATTTTTATCCATAACATAGAAGCCTTCTTTAGATTCGTAAGCATCAAATAATTCTAAGTTTTGTGAATCTGGTATATCCATTTTAGCAAATGATTTTAAATCAGATGGTTTTAAAAATAAAAATAAAACACTATTATCTAAATTTTTATTATCTACATTATCGAATCCTTTTAAATCTTCTGATGTAATATATTTTTTAGATGGAACTTCATATAAAAATCCATATTTAGAGATATATGATACAGAATCCTTATAAGCTTCATAATAATCATTTATATATTTTATATTATTTTTTAATATATTTTTTATTTCAGTTTCTTTTTTATCTAAAGTTTTTTCCCAAGAGTGAATATCTCCTGTATTTTTATCTACAACATCTTGCATAGTAAAGTTTTTGGTATTTTCTTTTGTTTGATTATTTTTAGTATTTTCTTTAGATTTATTATTAATGGAACCAAAATATAAAAAAGCAATAGCTAATAATATAACAACTATGATTGCTATTATTATAGCTTTTTTCTTAGACATATTATTCAAAAACACCTCCTAATTAAAGATGCGTTTATTATTTACTTAGGATAAATTTTTATTCTTAACATAAATTTAAAGATAATAAAAAGCAAATATTAAAATTATAATTTTTTTGTATATAAATAAAAAAAGTTATTCTATTAATTAAAGAATAACTTTTTTACTAAAATAATTTTATAAATTTTTTAAGTATGAGATTTCTTTTTTTGTTAAGCTTCGATAAAAGCCTTTTTTTAAATTACCAATAAATAAATCACCTACAGCAGTTCTTTTTAGATATACAACTTTATGTCCAATAGCTTCACACATTCTTCTAACTTGTCTATTTTTTCCTTCATGTATAGTTATTTCTAAATAAGAATATTTTTTATCATGTTCTAATATTTTAATTTTAGCTTTAGATGTTTTAAAATTATCATCTAATAATAATCCATCTCTAAAATTTTGTAAATTTTTTTCTGATGGTATTCCAACTACTTTAGCGATATATGTTTTATCTATATTGTGCTTAGGATGAGTGAGTTTATATGTAAGATCTCCATCATTTGTTAAAAGTATTAATCCTTCTGTATCATAATCTAATCTACCTATTGGATATATTCTTTCTTCTACATCTTGGATTATATCTAAAATAGTTGGTCTATCAAATTGGTCTTTTACCGTAGTTACATATCCATCTGGTTTATTAAGCATTAAATATATATAATTAACATTTAATTTAATTATTTTTTCTTTATATTTTACAATATCAGTATTTGAATTTATTTTTGTACCTAATTGAGTTACAGTAATATCATTAACAGATATTAGACCTTGTTTTATTAATTCTTCAGATTTTCTTCTAGATGCTATTCCTGCTTCTGCTAAAAATTTTTGTAATCTTATTTCCATTATAAGAATCTCCTTATATAATATTTTTTAGCGTATCATAAAAATAATAAAAAGACAATCTTATTTATTAAAAATAAAATATGATAGATTTAAATTAATTTCATATCATTTTCTTTAATTAATCCTTTTTTTCTCATAATATTACTTATTATAATTACAATAATTGAAGGAATTATAAAATGTAATATTAGTATAGGAAATAAAGATTTAGAACCCATAATAGAATATGTAGTGAATTGGCCAACTAAACCAGCACTTCCCATACCAGCACCTACAGAAGTAGTTTTCATAGAAAATATAGTTGTAGCTAGTAAACCACAAATAGCACTAGCAATAGTTGGTGGAATCCAAATTAGAGGATTTTTTATAATATTAGGTATTTCTAATTTTGATGTTCCAATTCCTAAAGCAATTAAGCCACTAAATTTATTTTCTTTAAAACTAGAAACAGCAAATCCAATCATTTGTGCACAACAACCAGCTAGAGCAGCTCCAGCAGCTAAACCATTAATACCTATTGCTATGCAAATTGCTGCCGAAGAAATTGGAGATGTAAGTATCATACCGACTGAAGTTCCTAATAAAATACCCATTAGAGCAGGTTGAATATTTGTAGCATAAGAAATAAAATTACCTATAGCAGATAGAAAACTTGAAATATAAGGTGAAATATATAAAGATATTATTCCTCCTGTAAGTATCATTGCTCCAGGAACAAGGAATAAATTAAAGTTAGTTTTATCTTCAATTAATTTACCTATTTCTATAGATATAATAACAGCAATAAAAGCCCCAACAGGTTCTCCAGCACCGCTACCATTTGATATAGCATTTACAGTACCTGCACCTAGAGCTCCAACAATTCCACTAGATACAAGCGTAAATTGTTTAACTTTTAACTTATATCCTATAGCAATTCCTATAGAAGGACCCATAAAAAATTGTGATATTTTACCTAAATTAATTAAGAAGTTAAAGTTTAAAAGAGTACCTATTTGACTTAATATAACGCCTATTACTAAGGATGCAAATAATCCTTTTCCCATACCATCTAAAGTATCAGTTAAATATTTTTTTACCTTCATTTTCAATCCCCATTGTTAAATTTTAAATTATTAAATATATAGTATTATATCAAAAAAAATATATAAATGTAAGTATTTATATATTTTTTTCATCTTTAAATTTATTTTTATCTTCTATAAGTTTATCTTTTTTTATTAAAATAACTTTTTTTATTCTTTTTTCTGATACTTCTGAAATTGTAAATATTAGATTATTAAATTCTATATCTATTTTTTCAGATTCAGATGGTATTCTACCTAATAATCCCATTATAAATCCACTGATAGTTTCGTATTCATCTATAGGTAAATTTAACTCTAATTGCTGATTAACTTCGTCTAAATTAGCATTACCTGCTATAATATAGGAATTTTCATTTATAGGCACTATATCGGATATTTCATCAGAATCATATTCATCAAAAATATTTCCCATAACTTCTTCTATTAAATCTTCCATTGTTACTATACCTAATGTTCCACCATATTCGTCTATAATTATAGATAAATGCGTTTTTTGAGCTTTCATTTCATTAAATAGATCATGTGTTTTTTTAGATGTAGGTACAAAATTAGGTTTTCTTAGAATTTTTCTTATATCAAATTCTATATTTTTTGTTTCATTATTTTTATGTTTAAGTAGAAATTTCATAATATCTTTAATATGTAAAACTCCTACTATATGATCTATATTATCTTCGTAAACAGGTATACGAGAATATCTCTCATTTGCAGCAATATCTATTATTTTATCAAAAGAAGCATTAACATCTAAAGCAACAATATCAACTCGATGAGTAGCTACTTCTTCTGCTGTTTTATCATTAAATTCAAAAACATTGTTTATCATTTCTGCTTCTTCTATATCTATATTTCCTTTTTCATTTCCTTCATCTACTAACATTCTAATTTCTTCTTCTGTAATATCTTCGTCTTCAGTCTTTTCTGAAACACCTAAAATTTTTATTACAAGGTTTGTAGAAAAAGAAAGAAATCTTACAAAAGGTTTAAAAATTGTAGCTAAAAAGTGGACTACATATATTGAAACATTTGCTGTTTTTTCAGAATTAATTAAAGCTAATTTTTTAGGAACTAGTTCTCCAAAAATTAAAGTAAAATATGTCAAAATTAAAGTTATAAATAATACAATAATAGGTTGCATCACTTGAGAATTTACAGGTAAATGCATTTTTGACAAAAGTTGAGTTATAGGTGCCTCAAATGATTGTACAGTATAAGCACCTAAGAAGAAACTTATAAATGAAATTGTAATTTGAGTAGTAGATAAAAAATCTTCTGGAGATTCTACATATTTTTTAATAAGTTTTGATTTTTTATTACCTTCAGTTGCTTTTATTTTAATTTTGTTATAATTAACAGATACTGTACCTAATTCTGCTGCAGAAAAAAATCCATTTATTAAGATAAGAACAGCTACAATAATAATATCAGTTAACAATTTAAAGTCATCCTCCAATTAAATAAAAATAATTTGTTTTATTATAACATATAATTATTTTACAATATCAATTATTATGTAATAATTAATAATTTAGATATTATAACATTAAATTATAGTAATTTCTAATGTGTTATAAACTTTTATATGGTAATAATATGTTACATAAGTTTTCAATTGTAAAATTAAACAAAATATCTCTAAATATCTTTAAATTAAAATACATTACTATAATTAATTTAATTTTAAATATAATAAAATAATATAATAAAATAAAATTATAACTAAAGCAATATATATTTAATTTTGAACTATATTTTAAAATATATAAATAATAATGTTTTCATATATGCTAATTTTATATAGAGAATTACAATCATATATAAAAATCCAATATTTATTTAAAATTATAATATATTAAATTTTTAATATTTAATACATATTAAATAATATATAAAATGAAGTTAATTTAAATATAAAAATTATTAAATAAAATGATATATTTTTAAAATGAATCAAATAAATTTTTTATAGTAAACTATCTAATATAAAAAATAGATTTTTTTTATTTTATAAGTGAGTTTAATAGTCATATAAGAATATATAGCTAATTAACTTAAAAATATATAAGCAATTTTACTTATATTTTAAATATTATAGAATTATGTTACAATATTTAAAATAAATTTATTACTAGAGGTGAACTATGGTGGAAAGTATTGTATCAGATAAAAAAACAATTTTTAGTGGGATGCAACCTTCTGGGCAAATATCACTAGGAAATTATTTAGGAGCACTAAAGAGTTGGGTAAATTTGCAAGATGAATACAATTGTATATTTTGTTCTGTGAATTTGCATTCTTTAACAGTTAGACAAAATCCAGAATTATTAAGACAAAATACAAAACAATTAATAGCACTATATATTGCTGCAGGGTTAGATCCAAATAAAAATCTTATGTTTTTACAATCAGATGTATATCAACATACTCAATTATCTTGGATATTAAATTGTTATACTTATTTTGGTGAACTTAATAGAATGACACAATTTAAAGAAAAATCTGCTAAGTATGAAGAAAATATTAATGCAGGGTTATTTACCTATCCAGTTTTAATGGCTTCTGATATTTTATTATATAAGACAAATTTAGTTCCCGTAGGAGAAGATCAAAAACAACATTTAGAATTAGCACGAGATATAGCTATAAGATTTAATAAAATATATGGAGAAACTTTCATAGTACCAGAACCTTACATAGGCAAAGTAGGGGCTAGAATTATGGGATTACTAGATCCTACAAAAAAAATGTCAAAATCAGATAATAACGGCAATACAATATTTTTAACAGATGAACCTAATATCATTTTAAATAAGGTAAAACGTGCTGTTACAGACTCCGATAATCAAATAAGGTTTGATACAATAAATAAACCTGGTATAAGTAATTTATTATCAATATATTCTTCTATAACACAAAAAACAATATTAGAGTCAGAAGAAGAATTAAAAAATAAAGGTTATGGAGACTTAAAAAAAATAGTAGCAGAGGTAATTATAGAAGAAATTTTACCTATTCAAGAAAAATTTAAAGAACTTTGTAAAAATGAAGATTATATAAATGAAATTTTAAAACAAAATGCTATTAAAGCTCAAGAAATCGCCGATAAAAATTTAAATGAAGTGTATAAAAAGATAGGTATAAAATAGAATATACTTATTTGCAAAAATCCATTTTTATAAATTTTATAGTTAAAGTGTAACTAAATAACCATATAGTATTATATATTAATCATAAAATGACTGTATAAATAATTATAAATATTTTGGAGGAATGAAAAATGGAATTTAGAAATTGTCCTCGATGTGGTAAAATCTTTGTTTTTGTAAAACAGAATATATGTAATGATTGTATAATAGAAGAAGAAAAAATTTTTGAAAAAGTGAAAAAATATATTAAAGAAAATGAAAATGCAACTATTGTAGAAGTTGCAAAAAATACTGAAGTTTCAGAAAGAAAAATTCTTAAATATTTAAAAGAGGGAAGGTTAGAAATAGTACAAAATATAGATACAAACTATAAATGTAAAAATTGTGGTAAAAAAATATTGACGGGCAATTTTTGTAATGATTGTTTATTAGAAATTTTTCAAGAAAACAAAGAAAATTTAGAAAAAAATAATGATATAAAAAATAAAAATGGGATAAAAATGCATACTTATGAAATGATAAAAACTAAGAGAAATAAAAGTAAATAATACTTATTATTCGACAAAATTTACCTATAATAAATAAAGTATATTGTGGATATAATACTTATTGCAACACAAATAAATTAAAAATATAAATTAAAAATTATTTATTTATTTTAGGAGGTAATTTATAATGAGTAATACAAATAATAATAAGAAAGCTGTACCTGAAGCACGTGCAGCGTTAGATCAATTTAAATATGAGGTAGCAAATGAAATTGGGGTGCCTTTAAAACAAGGTTATAATGGTGATCTTACATCCGCTCAAAATGGTTATGTAGGCGGATACATGGTTAAAAAAATGATTGAAGCTCAAGAAAGACAAATGGCTGGAAAAACAAATACTCCACAATAGTATTAATATAAATAAACAAAAGGGAGACTTTTTAAAGTCTCTCTTTTTATTTATAAATTAAATAATTTTATAATCTTATAATCTTTTATATTTCTATTCATTTATTAAAACTTTATTTATCTTAAATACATATCTATTAAATTTATATATTTAAATTTTCTTCAAACTTATATTAAAATATATGTTTTTAATATTCTATTGTTTTTATTTTAAAATATTTCTTTCTTTATTTTTATCTTTATCATTATATATTTTATTATATACATAAAAAATATTTGAGTTTTGTAAGTTTAATTTACTTTATATTATTTTTAATATTAAAAATAAGTCTATTAGCAAATTATGTCAAAGATGCATATTATTATTATATACGGTTATATAAGTATACCGTATATTGAAACAACATTAAAAATATTAATTTGTGTTTAAAATAATAAGGAGGACGTATATTTGCAAAAATTTGGAGTTTTATATATATTTTTAATTTCTTTTATTTTAATTAAACCTATTAGTGTTAAAGCAGAAATAAGTTATTCACCAGGAATAAATAGTATTTATAAAGTATCTAATGAAGATACAGTAAAAGAAGATGAGGAATATATCAAAAAAAATATTAAAACAGGTGAAGTAACTATTGGTCAAATGAAATCAACAAAATCTAATCAACAAGATTCTAATGATATAACTTATGGTAAATTACCTAAAGTAGATTATAACAAAGGAAATTCAAATAAAAGTTTATATAATTTACCTATAGATGGAATTTTTTCACCATATGTATTAGGTATTATAGGATCAAATGACAGAAGAGTACCGGTAGCAGATACAACAGTTTACCCATATTCTACAATTGCTTATATTGAAATTGAATTCCCAAATTCATCTATGTACGTTGGTACTGCATGGATATTTGGTGAAAGTACAGCAATGACAGCTGGACATTGTGTTTATGATGAAGACAATGGTGGATGGGCTAAATCTATAAAAATATATCCAGGAATATATTATGATGGAGAAGAAGTTATAAAACCTTTTGGTTATTATGAAGCTTCAGTTTTACATTCATCTAAAAATTATATAGATTCTGGAAATGCATATTATGACTGGGGTCTATTAGAATTTGATGAGAATATAAGTCAATATACAGGATCATTAGGTTATACAAATCTAACTGAAAATATAATTGGAAGAGATGTTACTATAACAGGTTACCCAGGTGAAAAGTATTACGCAATGTATACTATGGATGGAAACATTATATATAGTGATGAACATGAACTTTATTATAAAATCGATACTACTGGCGGACAAAGTGGTTCACCTGTATATTTAAGTGATGAAGATGAAGATAGAAATGTAGCAGTAGGAATTCATACAAGATTTGCTGGAGATTATAATTTAGGAACAAAAATAAACGCTTCTTTATATAATTATATGAAACAATTTAAGTAATTATTATTATAAAGAATAAGATTAAATTTTTAGTTTAAATATTTTATTACAACGAATAAGAACAAGATTAAAAGTCTTGTTCTTATTTTAATTTGCATAATAAAAATTTTATCTAAAAACTATAATTTATAGAAATAATATGTTAAATTATAGGTAAAACTTTCTATTAAAAGGTATTGACAAAATTTTCTTTATAAATGTATAATATAAAATGTAATATAAACTTTATATTTTGTAAAAGGAATATTACTTTTATTAAAAATAAAATAAATATTTTATGGTTTTAAAGAAATTAGACATAAGAAGAATTGTCAAAAAAGATAGGCATTTCTAAAAAAACTTTTATATTTATGTAAAAATATAAATCTATGACATCACTTTATTTAGCTTTTAATATATCAGAAGTATTTAGAGTATCAATAGTTTATTTTTTCATATAGGAAAAGGAGGTAGAATAATATTGAATTTAAAAAATGTATTAACAATTATTTTTGTTATCTTTATAGGCATATTTTTATTTTATACTATGCTTTATTTATCTAAAAAGCAAATAGAATATAAAAATGATGAACGTTGGCAATTTATTCAGACTAAAAGAAATCAAGTAGCAAATTTATATTATATAATAATTTTGTCAATTGCTACTATAGCATATGTAATTTTATCAAATAGTAATAAATTAATTATGATTAGATTAGATAAAGCTTTAGAGTGTGCATTTTATATACTTTTATTTAAAATGAGTTTTATAGATCTTTTTTCTGTACATTATTTTGATAAACATATATAAACTTTATAATTATTTGTGCTATATAAAATAAAAATTATAAAATTAATTTATATAATTTAAAAATATTTATTCTTTTATTTTAAAATAAAACTATTTAATTAAAAATAGCAAATATATATTTTTAAATAGGTACTTTATATTTAAGGAGGATATAATTATGTTTTATAGTAATAGATTAATATATATTTTTTATAGTATTTTTATAATTTTTGTATTTATACTATTTTTTTTCACTATAATTTATAAAATGAAAAAACAAATTGAATATAAAAATAATGAACGTTGGAGACTTATTATAAATAAAACAGATGAAGTAGGTAAAATATATGAAGAATTAGCTATAGCTACTATTATAATAGTTGCAGCAATTTTACATTTTAATAATATAGGAATTGTAATTACTTTTGAAAAATTTGCTCAGTATATAATTTATATATTTTTTATATTTAAAGTTAGTTTTATTGAATTTTTTTCTATACTTTATTATGAAAAACATATTGAAAAATTTTAATTTAATATCATAAAAATTATAATTATATTAAGTTATAAATAAATTAAAAGGATTTACTCTATATGAATCAAATAATTGAACAAACTTTACTTATAGAAGAAAAAATAAAATATTATTTTAATGGACAGAAAGTTGATTTTAATTTTTATAAAGAATGGAGAAATGTTAATACCTTATTAAATGATAAGTATTTTGATATAATGCTAAAATATATGAATATATCAAAAGAAGAATTTGCATTTACTTTACAATCAGATATATTAAAAGATTTTGATATATATGAAAAATGGTTTAAAGAGTTTATAAATATTCTTGATAATTTTAATTATGAAGAAATTAATTATAATTTAGGAGTTTATGTTGCTACTTTACCATTTACAGAATTTTTAAAAGATACTTTAAGTAATAAAATAAAGAAATTACAGAATATTAAAGTAGCAGAAAAAGTTATTGATAGTTTCATTGAAAATCATTTATTAGAAATGTTTAATTTAACTGGAAAAATATTAGCTTTAAAATTAGATGATTATAAAAAAACTAATAAATTTAATAGTAAAAATTCAGAAGATAGATTCATAGAATTTTTAACTTCAACATTTAATTCTAGAGATTCATATTTTAAATTTTATAAAGAATTTCCTGTATTAGCCAAACTTATAGTTATAAGAACTAATTATTTATTAAATAATTTTATTCAAATATTATCGAGATTAGATAATGATTACAAAGAAGTAAAACAATTTTTTAGTATACATAATTATAAATTAAGTGAAATAAAATTATCTATTGGTGATTCTCATGAACAGGGAAAAAGTGTAGCAATTCTTAATTTTGATAATATAAAAGTGGTATATAAACCTAAAAATTTAAAAATAAGTCTTGCATTTGAAGAATTTATTAGTTGGTATACAAATAAATCTAATTTGTTAGAAATAAAGCTTCCAAAGGGAATATATAAAGATAATTATACCTATAATGAATTTATTGAACCTAAGGTTTGTAATAATAATATTGAAATTGAAAGATTTTATATACGATATGGTTATCTTATTGCTATATCATATTTATTTAGTATTAATGATCTTCATCTTGAAAATATAATAGCTAATGGAGAATATCCTGTAATTATAGATATAGAAACTAGTTTTCAATATATTAATAATTTTGAAAATTCTAATGTATATTCTGAAATAATGAGAAAATTGTTAATTGAAAGTGTAAGTAATACGTGTTTATTACCTACACAATTAAAAATTGATAATAAAGAGTCTATTGAATTAAGTGCTTTTAATGGAAAGCAAGTAAAATTATCTAAAAAATATTTATCCCCAATAAAAATTAATACAGATGAATTTCATTATGAAAAAATATCTGGAATTTATTCTCCATATGGAGATAATATTCCTAAAAATAAAAATAAATATGAAGTTGATATTCAATCATATAAAATTAAAATTTTAGAAGGTTTTGATGAATTTATTAACTTTATTTTAAAAAATAAAGAAGATTTACTAAAAAATATTAATATTTTTAAAGGATTAAAAATACGATGTTTACTTAAAAATACAGAAAAATATGTATCTATGATTAGGTATTCTAATCATCCTAATTATAATATAGAGATGAAATATAGAGAAAGATTAATGATGAATTTATGGGCGTATCCATATTTAGATAAAAGGCCTGTTTTAAGTGAAATTAAAGATTTAATTTTTAATGATATTCCTATATTTTATTCTTATACAGATTCAACAAGTTTAATAGATAGTAGAGGAAAAGTGTATAAAGATTATTTTGAAAATTCTGGTTTAAATATTTCTAAAGATAGAATATCTAATTTAACAAAAGAAGTAATTAAAGAACAACAAATTATTTTATTAACATCACTTGGACTTGCAGATAACTATCTTAATGAAAATAAAAAAGATAAGAAAATTATTTATACTACCCAACATTTTAACTATATAAAACAATCTAAAAAAATAACTGATGAACTAATTGAAAATTCTATTTTAAGAGAAGAAGAATGTTCATTTATTAATATTAACTGTGATAAAAATAAACATTGGGAGTTAAAACCATGTAATGAAAGTTTATATAATGGATTAAGTGGTATATCTATTTTATTTTTAGAATTATATAGAGAAACAAATCAAAATAAATATTTAAACTATTATTATAAAATAATCCAAACAGCAATAAATCAATCTAAAATATTACCTATAGAAAGCGCTTTTACAGGATACTTATCTCCAATTTATCCAATAATTTTGGAAAAATTATATTTTGATAATATTAAATATATTGAATATATAAAAAATATATTTGAAAGTATCCAAAAATTAAATATTGAAGACATTAGAAAAATTCAAGGCTGCGATTACATTTCTGGAATTTCTGGAATTATTAAATTACTTAGAATTTCTTATAATATTTTTGGAGAAGAATATATTTCTAAAAATATAATTGATAAATTTATTTTTGTTTTTAATGAGAGAATTAATAGTATAGAATATAAAGAATTTTATCAATGTGGAATTACACACGGTATTAGTGGTATAGTTTTATCTCTCTGTGGTTACGAAAATATAGAAGAAAATTTATTAAAAGATATGTTACATAAAGAAGTAGAACTTAGTATTAAACAAAAAGACACAAAAAAATGGTTTTCTAATTTGCTAAGTATGATTCAAGTAAGATTATATTTACTTAAAGAATATTCTTCTATTATAGATAAATATCAATTAGAATATTTAATTTCTCAATTAGAAAACAAATTAGATACTATGTTACCAAATGATACAATTTGTTATGGCGTTGGAAGTATAGCTATAACTCTTAAAATGATTTTTGATGAAACAAAAGATAAAAAATGGATAGAAAAATTAAATTTATTACTTACTAATATGTATTTAAATTCATTATATGAAGATTATTCTATTCCAAAAATTGATAAAATTAAATCTAAAGGATTATTTGATGGTATTAGTGGAATTGGTTGGTTATATCTTTATTTAGAAAAATCAATTAATAATATTTTGCTATTAGAAACTAAAAATAGGTAATAAAATATTATCTATTTTAGATTTTTATATATAAATAAATTAAATAAAGGAAGGGATTTAAATATGAAAGATAAAGAATTAAAAAATATTGTAGGAGAATCATTTGAAGATATGTCCATTGCTGAAATGACAAAAGTACAAGGAAGTGGATTTGTTTTTTTAAGTACTACAGCATGTGGTGTTACTATGATAGCTAGTGGAGCAGTTTCTGCATCATTATCTATGAATGCGGTTAAAACAATAAAGAAATTAAAAAAAAATAATTAAATACATTAATAAATTTTAGATAATTATCTTTATATATAAATATAAAATTACATATAAAAATTTATTTGGAGTACATATGAAAAAAATTATAATATTAAATGGTAGTAGACGTAAAAACGGTAATACTACAAAATTTATAAACTGTATAATTAATAAATTACCAAAGAATAAATATGAGGTTGAATGGATATTTCCTCAAGATTATAATATAATGCCATGTACTGGATGTAATTTATGTTTTACAAAAATAAAATGTATTTTAAATGATGATATTGAATTATTACAAAATAAAATATTAAATTCAGATTTATTTATTGCTGCATCTCCTGTATATATTCATTATATGACAGCTGATTTAAAACGTATTTTAGATAGAATATCTTGGTGGACACATACTTATAGATTACAAGGAAAGCCTGTTATTATTATTAGTACTTGTTCTTCAAATGGTTTTGATACGGTTTTAACTTCATTAAGTAATATAATAACTTTTATGGGTGGAAATGTTGTAGCTACATCTAATGCATCTGAATTACCTAATCAAATTAATAATAATTCTTGGTTAGATGAAGTATCTTTAGAAATATCTAAAAGAATTGAATATTATATTAATATACCATGTAAGTCTAATAAATTTATTGAGAAATATTTTTCTAATATGAAAATTTTAATGTTAAAAAGAAATGAATTTTATAATTCAACTAAGGAATATAAAGAAGATAGAGAATTAACTTACTGGAAAGAAACTGGGATGTTATACTCTGATTCATTTGAAAATTACTTAAAATTAAAATATAAAAAAGAAGAGGTATAAATATGAAGGTTAGATTTCAACAGCAAAGTGAACATTCTGAATGTGGTTTAGCATGTACAGCAATGTTAATAGACTTTTTTGCTGAAAGAACAAATCTATCTTCTTTAAGAAAAGAATATGGAGTACCTAATGGTGGTTATAATATTGCACAAATTAAAGAAATATTAGAGAATAAAAAAATTTATTCAAGAGTTGTAAAATGTACTTTTAATAAAATAAATTTAATTCCAAGGCCATTTATTGCATTTTGGGATAATAAACATTTTATTATAGTTGAAAAAATATCTAAAAATAATATATTAATAGTAGATCCTGCTATGGGGAAGAGAAAAGTTTCTAATACTGAATTTAAAAAATATTTTTCAGAAGTAGTCCTTTTTTCTACAAATACTAAAAAAAGATATTTAAGAAAAATAAAGTTAGATAAAAATATTTTAGAAGTATTAAAAAATAATAAGTCTATTCTTTTTAATACTTTAATAATAACATTAGCTACACAGTTTTTAGTAATATTTATACCTTATATAATCAAAAAAATAATTGATTCTAAAGTACTAACAAGTAATTTATATATAATTACTATAATTATAGTTCCTATTTTTTATTTTATTATAAATATGTTAAAAATAAGAATTATGACTAATTTACAAACTGAATTTGATAGAGATTTTCTTAGTAAAACAATTAGGCATATGTTAGATTTACCATATTCATATTTTGCTAATAGAAGTAAAGGAGAATTAATATACAGGATTAATTCAAATTCTTATATTAGACAATTTTTAACTGAAGAAATAATAAGTTTAGCAGTTAATATATTATTTTTTTTTATATATTTATTTTATATGTTCATATTAAATTCATTAATGGCTGTAATTACTATAGCTATATCTATTTTATCTTGCTATTTTTCAGCTATAAGCGCAAATTTAAACAAAAAAATACTACAAAATGAAATGATAGTACTAACAAAATCTCAAAATATTATAAATGAAATGGTAAGCAATATTTTTACAATAAAATCTATAAATTCTCAAAATATTATATTTAAAAAATGGTTGGAAAATTTTGATAAACAAATTAAAATAGAAAAATTAAAATCTAAAAATGTTTCTATATTTGAAAATATTTCTCAAACTATACAAATTATATATCCACTGATAATATTTATTATAGGTCATATTCTTGTAGATTATAATAAAATAACATTTGGAAGTGTAATTGCTTTTAGTATGGTTGGTGGATATTTTTTAACTCCTTTATTATCAATAATGGATTCATATAATAGACTACTAATGGTAAAAGTATACATAGATAGATTGTTAGATATATTAGATACCCAAAAAGAAAGTGATATATTAATTGGAGATAGATTAGATAATTTTTCTGGTAAAATATATTTAGATAATGTAAGTTATAGATATAGTTATTTTTCAGATAATGCTATATCTAATATTACTTTAAAAATAGAAGAAAATGAAAAAGTAGCTATTGTTGGCTCTAGCGGATCTGGAAAATCTACTTTACTAAAAGTTATGTCATGTTTATATCAGCCAACTTATGGAGATATTTTTTATGATAATAAAAATTTGAAAAATATAGATATTTCTTCTTTAAGAAATTACATAGGAGTAGTTTTACAAGAAAATGTTTTATTTAGTGGTACGTTTAAAGAAAATATTACTATGGGAAGAAATTTTACAGATGATGAAATATGGGATGTTTTAAACCATGTAAATTTATTAGAATTAGTAACTAGCTTTTCAATAGGACTTGAAACTAATATTTCTGAAAATGGTCAGAATTTTTCTGGAGGACAACGTCAAAAAATATCAATAGCAAGGACTATAATATCAAAACCAAAAGCTATATTTTTAGATGAACCTACAAGTTCACTAGATAATTTATCAGAAAAAATTATAATAGATTATTTATTTAGTATTTGTGCAACAATAGTTGTAGTATCACATAGACTTTCTACTATAAAAAATTTTGATAAAATAGTAGTAATGGATAAAGGAAAAATAGTAGGGGTTGGAACACATGAATATTTATTAGAAAATAATATTTATTATAAAAAATTATATGATAAAAACACAATAATTTAGTTTTATTTTTATAAAATTTTTTGATTTATTTTATTAATATTTTAAAGTAATGTTATATAAATTTTTATAAATAATAAAATATTTCATTATAAAGACAAAATTTTTAAATTTTATAATCATATTCTACATATCTTATAGTTTACAATGTTTTTTCTGCAAAAAGGTTAACAATTATTAAAAATAAAATATAGCATATTTTATTTTACAAATAAATTGAAAACCTAACATAATGAAGTTATAATAAATGTAAAATATCACTAAATAGGATAATCTCTAACATAGTGATAAAATAATAGGGAGGGGTTTATGGATAATATTTTAGAGAAATTTTCATTGAAGGGAAAAGTAGCATTAGTTACAGGTGCTTCCTATGGTATTGGATTAAGCATAGCTTCTGGATTAGCAGAAGCAGGTGCAACAATTTGTTTTAATGATATAAATCAAGATTTAGTAGATAAAGGTATAGAAAATTATAAAGATTTAGGTATAAATGCATATGGATATGTGTGTGATGTAACTAATGAAAAAGAAGTTAAAGAATTAGTTAATAAAATAGAAAAAGATTTAAATGGTATAGATATTTTAATAAATAACGCAGGAATAATAAAAAGAATTCCTATGGTAGAAATGGATGTAGAAGATTTTAGAAAAGTTATAGATGTAGATTTAACTGCACCTTTTATAGTTTCTAAAGCAGTTTTACCATATATGATAAAAAATAATTCTGGTAAAATTATAAACATTTGTTCTATGATGAGCGAACTTGGTAGAGAAACTGTTAGTGCATATGCTGCTGCTAAAGGTGGTTTAAAAATGCTAACTAAAAATATTTGTTCTGAGTATGGTTCTTACAATATACAATGTAATGGCATAGGACCAGGTTATATTGCTACACCACAAACAGCACCTCTTAGAGAAGATGGCCATCCTTTTAATAGTTTTATAATTTCTAAAACTCCAGCTAAAAGATGGGGTGATGCCGAAGATCTAAAAGGTGCTGCTGTATTTTTAGCATCAAGTGCATCAGATTTTGTAAATGGTCATATTTTATATGTAGATGGAGGTATTTTAGCATACATAGGCCAACAACAGCAGTAGTTTTATGAGGGGGACTGAAAGTGAAGAAAGTTAAGATATTAAATAGTTTAGAAAAATCTGGTGTAATAGCAGTTGTGCGTGCAAAAGATTATAAAAGTACTATAGAATATTGTGAAGCATTAATAGAAGGTGGGATAACAGGATTAGAAATTACTTTCACTATTCCTTCTGCACAAGAAATTATTAAAGAATTATCTGAAAAATATAAAGATAAAAAGGATATAATTATTGGTGCAGGTACAGTTTTAGATTCTACAACTGCAAGAATCGCAATTATGGCTGGAGCAAAATATATAGTAAGCCCTAGTTTTAATTTAGAAACTTGCCAAGTTTGCAATTTATATCAAATTCCTTATTTACCAGGATGTTTTACAATGACAGAGATTACTACAGCTTTAAATGCAGGGGTAGATATTGTAAAAGTATTTCCTGGAAATGCATGTAGCCCTAGTGTAATAAAATCATTTAAAGGACCTTTACCATATCTTAATATTATGGTTACAGGTGGTGTAAATATAGATAATATGGAAGAATGGTTTAGAAATGGTGTTACATGTGTAGGTATAGGCGGCAATTTATTAAGTGAAGATATTAATCAAACGAGAGAAAATGCTAGACTGTACATTGAGAAGTATAATAAGATAAAAGGTGAAAGTAAAAATGAGTAATATATTAAGTTTAGGTGAAATACTTCTTAGGATTTCACCTCCTTTAGGTAAAAGATTATCAGATTTTAATAATGCTGATTTTTGTTATGGTGGAGCAGAAGCAAATGTTGCTGTATCATTATCAAATTTTGGTCATAATGTATCTTTCGTTTCTAAACTTCCAGACAATTCTTTTGGAATAGGTGCTAAACAGTATTTATCAAAATATAATATTAATACTAAAAATATAGTTTTAGGTGGAGAAAGATTAGGAATTTATTTTTTAGAAATTGGTACAGGAAACAGAAATTCTTCTGTTATATATGATAGAGCATATTCATCTTTTGCTACTATGAGAAAATTAGAGTGGGATCTAGATGAACTATTTGAAGGCATAGACTTATTTTATGTAACAGGTATTACATTATCATTATCAGATTTTTGGAATGTAAATGTTGTTAAATTAATGCAAGAAGCTAAAAAGAGAAATATTAAAGTTAGCTTTGATATAAATTATCGGGGCAAATTATGGTCAAGAGAAAAAGCTAAAAATATATTATCAAATGTATTTGAATATATTGATTATTGTTCTTTAGGATTATTAGATGCTTCTTATTTAATGGATATAGATTTTTGTTCTGAAAAATTTGAAGATTTAGAAGAAGCTTATAAAATAATTAATAAAAAATATCCAAATATATCTGCTCTATATTGTACTAAACGAACAGTAAACTCTGCAAACAATAATGATTTACAGGGATTTTTATGGAAAGATAATAAAATGTATGTATCGACTATAAATTATATATCTTCTATAGTTGATAGAGTTGGTGGAGGAGATGCATTTTCTGCAGGTGTATTGCATGGTCTTTTAAATAATTTAAATTTAGATTATACAATTAATTTTGCGACATTAGCTTCAGCTTTAAAACATACAGTTTATGGAGATGCTAATCAATTTTATGTTTCAGAA
>CAMLLW010000023.1 GCA_946481295.1 uncultured Clostridia bacterium | reverse complement strand
ATTTGAAAGTTTATCAAAGGAAGAACAAAAATATATAATTAAAAATTAAAATAATATGAAAACAAAGAACAATAGAGGATATACTATTTTAGAAGTAATGATTTCTTTAAGTTTAATTTTATTTATAGGAATATTTCTATCAAATATATTATTTACTAGTTCTAAAATTATTAAAAATACTTTAATTAATTATGAGCTTTTAGAACAAGCAAGGATATCTATGGATTTTATGGTTACCCAAATAGAAAATTCAGATGGATTACAAGTTATTTATAATGAAAATAATAGCTTTCATAAATTACATTTAAATAAAAATTCTTTACTTACATCTCAAAGAATAACTACATTTGAATTTGATAAAATAAATAATTTATTAAAATTTGGAGGTAGAGATATAGAATCAAATATAGATACAGTTAATGAACTTTCCAAGTATATAGAAAATATAGAATTATCAATAGATTATGATTTAAAATTACTTTTTATAAAAATAGTAATGATTAGTGATATAAATAATAATAAAATATATAAAAATCAAATTACTATAAATAGAGTTATAGACGTAAAATATAAGAATTTAAAGTAGAGGTGTTTTATGTTTTATAATACAATTTATATCTTTATTACTAATAAAAATATAATATTGTTTTATAAGAAAAAGTTTGGGAAATTAAAAGAAATAATAAAAAGTAAATTAAATATTATTAGTTTAAAAAATACACAAAATTTAGATAAAGAATACTTAATAAATATTATAAATAAATACATACAAAATAATAAAATTAAATTTGCAAAAATAAAATTTGTTGTTAATTTTGAATGCATTAATAGAATTATTTTATATCCAAATTTAAGCAATAAAAATTTAAAAAATGTTGTAAAAAATAATATTAATAATGAAATACCTTTAGATTTAAATAATTATTATTTAGATTATAGAATAATAATGAAAAACAAAAAAAATGTTAGTATTTTATTAGCTTTAGTTAAAAAAGAATTTATAGAAAATTACTTATATATTTTTAATAAATTAGATTTTAAAGTAAAAAGTTTAAATTTATATCAAAATGTTTTAAGTATGTATCTAGAAAAAATATCAATAGACAAAAATAGTTTAATGTGTGTCGATGAAGATAGTAAATTAATTTTTATTTTTGTTAAATTAGGCAAGTTAAATTATATAAAAGAATTTTATAGTACAAATATAAATTTAGATAAAATTTTTTCTATACATAAAGATTTTAATAATAATATAAATATTGATAATTTATATATAGAAAAAGAAAATAGTTTTATTTCAAATTATTTTATAGATACAGAAATTAATATAATTAATATAGTTAAAGAAGATATATTTTTAGATTGTTTAGAATTTATTTAATTTTTGAGGGGACTTTTGTGAAAAATATTAATTTTATAGATATTGTATATGCTCAAAATATAAAAAAGAAAAAAATTATTTTATATATAATAATTTTATTAAATTCTATTTTTTTATTATCAATTATTTTTATAATTTATTTAGAAATAATTATACATAAGGATAAAAAAACAATAGAAGATTTAGATAATAGTATTTTTAATATAAATAATGATAGCGACTATAAGTATATACAAAATTTAATAAATTTAAATTATAAAATAGAAAACACAGCAGAAATATTGCAAATCGTAGAGGTAAATAATTATAATTTGGAAGAAGAAATAAATTATATAGTAAATAATAGTAGAGATTATGTAAATATATTAGAGATAAATTGTAATAGAGAAAATAAGAAAATAGAAGTAGTGTTTAGTATTGAGGATATAAAAAAAATATATATTTTTTTAGAAAAGCTTAATGAAAAAGATTACTTTACTAAAATTTATATTTCTAATATTGTTAGTAAAGAAAATAAAAATATAATTTACTTAGACTTATTTATGAATAAATCATTAGAAAGGAAATCAAATTAATTTTGATGAAATATATAAATAAAAACATTATAAAAATAGTAATTTTTTTAAGCTTTACTATTATATTTACTTTATTTATCACCTATAGTTTATTTATAAAACATAGAATATATAATAAAAATGAATTAAAGAAAGAATTATTAAAAAAAGAGGAAATATATAATTTTGAAGAAGAAAAATTTGAAAATTATAAAAAAACTAAAAAATTATTTTCTAGTGAAGATAAAATAAATTTTTATGAAATTATAGAATATAAAAATTTAAATTATATATGGCTTGATTTTTATACTATTTTAGATAATTATAAACTTTCTAATGTAAAATTAGATATAGGTCATAATGATTTATTTTCCAATTGTAAAAATGGTTTAGTTTATAAAAATACTTCTAAAATTAGTTGTGTAGGAGAATATCAAAATATTATAAATCTAATTCAAAATATAAATTCTATGAGTAAATTTATTGTAATTAATGATATAAATTTAAGTAATATAAAAGAAAATATTTTTAATTTAGATTTAAATATACATATTTTTAGTTTTTTAGGTGCAGAATATGAATGATAGGGGATTTTCTTATATAGAAACAATTTTTTCTCTAATATTAATTTTTATATTTTTCATACCAATATTTTTATTTCTAAGATATTTTATAATTAGTTTAAATTATTCTAATGATAGTTATGAAATGAGTCTTTTAAATAATTCTTTAATAGAACATGTTGAAAATATTTTATATTTTGAAAAAGATCCTTTAGAATATTTAGAAAATTTAAATAATAATAAATTATATACTTTATTAAAATTAACAGAAAGTGAATTTAATGATATATATCCTGAAAAGTTTAATTATACAATAAAAATTAACAATTATATTTTTACTACAAATAAAAATTTAAAAAATAATTTTATATATTTTGACAAACGAAATGAAAATGATATTTATAATAAAGATGCGACAGATATAATAAAATTTAAAAATGATGGAAGTTTTGTAATTATAAAAACAGAAGGTAATATAAATATAAAAAATAATGATATATTTATAAGTACAGATAAAACTAAAAATAATAATATTGTAATCTTAGATATATGTGATTTAGATAATAATCAAATTAACATTAATATAAAAAATAATAGCAGTTTACAAGTTTTAATTTATAAAAATAATAAATTATCTAATGAAAATATAAATATAGATTATTTTCAATTACAAAATGAAAAAAACGTTTTAATAGATATAATTAATTGTAAAAATAATATTGAGTTAGAGCTTAATGCATCTATAGAAAATGAAAAAAAATTATTAAAAAATATAAAAAAACGTGTTATTTTATAATTTAAGGGATTAAAATGTTAAATAATAATAACAATAATGGTAGTACTTATTTGTATATTTCAATAGTTTTAGTGAGCTTATTTTCAATTTTAATTGTAATATTAAATATAAGTATAAATTCAACAAAAGTATCAAAAATCTATGATTTAAACGCAGATAAATACTATATTAAAGAATATGGTGCAAAATTAGCTTTAAATAAGCTTAATAATTATATAATTAATAATAAAGCAAAAATTAATAATAATATTTTAAAAGAATTACAAAAAATAGATTTATCTGATAAATTAATTTTTATTAATGAATCTACAGAAAATATATATGAAGGTAAGTTATATTTTAAAAAAGATGATAACATATATAAAAAATTATACTTAGAAAATATAGAAAATATAATAGAAGAATTTTTTAATTCTAATAAAAAAATTAGCAACAATATATTTTCTTATAAAATTGATACTTATTTTATAAGAAAAAAGACTCCATATAAAAATTTATATTATATTGAATCAAATATATCAAATGAAATAAATAATTTAAATAGTGATAAGTTAATTGCATATTTAGAATATAACTTAGATATTAATTTAGATGTCTTTTTGACCGAAAAATATGTTTGGAATGATAAAAAACATAATATATTTGGTAAAGGTCTATCAGAAAATATCAATATAAATAATTTAATAAATTCTAATATTATAGATAATAATATAGATTATTCTATAGACTTTCCTCTATTTATTTTAAAAGAAGGAAATAAGGATATAGATATTTCAAATTTTTATAACGAAAATTTTCCCAATAATAATATTATAATAAATAATTCTGAAGAAGACTTATTTATTTATACAACAGACTTAAATAAAAATGAATTTTGTGGAATAATAATTTCAAGAGGCAATATATATTTTGATGAAGGTACATTTAATATAATAGGTGATATTATTTCAGAAAATAACATTATTTTAGATGATAAGACAAATTTAAATATTAATACAGACAAAAATATAATATTAGATTTAAATATAAAAGATATAAAAGATAGACGTAAATTATATGATATACTGAATTTACATAAATATCTAAAAATATTACCTCAAAATTTATTTATTGAAAACGATGATATAATAAAATTTGATATTATAAATATAGTTGATCATAATTAATATTTGACTTAATTATGAAATATAAGTAAAATTTATAATAAGGAGTTGTTTTTGTGTGCTAGAAAAGTTTTATCCTAAAATGTATGTTAAAAATATAAAAGAAATTCCCTATAAAAAACTTTATTCAAAAAATATCAAAAATTTAATTTTTGATATAGATAATACAATTGTAGGCTTTAATGTTTGTGAACCAAATAATGAAATAGTAAGTTTTTTTGAAGAATTAAAAAATAAAGGTTTTAAAATATGTTTATTATCAAATAATAATAAAAAAAGAGTAGAGCTTTTTAATAAAAAATTAGGGTTGCTTGCTGTCTATGATGCTCATAAACCTACTTTTAGAGGTTTAAATAAAGCTTTAAAATTATTAGAATCTAATAATAAGAATACAGCTATAATAGGCGATCAAATTTTTACAGACGTATTAGTAGGTAATAGAAAAAATATTTACACTATTTTAGTAAAGCCTATATCAAAAAAAGACGAATTCTTTGTAAAATTAAAACGTTATTTTGAAAAAATTATATTAATTAAATATGAAAAAAACTATATGTAATAATAAAGCATTTACAATTATAGAATTAATTTTAGTAATTTTTATAATATTTATATTTAGTGGAATAATTATTAATAGTACTAAATATTTTGAAAAAAGAAATTTACAATATTCTGCATTAGAATTACAATCAAATATTAGGTATATACAAAGATTATCTATATTAGAAAATAATCAGAATAGTATAATTTTTGATATTGCAAATAATAGATATTTACTAATTAAAGCAGAAAAAGATAGTACAAATATATATAAAAGTGTAAGTTTTAAAAATGGAGTTACATTATATGAAACAAATGCTATAAATAATACTTTAGATTTTACATCTAGAGGAACTCCAAATAGAGCATGTACTATAACTTTAAAAAGTAAAAATTTTATTCTACCGCTTACAGTAAACGTTGGCTCTGGTAGAGTTTTAATAAAAGATATTATAGAACTATAATAAATTTGTTTTTTTAAATATTAATTTATAGTATAATATGAATTTGTAAATATTCAAAAGAAATTTTAGGAGGGGAAATTTATGATTTCTGCTAGTGAATTTAGAAATGGAGCAACAATAATTATCGATGGAGATATTTATGTTGTTATTGAATTTCAACATGTAAAACCGGGAAAAGGTGCAGCTTTTGTAAGAACAAAAGTTAAAAATTTAGTAACAGGTAGTGTTGTAGAAAAAACATTTAGACCATCTGAAAAATTAGAAAAAGCGCATATAGACAGAAAAGATATGCAATATTTATATAATGATGGCGAATTATATCATTTTATGGATGTAGAAACTTTTGATCAAATAGCTATTAATAAAGAAGATATAGGTAATACTTTAAAATATGTTAAGGAAAATGAAATGGTTAAAATTCTTTCACATAAAGGCAATGTATTTGGTATAGAGCCAGCTTTATTTGTAGAATTAGAAGTAACAGAAACGGAACCAGGATTTAAAGGAGATACTGCACAAGGTGCAACTAAACCTGCTACTGTTGAAACAGGTGCAAGTGTTAACGTGCCTTTATTTATAAATGTTGGTGAAATTATAAAAATAGATACAAGAACAGGTGAATATTTAGGTAGAGTTAATTCCTAATTAAAAAATTTTTTATCTTAAGAATTTTTTTTAAACATTTGGGAAACTATATTTATGTATTATATTTAGTCTCTAAGCAATGAATTTTTATATTCATGACTAAATAATGCAATAAGTTATCTTAATAATAGAAATGTGTTAATTACATTATGCAATGTTTTACAAAACTGAAATTTTGGTTTGGGGAAACAATTGGGCTTTGTGTTTTAACACACCGGAGCTGATGAATAGGTCATCAGCTCTTTTTTTATAAAATATGTAATAATTTAATTTTAGTTAACAAATAATAAGTAAAAACTTTTATTTTGGAGGAAATACTATTATGGGAGATAACGAAAAAAACTTGGATGAAAATAATAATGAAAGTCAAGATTATATTAAAGAATATGGTCAACCAAATGAAAAAAATAAAAATCCAAGAGGAAATATATATTTTTTAAATATAATAGGACAGATAGAAGGACACATTGCACTTCCTTCACATGATAAAACAACTAAATATGAACATGTTATACCACAATTATTTGTAGTAGAAAATGATATGGACGTAGATGGTGTTTTAATTGTTTTAAATACTGTTGGAGGAGATGTTGAAGCTGGACTAGCATTAGCAGAAATAATTTCAAGTTTAAGTAAACCAACAGTATCTTTAGTAATAGGAGGAGGACATTCTATAGGAGTACCATTAGCTGTGGCTTCTAAATATTCATTTATAGCTCCATCAGCTACAATGACTATACATCCAGTTAGAATGAATGGAACCGTTGTTAGTTCTCCTCAAACTTATGATTATTTTAATAAAATGCAAGATAGAGTTTTAGATTTTATAGTTAGAAATTGTGAAATAGAGAAATCTAGATTATCATCTTTAATGTTAGAAACAAGTAAACTAGCTCTGGATGTAGGGACTATTCTTATAGGTGAAGAAGCAGTAGAAGAAAAATTAATAAATGAAGTTGGTGGATTACATGATGCAATAGAAAAACTGTATGAGTTTATAGAAAATAAACGTAAATTTGACAAAAATAAAAACATATGATAAATTTAAAAAATATTTATAATAAGTAGAATAATTT
Source organism: uncultured Clostridia bacterium (assembly GCA_946481295.1). Lineage (GTDB taxonomy): Bacteria > Bacillota > Clostridia > Lachnospirales > UBA5962 > CAMLLW01. The sequence goes on along the minus strand of CAMLLW010000023.1, from coordinate 14,815 downwards.
AAAAATTAATTGTAGTATTTATTTAGACTTTCATCTTTTTAGATGAAAGACTTTTTTTTAAGATATCGTTTAGAAAGGAGATATAATTTTGGAAAAAACTATGGAAAAAATTGTTGCTTTGGCAAAAAGTAGAGGATTTATTTATCCAGGTTCTGAAATTTATGGAGGACTCGCAAATTCTTGGGATTATGGCCCACTAGGTGTTGAGTTTAAAAATAATATAAAAAAAGCTTGGTGGAAAAAATTTATTCAAGAAAATAATATGAATGTAGGTATAGATTCTGCCATTTTAATGAATACAAAAATCTGGGAAGCAAGTGGTCATGTAGGTGGATTTTCTGATCCTTTAATGGATTGTAAAGAGTGTAAAGAACGTTTTAGAGCAGATAAATTAATTGAAGATTATATGGCTTCTGTTGGAAAAGAAGAAGTTGTTGATGGTTGGTCTGGCGAAAAAATGAAAAATTATATAGATGAAAATAATATAAATTGTCCTAGTTGTGGAAAACATAATTTCACAGATATTCGTCAATTCAATTTAATGTTTAAAACTCATGCAGGTGTTACAGAAGATTCAAAAAATGAAATTTATCTAAGACCTGAGACAGCACAAGGTATATTTGTTAATTTTAAAAATGTTCAAAGAACAACTAGAAAGAAAATTCCATTTGGAATTGGCCAAATAGGAAAATCATTTAGAAATGAAATTACTCCTGGTAATTTTACTTTTAGAACAAGAGAATTTGAACAAATGGAATTAGAGTTTTTCTGTAAAGCTGGTACAGATATGGAATGGTTTAATTTCTGGAGAGAATTTTGTATTAATTGGCTTAAAAGTTTAAATTTAAGCGAAGAAAATATGAGATTACGTGACCATAGTAAAGAAGAATTATCTCACTACAGTACAGCAACTTCAGATATAGAATTTAAATTTCCATTTGGCTGGGGAGAACTTTGGGGAATAGCAAATAGAACAAATTATGATTTAAATAAACATTTAGAATATTCTGGAGAAGATCTTTCATATTTTGATCCAGTAACTAATGAAAAATATGTTCCTTATTGTATAGAACCTTCATTAGGTGCAGATAGAGTTGCTCTTGCATTTTTATGTGATGCATATGATGAAGAAGAAATTGCAGAAGGTGATGTAAGAACTGTTTTAAGATTACATCCTGCATTAGCTCCTATTAAAGCTACTATATTACCATTATCTAAAAAATTAGGTGATAAAGCTATAGATGTTTATAATATATTATCTAAGCATTTTATTTGCGATTATGATGACACAGGTTCTATAGGAAAAAGATATAGACGTCAAGATGAAATTGGAACACCATTTTGCATAACTTATGATTTTGATTCATTAGAAGACAATTCTGTTACTATTCGTTTTAGAGATTCTATGGAACAAGAAAGAATAAAAATAGATTCTTTAGTAAACTATATCTTAGAAAAATTAGAATTTTAAAATAAAAATATACTTTTAATTATAGTTAGTATAAATATACATATAATTATAAGCATTTAATAATAAATGTAATATAATAAATAAAAAAATTATAAATTATAGATCTATTAAAATATAAAAAAGTGTAGTGTTATAAATAAAAAATTAAAAAAATTTATTTATTATATTTATAATTATAATTTAAATAAAAATATATTTTAAAAAACAGTCATTAATAGGCTGTTTTTTTATTTATAATTTAAAATATTATTATTTAAAAAGCTATCTACTTTAAATTTTATTTACGATATAAGTATTAGTATAAATTTTATAATATATTAAGATATAAAATGAAAGGAGATTATTATTTGAATAAAAAAAATGCTTTTATTTTAATTATCGCTGTATTTTCTATTTTTTTATTTGAAAAATCAGAAATAGTAAATGCAAATGATAAAATTAGTAGTGTGAAAATAAATAAAATTTTAAATTATAGAGATTCTCCTACTTTATTTGTAGAAGATGGAAAGCGCAGAAGAGATAGACATTTAGATATTTCTGATGATGATTATTATGAGAATTCTACAATTAAATATGCTTCCAATGGAACTTTTGTTAGAATATATTTTGGAGAAGATATTGCCATAGGAGATAAAATATATTTAAATTTAGAAAATGCAGAGTGGTTTTTTAGAAGTACAGAAAATTACGGTAATGATAAAATTGGTAATACTATAGCTATAGAAAATTTTTCAGGTGGTATAGAAAATTTCTTTGAGTCTACCTATCATAAAGATAATGGTCTATTTGTTCCTGACTATAAATTAGGAAAGACAGGTACATATTATAGAAAAAAATCATCTTCTTCAAATGAATATATTTATACTATGAATATACAAAATAATGGGAAAAAAGCAGTTATTGAATTATCTCAAAAAATCTCTAAAGGAGATAGCATAATAGTACCATTAGTTATACTTACAACAAATTACCAAGATGTTTATTTAAATGTTGAAAAAGATGATTTTAATAATAGATATACTATTACTAATTATTTTGACAGTAATAATTCTCACAAAAATAATAAAAATTATTTAACTAAAACTTCTACAGATAAAATTGTTTATGGATATGAAGAATTTAAATTACCAGATATAACTATAAGAGAATTAAAATCAAGCATATCTAATGGAACATTTGAACTTGTTGCTCCTCATGGTTATATATTTGTACCAAATTCTGATAATATATCTATAAATTCTTCTTATAGTCGAAATATTTTAGATATGAAAGATGATGATAATAATTATATAATAAATGTTTCTGTAGGTGGAGGAATAGAATGGGTAGAAGGTTATCGTCGCAGATATGATAGTGATAAAAGATATGATGAGCGAGATAGAAATGCTGGAATTGGGGAAAGAGATGAAGATTATAAAATATATTATAGAGGCAATAATAAAGAATCAGTTTATATTAGATTAAGAAATATATATAATGATAAAAATAATTCTTCCTTAGGAAGAGTTGTTATAAGTGGTTTAAAATTAATAAATATAAATGGAAATCAAAATGAAGATATATATTTAGATATATGTAATGTTACAAGACATATGGTAACAGAAGAATCTTTTAAAGTTGCAGAAAATACAGGAAATTCTAATTCAAATAAAAAGTTAAGAAAATTACCTACAAATAATTTAAATCATTCTAGTAGTATTAATGATAACAATAATGAAAAACTTATAGATGTTCCAGAATTTATATTAGAGTCATAAAAAGCAAAAAGACGAAGTTGGCTTCGTCTTTTTTATTTATCTTATTTCTAAATTAATGATATTCACCCTTTGTACCTGAAAGCATAATATAAAATATAATCTATATCATGGCATATAATTGTAGGATGATTTTTTGCCATATAATTTATGTAATATTATTGTATATTATACTACTTTGGAGGTGGATGATTATATGGGTGAGTATCATATAATTGGAGGAAATAAGATTAATGGAGAAATAAATATTTTTGGTGCCAAAAATGCAGTTTTACCAATTCTTACAGCGACAGTATTAAATAATAACAAAAGTATAATTCATAATTGTCCAAGAATTTTAGATACATTTGTGGCAATAGATATTTTAGAATCTATAGGGTGTAAAGTGAAATTTGAAAATAATACTATAGAGATAGATTCTAGTAATATCAATAGCATAGAGGTTCCAGAAAAATCTGTAAGAGAAATGCGTTCTTCTATAATATTTTTAGGTAGCTTATTAGGAAGGTTTAATAAGGTAAAAATAGGCTACCCCGGTGGATGTGAGTTAGGTGCAAGGCCAATAGATCTACACCTTAAAGGTATAAAGCAATTAGGAGGAAAAATACATGAGGAACACGGTTTTATTAATTGCAGTACAGATAAATTAGTAGGTACTAGAATTAATTTAGATTTTCCTAGTGTTGGTGCTACAGAAAACCTTATGCTTTGTTCAGTATATGCAGAAGGAACAACAATTATTTCTAATTGTGCAAAAGAACCAGAAATAATCGATCTACAAAATTTTCTAAAATGTATGGGAGCTAATATAAATGGTGCAGGAACAGATACTATCATTATAGAAGGTGTAAAAAAATTACATGAAGCTCAGTATACAATAATGCCAGATAGAATTGTAGCTGGTACTTATTTAGTAGCTGCAGCAATAACTAAAGGTAAAATATTATTAAATAATGTTATTTATGAAGATATGTATCCAATAACATCTAAGCTATTAGAAACAGGTTGCCAAATAAAATATGAAAAAAATAAATTATTTTTAGAATCTCCAGATGTTTTAAAATCTATAGAAAAAGTAATAACTCACCCTCACCCAGGATTTCCTAATATAAATAAAGGCAGTAATATCATATATAATAATAAATAATAAATTTTTTATTGTATTTATCTAATATAATTTTATGAATTATACTTTTTAATACTATGTTTTTTTCTAAAATTGGTATATTTGGATTTAATAATAAATCTTCTATTGCTCTAATTTTTAATTTATTATTTTCTTTTAAAAGTTTAATAGAAAATTCTAATTTTTCTTTTTCTTTCATTAAATTATTTTTATTCATACTATATTCTTCTAAAGTATCTATATTATTTATATAAGCATTTTTACATCTTTTCAACTTAATATCCAAATTTTTTATTGACTTTTGGATATCTTTTTTTTCATCATATTCATTATATTTAGAATAAAAAGTATTTTTTATAGTTATTTCCCTTAAACTAGATAATAAAAGTGCTTCTAATTTTTTTACACTTATAAAATTAGAATAATTACATTTTCCATTTCTATTGTAGCTACATCTATAATATATATTTCCATTTTTATCTTTATTGTATGTTAAATTAGAATTACAATAGTAGCACTTTATAATACCTGATAACCAATGTTTATATATATTTTCTGGTTTTGCTTTAAATTCTTTTCTATTTTTCATTTTAATTATCTTTTGAGTTTTACTAAAAATTTCTTTAGAAATTATATTTTCATGATTACCTTTATAATACTTATTGTTATAAAAAACATAACCTATATATGCTTTATTATTTAAAACTCTTTTAATATCAGTAGAATTCCAATTGCCACCTTTTCTTTTTAATAATCCAATTTCATTTAATTTCGTAGCTACGCCATAATAAGTTTTATTAATTAGAAATAAATCAAAGATTTTTTTTACTATTTCTGCTTCAGAAGAAATTGTAATTATAATATTATTTTTTTTTATATATCCAAAAGGAGGAGGTGTTTGATAAAAACCTTGTTTAGCTTTATATAACATTCCTCGTTTAACAGTTGTAGATAATTTTCTAGAGTGCATTTCATTTAATGCTCCTAGCATTGCATCTATTAAAATAGATGTATCATCATCATTAATAGGTTCTGTAACAGATAATAATTTTATATTATTTCTTTTTAACTCAGATTTATATACAATAAATTCTTCTAAATTGCGTGCAAAACGCGATGTATCAAAAATTAATATAGTAGTAAACATATTTTTATAACTATCTTCAATCATCTGTAAAAATGCAGAACGATTTTTAACACTTCTACCTGAAATTCCTTCATCAATATATTCTTTAATAATTTTATAATTATTAACTTCTGCAAAATTTTTTAATACTTGTTTTTGACTTTCTACAGAATTATCTTGTTTTTCGGTACTCATCCTAATATATATAACACAATTTTCCAAAATATATCACCTTATTATAAATATTTTAAATATGATTTTATAAGTATATTATTATTTTATATATATTTTAAATTATCTTAATATATTAAAGATAAAAATAGATAAGCAAAAATATGTAGATTTAGTTTAAATAATAAAAAAATAAATTAAAATATTATTAATATATACAAAAAATTTATAATTGAAGCAGTAACTATACATTAATAAAAAATATGTTATAATATAATGAATATTTATACTTAGGAGGAATCATGAGTAAAGAACATAGAGAAGATATAGAAATATCTTCAGATGAGAAGAAAATTCAATTAATGTATATAGATAATATAAAAAAGATAAATAAGAAATATTTTGAACAAACAGGAAAAGAAAAAACATATATGACTGTAACATATGGTTGTCAAATGAATGCCCACGATTCCGAAAAAATAGATGGTATGTTAATAGAAATGGGATATAAAAAAGTTTTGACAGAATCAGAGGCAGATGTTTTAGTATATAATACTTGTTGTGTCAGAGAAAATGCAGAAAACAAAATTTTTGGGAATTTAGGTTATTTAAAAAAATTAAAAGAAAAAAATAAAAATCTAAAAATTGTGCTATGTGGATGCATGATGCAACAAGAAGCTATTATTGATAAAATAAAACAATCTTATAATCATGTTGATATAATTTTTGGAACATACAATTTATATAAATTTCCTCAGTTATTATTTACTAGTTTTGAAACAAATGAAATGATAATAGATATTTGGAAAAAAGCTCAAGAAATAATAGAGGATTTACCAAGCCAAAGAATGTATAAGTTTAAAGCTAGTGTAAATATAATGTTTGGATGTAATAATTTCTGTACTTATTGTATAGTACCATATGTAAGAGGTAGAGAAAGAAGTAGAGAAGTAGAAGATATCATAAAAGAAATAGAATATTTAGTAGAAGATGGAGTTAAAGAAATAACACTTCTAGGTCAAAATGTTAATTCATATGGTAAAAATTTAAAAGAACCTGTTACATTTGCTGAATTATTAGAAAAAGTTAGCAAAGTAGAAGGTTTAGAACGAATTAGATTTATGACAAGTCATCCTAAAGATTTATCAGAAGATCTAATAAAAGTTATTAAAGAAAATGATAATATTTGTAAACATATACATCTACCTGTACAATCTGGTAGTAATAAATTACTTAAGAAAATGAATAGAGTATATACAAGAGAAGATTATTTAAAACTTGTAGAAAAAATAAAAAATGAAATACCAGATATCTCATTAACAACTGATATTATAGTAGGATTTCCTACTGAAACAGATGAAGATAATGATGAAACTATAGATTTAGTTAAAGAAGTAAAATATAGTAGTGCATTTACATTTATATATTCTGTAAGAAGTGGAACACCTGCAGCAAATATGGATGGTCAAGTTGAAGAGGCAGATGCAAAAAGAAGGTTTAATAAATTATTAGAAGTTTTAAATCCTATTGTTTTAGAAATTAATAAAAAACAAATTGGAACAAAACAAAGAATTTTAGTAGAAAATATAAGTAAAAATGATGAAACACTTGTAACAGGAAGATCTGATAACAATTCTTTAGTACATTTTAAAGGTGATAAAAGCCTTATAGGTACTTTTGTAGATGTTAAAATTACAGATTGCAAAACATTTTATTTAATAGGTGAACAAATTTAATTTATAAGGAGGATTTTAATGTCTATTTATTTTGAAAAAGCGAGAGAACTTGGAGAACTTATTTTATTATCAGATGAAGCAAAAAATTTAGCTGAAGCAACAGACGCTTTTATTAAAGATGAAGATGCTAAAAAGAAATTTGAAGAATATAAGCTTTATCAACAAGATGTACAAAAAAGTATGTCAAATAAACAAATGACTAAAGAAGAATTTAAAATAGCTTCAAAACGTCTTACAGAAATGGCTATAGAACTAAAACAAATTCCAACTATAGCAAGTTTAAATTTTGCAGAAAATGAATATAATGGTCTTATACAACAAGTTATGAATATTTTAAAATTAACAATAACAGGTGCAAATGTAGAAGAAAATGCAGGTTGTGGTTGTTGCAGTTCTAGAGGTTGTAGTAGTTGTGGTGGAAGTTGTAATTAAGAGAGGATAAAGATGAATAAACTTACTCCTATGATGGAACAATATTTTTCTATAAAATCAGAATATAAAGATTGTATATTATTTTATAGATTAGGTGATTTTTATGAAATGTTTTTTGATGATGCAAAAATAGTATCAGAAGAACTAGATTTAACATTAACAGGTAGAGATTGTGGTCAAAATGAAAGGGCTCCTATGTGTGGAGTTCCTTTTCATTCAGTAGACTCTTACTTAAGTAAATTAGTACAAAAAGGTTATAAAGTAGCTATTTGTGAACAAGTAGAAGATCCTAAAAAAGCTAAGACAATAGTAAAAAGAGATGTAATTAGAGTTGTTAGTCGAGGAACAATTATAGATGAAGCTTTCTTAGAAAAAAGTAAAAATAATTATATAATGTGCATATATCAATGTCACAAAGGATTTGGATTAGCATTTGCAGATGTAACTACTGGGGAATTTCTTACTACTAAATTTTATGATTTAGAAATTAAGAAAGTTATAGATGAAATTTTTAAATTTGAACCTGCAGAAATTATAGTAAATGGTGATTTTGAATATAAAGAAATTATAGAATCAACATTAAATATTAAACCTCAAGTTTATTATGATTGGTCTTTTGAATATAATACAAGTTATAAAATTCTTTGTGATCATTTTAATGTATTATCTTTAAAAGGGTTTGGTATAAATGAAGATATATTATCAGTATCTGCATGTGGTGCATTAATTAAATATTTACATTCAACTCAAAAAAATTCTTTAAGTCATATTATTTCTATAAAAAATTATAGTGTATCTCAATATATGGTACTAGACATGCCATCTAGAAAAAATTTAGAACTTTGTGAATCAATAAAAGATGGAAGTAAAAAGGGATCTCTTTTAAGTGTTTTAGATAAAACAAAAACAGCTATGGGTGGACGTTTATTACGTAATTGGATAGAACAACCACTAATAAATTATAATGATATTAACATAAGATTAAATGCTGTAGAAGAATTTATTAGTGATGTAATTTTAAGAGAAGACTTAAAAGATTTATTATCTAATATAAAAGATTTAGAGAGAATATTAAGCAAGGTAACTTATAAAACTATAAATGCTAGAGAATTAAATTTCTTAAAAAATTCTATAAAAGTTATACCTGACATAAAAAATTTATTACAAAACTTAACATCTAATCTAAATAAAGAATTATATGAAAATTTAGATCCTTTAGAAGATATATACTCACTAATAGATAGTTCAATAAAGGAAGATGTACCAATTAGTTTACGTGAGGGTGGTCTAATAAAAGAAGGTTATGATCAAACTATAGATAAGTATAATGAAGCTAAAGAAAACGGAAGTCTTTGGATAAAAAATTTGGAAGAAAAAGAAAAAGAAAAAACAGGTATAAAAAATTTAAGAATAAAATATAACAAGGTTATAGGATATTATATAGAAGTAACAAATTCTTATAAAAAATTAGTACCAGACTCATATTTAAGAAGACAAACTCTTACTAATGCTGAGCGATATGTGATTCCAGAACTTAAAGAAATAGAAGAAACTATTTTAAATGCTACAGAAAAAATAGTTGAACTTGAATATGAAGCTTTTACAAATGTAAGAAATTTAATTTCATTAGAAATAAAAAGAATACAGACAGTTGCAAATATTATTGCTAAATTAGATGTTTTACAATCATTAGCAGAAGTTGCAGATAAAAATAATTATATAAAACCAGTTGTTAATAATTCAGATATTATAGATATTAAAGATGGAAGACATCCTGTAGTAGAATTATCTACAAAATATGATTTTGTTTCTAATGATACTTTTCTAAATTGTGAAGGTAATAGAGTTTCCATTATAACTGGACCTAATATGGCAGGTAAATCAACATATATGAGGCAAACTGCTTTAATAGTTTTAATGGCACAAATAGGTAGTTTTGTACCAGCATCTCATGCAAATATTGGAGTTGTTGATAGAATATTCACTAGAGTAGGAGCTTCAGATGACTTAGCAACGGGCCAAAGTACTTTTATGGTGGAAATGAATGAAGTTGCAAATATTTTAAATAATGCTACATCAAATAGTTTATTAATACTAGATGAAATCGGAAGAGGAACAAGTACTTATGACGGTTTAAGTATTGCATGGTCTGTTTTAGAATATATAGCAGATAAAAATAAAATTGGTGCTAAAACATTGTTTGCTACACATTACCATGAGCTTACAGAAATTGAAGGTAAAGTAGATGGTGTAGTAAATTATTGTATAAAAGTAGAAGAAATTGATAACAATGTTGTATTTTTACGTAAAATAGTAAAAGGAAGTATTGATAAAAGTTATGGAATACATGTAGCAAGTCTAGCTGGTTTGCCTAAAGATGTTATATATAGATCAAATGAAATTATGGAAAATTTGGTCCAATTAGATTCAGAAAAAATTAAAAATATAGAAAATACAGATTTTACTCATAGACAAAACATAGATAATAATTATTTAAAGTTAATAGAAGAAATAAAAAATTTAAATTTAGAATGTTTAAGGCCAATAGATGCATTAACAGAATTAGCAAATTTACAGGATAAAATTAAAAAGAATAATAGGTGAGGTGTTTTATAATGTATCCTTTAAAATTTGAAAATTTATATTATGAAAAGATTTGGGGAGGAAGAGGGTTAGAAAGTTTTAGAGATAATTTACCTGAAGGAAACATAGGTGAAAGCTGGGATATTGCTTGTCATGAAAATGGTATGAGTATAATATTAAATGGTGATTTAAAAGGTAAGTTTTTACAAGAAGCTATATATATGTATAAAGAAGAATTATTAGGAACAGGAGTATCTGTAGAAAAATTTCCATTATTAGTAAAACTAATAAGTTCTAATCAAAATTTATCTTTACAAGTACATCCAGATGATATATACGCAAAAGATAATGAAAAATCATTAGGAAAAACAGAAATGTGGTATGTTATAGAAGCTGAAGAAGATGCCAAATTAATTGTTGGTACAAAAAAATGTGATAAAGAAACTTTTAAAAGAGCTATAGAAGAAAATACAGTCTTAAATTATGTAAATGAAATAAAAGTAAAAGAAGGGGATTGTTTTTTAATAAATAGTGGAACTGTTCATGCTATTTGTAAAGGAGTTATTATAGCTGAAATACAACAAAATAGCGATATAACATATAGAATTTATGATTATGGTCGTCCGAGGGAATTACATATAGAAAAATCATTAGATGTAATAAATTTTGATTTACAAGTTAAGAATCTTAGTGAAGAGATTTCTAATGAATATAATAAAAGTATTACACTATGTAAAAATAAATATTTTACAGTTGATAAATATAATATTAATGATTACATAATAGAATACAGTAATACTCGTAAATTTTATATATTTACTTGTGTAGAAGGTAATGGAGTAATTAAATATGATTCTGGAGAAGAAAAAATATATAAAGGAGATAGTATATTAATTCCAGCATTTTTAGGTAAATATAAACTTGAAGGTAATTTTACATTACTTAAAACTTATGTATAAAATAATTTATAAATTAATAAAACGTATCATTTAGAATATAAAAAATATAGCAGAAGTGTAAGTTAAGTAGCATAAAATTTTATGTTTACTTACTTATACTGTAATGCTATAATTATTTTTATTAAATTTAAAAGATACATCTTATGAAAAGTTTTGTAATTTATGTAAAAATTAAATAATATATTTATATTTTTTAATTTAAATATTATTAAAGGAGGAAATTTTATGAATCATAAAAAAATATTTTCTGGCATTTTAGCATTTACAATATCAACAGGATTATTTAATAATTTTGCATTTGCTGCTCAACAATCCTCACAACAAATAATTCAACAATCAGAAAAACAAGATAAATCTTTATCAGTAAAAGGCAGTGCAGTTGTAAATGTAAAACCTGATATAGCTATACTAGATCTAGGTGTGAAAACAACAGGAAAAGATATTACTAAGATTCAATCAGAAAACAATAAAATTATGGATAAAATAGTAGATGCTGTAATAAAATTAGGCGTAGATAAAAAAGATATTTATACATCTGGTTATTATTTATATCCAAGTTATAACTACAATTCTGAAAATTCATCTGAAATATCAGGATATGAGCTTTCTAATACTATATCATTAAAAGTTAGAGATATAACTAAAGTAGGAGAAATAGTAACTGAAACTACAAAAGCAGGTGCTAATATAAATAATGGTATACAATTTACTGTAAATGATTATGATAAATATTACAAAGAGGCATTAGAAAATGCTATAGAAAATGGTAATAATAAAGCTAAAGTTATAGCAGAAGGTTTAAAAGTAGATTTAGGTCCTGCTATAAAAGTAGAAGAAGATCAAAACTATAATAATTATAATGCAAACAGTAATTTTCCAAATGTTAAATCTGAAGAAAAATCTACTGGTATTAGGGCAAATGATGTACTAATAACAGCATCCGTAAATATGATTTTTTCATATTAATAAAAATATGAGATTTTAGTCTCATGTTTTTATTAATATGAGATATAGATATTAATAAATATTAAAGAGTAAAGTTAGTTTTTATGGGATGAATTTAATAAAATATAATAGTTATTACTTGTAATACAATAAAATTATGATATAATTACAGTGATAATTATCACAAATACAAAATAAATCTATAGTACTTTAAGTAACTTCATTTGTATAATCCATTTGTAAACTATATTAGATATATAATTAATAGATAGTAAAATTTAATCAAAAAATAATATTATTATATATAATATAGTAGATACTATAGTAAGATTACATATAAATATGATGTACATCTAAATTATTAAATCATGTTATAATTTTCAAAAATTTATAAATATAAATAAATAAATTAGTAAATATTTTATAAAGGTAATATAAATAATTATAGTATAAATATGTACTTAACATAATTATTATTATGACAAATATTATTAATAAATCAAAAATCACATCAAAATTTACAAGTAAATTCCTATTACATTTAAAATTAGTTGAAAATGAAGATATTTGTTACATTAGAATATAATGCTAATTTTTTATAAAATTTTTATGATATTAAATGTATTATCAATTAATATTAATAAAAATAAAATTATATTAAAATATTTTATTTTAAAAATTAGAAAAATATATAAATTACTAAATATTAAAATGTAACTTTTATTAATTTAAAATTAAAATAAAATTTTATTTTAGAAAAAGGAGACTAAAATTTAATGGTATATAAAAAAATATTTTATAGTATATTAGCATTTGTAATATCTATAGAATTATTTAGTGGTTGTTCTTATAGAGAAAATCAATTATCTCAAAAACATAGTAAATATATAATGGTTCAGGGTAATGCAGTTATAAATGTTAAGCCAGATACAGCTATATTGAAATTATGTATAAATACAAAAGGTAAAAATACTATCGACATTAAATTAGAAAATGATAAGATTATAGATAACATAGTAAATGGCATATTAAAATTAGATTTTGTAGATAAAAAAGATATTTATATATCTTATAGTGGTTTAATAGAAGATGGATTTTCTAATGATATATTAGTGAAAGTTAGAGATATAAACAAAATAGGAGATATAGTATCTGAAGCTACAAAATTTAGTTCTAATATTGATACTTTTACAGAATTCACTGTAAGTGATTATGATAAATACTATAAAGAAGCATTAAAAAAAGCTATAGAAGATGCAAATAATAAAGCTAAAGATATATCAAAAAGTTTAGGTGTAGATCTAGGTTCTATTGTAAAAATAGATGAAGATCAAGAAAATAATTATAATAAACATAAATATAGTAAAGAAAATAATTATAATAATGAAAATAATAATTTTACAAATATCAATTATGGAGAAAAATCTAATGATTTTATAGGAGAGAATAAATTAATAAAAGTATCTGTTAATGTTACTTTTGAATATTAATAAAAATTTTATATATAAAAAATTAAATTTAAAATTAAATTTTATTAAGGAGTTTAGAATTTAATGATACATAAAAAAATATTTTATAGTATATTAACATTTATAATATCTATAGGATTATTTAGTAGCTGTTCTTATAGTGAAAATCAATTATCACAAAAGCATACTAAATCTATAATGCTTAAAGGTAATGCAGTTATAAATGTTAAGCCAGATACAGCTATATTGGAATTAAATACATTGACAAAAGCTAAAGATGTTATCAATATTGAATCAAAATATAATAATATTATGAATAATATAGTAGATAATATAGTAAAATTAGGTGTGGATAATAAAGATATCTATGTATCTAAATGTAATTTAGGTACTATTATAGATCATGATAAAATATCAGATTATGAAATTTTTTCTAATATATTAATAAAAGTTAGAGATATAAATAAAATAGGAGAAATAATTACTAAAGCTAATAATGAAGCTACAAAATTTGGTATTGATATAGACAGTGGAATAGAAAAATTCACTGTAAATGATTATGATAAGTATTATAAAGAAGCGTTAAAAAAAGCTATAGAAGATGCAAATAATAAAGCTAAAAGTTTAGGTATAAATTCAGGTTCTATAGTCAAAATAGATGAAGATAAAAATTATACTAGCAATAATAAAAATAATGATTTTATAAATGTTAATTATGGAGAAAAATCTAATAATATTATAGAAGCTAATGAATTAATAAAAGCATCTGTTAATATAACTTTTGAATATTAACAAAAATATGAGTAAATAGTATTTATGAAAATTTATATATAAAAAATTCTAATTTATGATTTAGAATATTAAATTTTATAAAAATTAATTTTATTAAGGGGTAAATTTTAGTGAGAAGTAAAAAAATATTTTATAATATATTAGTATTTATGATATCTGTAGGATTATTTAGTAGCTGTTCTTATAGAGAAAATAAAGTCTCACAAAAATATAGTAATTCTATAATGGTTAAAGGTACTTCAGTTATAAAT
>CAMLLW010000022.1 GCA_946481295.1 uncultured Clostridia bacterium | reverse complement strand
CCATTACCAGGCAAATCAAAATATAAATCATTTGATAAATCTGATATGTTTCTTAATACATCATAAAAATTACTAGCAATTGTTATTTGCTCTACTGGAAATTTTATTTTGCCATTCTCAACAAAAAATCCATCTGCCAATAATGAAAAATCACCTGATATTATATTTGTACCTGCATGTAATCCTGATAAACTAGTAATTAATAATCCATTATTTAAACTAGATAATAAATCATCAAAATTTTTATTTCCCTCTTCTATATAAAAATTTAATGTAGAAGTTCCTACGCTACTTTTAAAACCTGATTTAAATCCATTACCAGTTGAATTTATTCCTGCCTTTTTTGCCCACTTTAAATTATATAAATACTGTTTTAAAACACCATTTTCTACAATTACTTTATTTTGTGCAGGAACACCTTCAGAATCAAAAGCTATTTCTTTTAAGCTATTTTTATGAGATACTTCATCATAAATATTTATAGATTTATTTGCTATTTCTTCTCCTATTTTATCTTTTAATAAAGAAAACCCTTGCATAACATTTTCTGCATAAAAATTTGATACAAATGTTGATAATAAATCTACCATACTATCATTTTTTAAAATAATATTATATTGTCCAGACTTTACACTTTTAGAATCTAATCTACTTAAAACTTTATCAACAACTTTTTTACTTATATCTTCTGGATTAAAATTATTAAAATTTTTTCCTGAATAAAACTCATATTCTACTTTTGTATCATTATTTTTTTGAGCTCTAGCTGATACAACTGCAATTGAATAAATAAATTTACTAGATAAATTTAAACCTTTAGTATTTGATATATATGTTTGAGAGTATCCATCAGCAATATTACAATTATCAACACTGCTAATTAAATCACTCTTACTATATACTGCTGTTTCCATTTCTTTTGCAAGATTTATTTTTTCTTCTGCAGATATACTATTTTCTTCTACATTTATTTCTTCAAATTCTTTATAGTCTGGATATGAATTATCGTATTCAAAAAATACTTCATCAGAATTTTCTACAAGTTCTGCATTTTCTTTTGCACTATTTATAAGAAAATCTATAATACTATCATCAATATTTTCTGTATATGAATAACCCATTTTACCATTATATATTCCTCTAAATGTAAGCCCACAAGTATCAGAGTTTTGATATTGTGATAATTCTTTTCTAAATACTTTTACTGAAAAATTTTTGTCTCTTTCAAAATAAATTTCACAGTCTGAAAATCCACTTTTTAAAGCTTTTTCAAATAATAATTTTTCAAAATGATTAATATCCATTATTTTCGCCCTCCTACTAAAATTTCACTAACACGTATCATAGGTTGACCACAATTTGTAGGAACAGAACCACTCGCAGAGCCACACATTCCTTGCCCATACTCAACATTTTCTGAAACTCTATCTATATTCATTAATATTTCAGAACCTTTTCCTATTAATGTTGCTCCTCTAACTGGCTCTTCTATTTTTCCATTTCTAACCATATATGCTTCTGTAACTGCAAAATTAAATTCTCCTGTAGCAGGTTGAACAGAACCACCACCCATTGTTTTAGCATAAATACCAAACTCAGTATCTTTAATTATATCTTCTTCTTTATCAGTACCTGCTTCTATATATGTATTTGTCATTCTAGATGTAGGTGCATATTTATAAGATTGACGTCTACTAGATCCTGTAGATTTTTCACCCATTTTTAATCCATTAAGTTTATCAACTAAAAATGAATTTAAAATTCCATCTTTTATTAAAATATTTTTTTGCATTTTTGTTCCTTCATCATCATAATGTTGAGAACCCCATGCATTTTGTATTGTTCCATCATCTACAGCTGTTACTATACTAGATGCTATTTGTTTACCTTTTTTATCTGCAAATTCAGATGCTCCTTTTGCTACTGATGTAGCCTCTAAGCTATGTCCACATGCTTCGTGGAAAATTACACCACCAAATCCCCTATCTATTATAACAGGCATTTTTCCACTAGGACATAAATCTGCATTTAACATTGTTACAGCTTTTCTAGCACTTTCCTTACCTAATTGTTTAACATCTATATTATTAAATAATTCAAAACCTTTACTAGCACCAGGGCTAAATCCACCTGTTTGTTTTTCATTTCCTTTTGTTGCAACAGCAGAAATAAACATTCTTGTTCTTACTCTTCTATCTTCAACCCATAAACCATCAGAATTAGCTATTAAAACATCTTGAACTTGATCTAAATATGAACATGAAGTTTCTGTAATTAATTTATTATAATTAAAGGCAGATTCACTACTTTCTTTTAATATATCTACTATGCTTTTTTTAGAAACTTCTCCCGGCATAATTTTAATATTATGAATAATTTCAGGTTCAAACTTATTAAAATTTAAAACTAATGTATCTAATTGTTTTAAATTAATAGAATCTGCTACTTCTCTTGCAACTCTAAACAAATTTTCTTCTGACATATCATTAGTATAGGCATATACTGCACCAAGTCCATTAAAAACTCTTAATCCTAAACCATAATCTATACCTGACATAGATTTTTCTACATTGCCATTTACTAAACTTATACTGTTTTGAACTTTATTTTCTAAAAATATTTCTGCAAAATTTCCACCTTTAGATAAAGCTAATTTTAATATATTTTCTGCAGTATTTTCGCTTATATATTTTTTCATAGTCAATACTATACCTCCTTACAATTTTTTATTTAATTAATTATAACTATTTTATAAAATATTGTTACTTTTATCTTCTTTGTATAATACTTAATTTAAATAATAATAATAAATATATATTACTTATTTTAAGGAGATAATTCAATATGAATAAAATTTTACCATGTTTAAAATATTCTTCACTAAATTATCAATTTTCATCTGATAAAAGTATTCTATGTGAAAACTGTATAAATAAATATTCTACTAATTGTAAAATAACTAATAATCAAATAAAAATTTTTACTGTTTTATAAAAAAACAATTTTTGATAATTTATATTATAAAACATTATATATCTTCCATGCAAAATTTTTTTATGTTATAATTTATTTTATTATCTAATATTCTTATAATAGTTAAATATTACAAATTGAAGGGAGATATTGGTATGGCAAAAATAATAGTTGATAGCGGTTGTGATTTAACACAAGATATAATAAATAAAGTTAACATAGATATTGAACTTGTTCCATTAAGTTTACAAATAGATAACGAACATTTTATTGATGATCTAAGTGTTGATTTAGATAAATATATAGAAAAAATGAAAAATTCGCCTAATCCCGTTAAATCTGCTAATCCATCACCTCACACCTTTATAGATGCTTTTAAAAATGAACAATGTATATTTATTATAACGTTAGCTTCTACACTAAGTGGTACATATAATAGCGCATGTATAGCAAAAAATATGTATTTAGAAGAAAATAAAGATGCATTTGTCCATGTTTTTGATAGTAGAGGAGCTAGTTGTAGCGAAACTTTAATAATATTAAAAATAAATGAATTATTAGAAAAAAATTTACCTAATGAAGAAATAGTAAAACAAGTAGAAGAATTTATACAAAGACAAAAAATTTATTTTATTTTTGAATCTTATGATAATTTAGTTAAAAATGGACGTATGAAAGAAAGTATAGCAAAAATTGCAAATATGTTATCTATAAAACCTATTTTATATGCACATGATGGTATAGGTGAGATAGAACTATATAAAAAATGTAGGGGATTTAATAATGCATTAAATAAATTAATAGATATTGCATGTAATACTACAAATTTTGAAGAAAAAACTTTATTAATAACTCATGTTAATAACAAAGAAAAAGCAGAATATATAAAAGAAAGTGTACAACAAAGAGTTAACTTTAAAGACATTATTATTTTAGATCCAACAGCTTTAGTTGTAACATATGCAAATGATAAAGGTATAGTTATCTCATTTGAAGATTAAATAAGTACATATAAAAAAGGTAAAAACATTTTTATATGCTTTTACCTTTTTTATTTAAAATAATTATAATATATTATTATTTCAATGTTTTATATACAAAAACCCTATTAAATTATATTCTCTCTATATTAATACTTTCATTTGAATTAACTTTAAATACTAAATATTCAATGTTATTTATTTTTTTAATTTTAAAATTCAAATTTTTATTATCCACAATATTTTTATTATTATGTGTTTTTATTATTTCAAAATTTTCTAATTTATTTCCATGATTAGTAATTATAATTTCTTTTTCTTTATAAATTATACTAAATTTTTTATTTCCAATTTTTAAGTTAAGCCAAGTAAAATTTTTTAATCCTTCGATAGGAGAAATACAGATATTATTTTCTTTTATATTAATACCTAAATATTGTGTTATAAATAAAGTTGTAAATAAACCAGATGCCCATCCACACTTACCGCATCCAAAATCACGTACAACATCTCCATATTTAGAATTTAATTTATAAGGCCACCACCACCAAGATCCATCTAAATCACATAATTTTTTTAACTCATTTAATCCACTTTTAAATAAATTTTCATCAGAAATATTACTCATTAATACTGTTATAAATCCTGGGAAAGTTGCTCCAGATTCTAATCCCCACTTAATTCCCTTTATTTCTTCGCTATAAGTTGGATTATTAGCACTAGAACTAAACTTCATAGTATTTATATATATCTCATTATTTTTATCTAAAAAATTATAAAATGGTATTAATGTAGTGTCAGATTCTTCACCATCATGCATCAATAAATTTATTTTATCATTTTCTATTACATCAGATAAAAATATTAATCCTTGCTCTATAATCGGCTTTTCATATGTTGATTTAGGAATACTTAATCTATTTTCTAAATCACCTATTCCTTCTAAAAATTGTTTTCCAAAAGGTCCTTCTACTGTCATATATTTTAATATATCTGATTTAATGTTTTGTGCTATATTTAAGTATTTTAAAGCTAAATTTTCTTCTCCTAAAGCATTATAAATATAACCTAATCCTTTACATGCTCTCCACATACAAATATTTGTTCCTGTATGATATTTTCCAAGAGATAGTGCATCACTAATCCATGTAGATTCAAATAAATAAGGATCATTTTCTTTTCTAGTATTTAATATAGTATCTAAAATTTTAGTACAATTATCAACTATACTAGGATTTTTATAGAAAAAGTTAATATCTTCTGTATATTGTAAATAAAGACTAGATAAAATTAAACATGCTAAAGAATTACTTAATGAATGAGTAACCCCACCTTTAAATTTTGTTCCATGAAATTTAACGCTGTACTTTTCAAACCATAAAATAGTACTTTTACATAAATCACTATCTAATAAAACAAATGACAAAGAAGAATAAAACATATCTTTATTCCATATTCTGTTTGTTGCAGGATAACTACCCCAGTTACTACCTACAATTTCATCATTACTGTTCATACCAAAACTTGCAAATGATTGATATAATGACCTTCTAAACATATGTACTAAATGATTATCATCTAATTTTAAAATACCAAAAATATTTTCATAGTATTCTTTAGTTTTTAATAAAAATATATTCATATCATTTATATAAAAATCATCTTGTTCAATATAAGTGTTTGGATCTATAAATGATAAGAATGCTTCTGAATATTCTCCTGGTTTTATTAATCTTCCATTACAATTTTTACTATTAATTAATATATTTTGGGTATCTGAATATTTGCTTTTATAAAGATCTGGAACAATAACTTTACATTCTATATCTTTATTAGAAGTATTTTCTATATAAATATTATATAGTAACATACTATATCTTTTTTCATCTACTATTGGACAAAATGGAATTAAATATATTTTAAAATCTTTATAATCATGTATAATACGTATAATACAATCACTTAAGATATCTACTGTTATAGAGTGATTTTTATTAGAAAGGTTTATTTCTTTATTATTTATAATAAATTTAATTTCTAAGTCCTTAGTTTGAGTAATTTGTTTATTCACCCAAACACCTGGTTTCTCCTCTGTTAAAAAATTTCCTTGAAAAAATGTTATATATTTAATATTACCAAATACATCTATATTCGCTAATGCTTTCTGATTTGAAGTATCAAATGTTAAATTGTAATGATCTAATTTAGAGTAAAAACTTTCCTTATTAGAAGTAGTATAATTTTCTTTATTTATTTTAATATTAAAATATGGATTAATATTACTTAGTAAAATTTCATTTATTTTTTTCATAAATACCTTCCCTTTTAAATTTATAAAACTTATGCAATACCTAATAAAGATAAAATAATTCCTAAAACAACTATTCCAAAAATAATTTTGATAACTCCTACTTTTTTATCTAAAAGTTTAAAACAAACTAATGTAACTAATAATGGTATAATTCCTTTAAAAATACTGTCTAACACTTGTTGTACATTCATAATTTCTTTACCCTTCATGGATAATGTTAGAACTGTATTAAATTTAACCATACTAATTGTCATTGCTCCAACCATTATTAAACCTAAAATACTTGCAGCTTTTGTTAAAATTGTAATTAATCCATTAGAGTACATTTGTTCAATATACTTAGAACCTAATGAATATCCTAATAAACCGCCATAATATCTACATAAATAATTTGGAATATTAAAAACAACTAAAAATATAATTGGTGCTAATATATTTCCTGCATAAGCTAAATTTATTGCAAGACCTGCTGCAACTACACGCCATACTCCCCAAAATAAAGAATCACCTATACCAGCTAATGGCCCCATTAAACTTGTTTTTATAGCATTTATACTTTCCACATTAAAATCTGATCTTTGAGAATTATCTTTTTCCATAGATGCAGCAATACCCATAATAAATGATGAACAAGGGATTGTTGTTGAAAAATATTGTGCATGACGTTCTAATGCTAATTTGCGATCCTCTTCATTTTTGTAAAAATGATTTATAAAAGGCATCATAGAATATGCAAATCCTCCACCTCCCATAGTAACGGGATTAACAGAAGCATACATTGTCATAGAACGCCAAAACATTTTATTTACTAACTTTTTTTCATCTTTTGTAATACTTTTACTTATTTTCATCTAAAAAAGTCCTCCTCTTCATCATCTAATGAACTACTCACTGGACTTGTAACATTTTGTAATTGCACAGTTTGCATTTTTTTAATTTGCATATCTCTTTGTGCAATTACAATAGCTATAATAGTTCCAATAGCTGCAATTGCTATTAATGGTATTTCTAAATATGCCATTACTATAACTCCAAAGAAGAACCATACAGCAATATCTTTACTCCATAACATTCTTAATAACATTGCCATTCCGACAGCAGGTAAAAGATTTCCTGCAACTGTCAAACCATTCATTATAACTTTTGGAATGCTATCTAAAACTGCTTTTACAACATCTGCCCCAAATAATACTGCAAAAAATGGTATTAATGCGTATATTCCATAATGAATAACCCACATAATAAAGTGCAATCTTATCATTCCACCTTCATTACCTTCTCTAGCTAACTTAAAAAATTTAGTAGCCATAGGTCCACAGACAAATGAGAAAATCATATTCATTAATTGTAATCCCAAAACAGCTAGAGGAAATACCAGTGGTATAATTGCTTCAATATTACCACCCATTTTTATCGAAAATGCTGTTGCTAAACCTGCTGCCAATGCTGGTTCTGCTGTACTTGAAATACCAACATTTACAACACCCATAAATAATGCTTCAAGAGAAGCACCAACAAGTAGACCTAATTGTAAATCTCCCATTAAAGCACCAACTAATGGTGCTACAACAATAGGCCTACTAAGCATTGACATACCCAATAATTCATGTCCTGCAACACCAATAAAAACAGAAAGTGCAACTACAAAAGCATCATACATTTATTATATCTCCTTATCATATGTACTTAAAATTGTTTTAGCTAAATGTTTTTCCATATTAGGCGTTCCTTGAAAAAATGTTTCTGGATATATGTCTATTAATTCTTTTAAACTAGATATTTCATCAGTAGTTAACATTACTTCTTTAGTTAACATTTTTTTGTCTTCTGATGGTGGAGTCATTTTACCTGCATTTCCAATATTAACTAACTCAATTTCTTTAGGAAAAGCTTTAGCTATTTTTACAGCATCTTTTACAGTTGACACTAAAACCATTAAACGCATATCATTTGATCTAGGATCTTTTAATAAATTAATAATATTATCCACAGGCTTAATAATAGTTTTAATATTTGATGGTGCTGCCATTTTTAATGTCATTTTTTGTATATCATTTGAAGCTGCCTCATCACTCGCTACAATTAAACCAGTTAAATCTAATGCTTTTGTCCAAGTCATTGCAACTTGTCCATGAATTAATCTTTCGTCTACCCTCAATGCTTTTATCATAATATATTATCCTCCTAATTAAAAAATTCATCACTCTCATTTACTGTCTCTTCATTTATTAATTGGCTTATCTTAAGTTCCATACGAGAACGTTTAATAATTTCATTTATATCACTATCATTTAATTTTTTAGAACTTAAAATTATTTCTAAAATTACTGCTATATTAAATCCAGCAATTATATTAGCTTTTATCGATTTTTCTGTAAATTTTAAAGTTATTTTCTGATTAACACTTCCCCCATATAAATCGGTAAAAACAAAAACTTCATCATCTGATTTAATTGAAGAAATAAATTTATCTAATTCTTCATCAAGATCTATATTTTCTGTATAAGCACTTATAGTTTGAATGTTTTCGTTTGTACCAGCTATAATTTTAATAGTACTTGCAACTCCATTAGCCATTTCTCCATGTGAAGCAATTAATATTTTTTTCATTTATAACTCCTTCCTTATTTTGAATTATGTCAATCACAAATATCAATATTTCTTTCATTTATAAATATTGATTATACGTTTAATAAAATTCATAATTAATATTTATAAATGAAAGAAATATTATAAAATATATTTTATAAAACTAGTGCAATTATATATTATTAATATTTATTTGTAAATATTTTTTTAAACATAATAACTTAAAATTTATCAATTTTTAAATTATTTTTTATGTATTTTTTTATATTTTTTATTTTATTTTTGTTTACTTTATAAAAAAAGTAATAATTTTTATATTTAATTTTACATGTTTAATTAAATTTCTAATATGCATATTGCATAAAATTATTCTTAAATATTTATTAACTTTTAATTCCATTTTTTTATAATAATTTAATGTAATTTTGCATTATTTTTTGACTATTTCTCTATAATATTGTAGTTTTTTCAATTAATCACTACAATTTTTAGTAACAGATTTATTACTAGATATTTATAATTATAAAAATAAAAAGTGTTATTATATTAATTTATAATATAATAACACTTTTATATTTTATAAAATTAAAATTTTATTATTTATTATCTACTTTAGCCATGTGAGAAATAAGGTCTACTACTTTTGAAGAATAACCCCATTCATTATCATACCATGTAACAAGTTTAACAAAATTGTCATTAAGTGCAATACCTGCTGAAGCATCGAATACTGAAGTACAAACTTCTCCGATGAAATCTGTAGATACAACAGCATCTTCTGTATAACCTAAAATACCTTTAAATTCTCCTTCTGATGCTTTCTTAACAACAGCTTTAATTTCATCATAACTAGCAGCTTTTTCTAAACGGCAAGTTAAATCTACAACAGAAACATCTATAGTTGGAACACGGAATGCCATACCTGTAAGTTTTCCATTAAGTTCAGGAATAACTTTTCCTACAGCTTTTGCAGCACCTGTTGATGATGGAATAATGTTAGTAGCAGCAGCACGTCCACCTCTCCAATCTTTTTTAGATGGTCCGTCTACAGTTTTTTGAGTAGCAGTTGTAGAATGTACAGTACTCATAAGACCTTCTACTATACCAAAATTATCATTAATAACTTTAGCTAATGGTGCTAAACAGTTAGTTGTACAAGATGCATTAGAAACAACAGTCATATCTGAAGTATATTTATCATGGTTTACACCCATAACAAACATAGGTGCATCTTTACTTGGTGCAGAAATAATTACTTTTTTAGCTCCACCTTTTAAATGAGCGTTTGCAGTATCTAAAGTTGTAAATACACCTGTACTTTCAACTACATATTCTACTCCAACACTTCCCCAAGCAATTTCTTCTGGTTTCATGCATTGGAAAACTGTAATTTCATTACCATTAACAATTAATTTATTATCTTTAACTTCTACTTGACCATTAAATCTTCCATGAACAGAATCATATTTAAGCATATATGCCATATAATCTAAATCTATAAATGGATCATTAATTGCTGCAACCACAAGATCTTTTCTTTCTAAAGATGCTCTAAATACTAGACGACCAATACGTCCAAATCCATTAATTCCTACTTTCACCATCGTGAATTCCTCCTTTTTACTTTCGTAAAGCTTTATGAAGGATAAAGCTTCTTGTTAAATATTTATTCTTTTTATATAATACCACAAAAAAATAATATTGTAAAAAAATTTTTACAATATTATTTAAAGTTATTTAATTTTATAATTTTTAATGTGATTTTTAACTTATTTATGTTAATAAATAAAAATATTTTCTTATTAAAATAAAAATTTTTGTTATATTCTCATTTTATGAAGTTCATTTACTAATTTATCATTTAAAATTTTTATAAAAGTACCTTTCATACCTAAAGATCTAGTTTCTATTAATTCTGCTGATTCTAATTTTCTTAAACCATTTACTATTACAGATCTAGTTATATTAAATTTATCTGCAATTTTACTGGCAATTAGAACACCTTCTGAATCTCCTAACTCATCAAAAATATATAAAAGTGATTCTAATTCTGTATAAGATAAAGCATCTATAGCATTTTTAACTATATTTTTCTTTCTTATTTCTTCAGCTTCTTCTCTATTATTAGATTCTTTCAAAATTATTGTAATTATTGCTCTTATTAGTTCTAATATAGGTAATTCTTCATAGGAAAAATTATCATCTTTAAAAAGTAATAATGTTGCTTTTCTTTTTGAAAAAATATTTATAGGTATAATAACAGAATTATAGTAATTATCTTCATCAAAGATATTTTCTATTTTTTCATTAATTTTTATATCAAAAAAGTTGTTACACTTTGAATTTAAATCTGTATTTACATTCTTTTTATTATTATCATAATTTACTTCATTAAAAAACGAACTTAATATTTTTCCTGTTTCATTAAATAATAAAATATCACTATTAAATAAATAGCCTAATTCTTTTAATAACGTATTTAATATCTCTTTTTCTGATTCTAAAACTTGAACTAATTGTTCTATTCTTTTAGAAATATATTGTATTTTATCTACCATAAGTACATCCCCCTAATATACTTTTTATTTTTCTTCTTTCTCTTCTTTTTCTGTTACATATCCACACTTCTCATTTGAGCATACAATTTTAATATTCTTTGTTCCTTTTTCTATTAAAAAGCTATTACATCTTGGACATAATTCTCCAGTTGGTTTATTCCAAGACATAAATTCACAGTCTGGGTTATTTTCACAACCATAATATCTTCTCCCTTTCTTAGTTTTTTTAATAATAACTTTGCCGTTACATAATGGACAATTAACCCCAGCTTCCTCAAAAAATGATTTTGTATTTCTACATTCTGGAAAACCAGGGCATGCTAAAAATTTGCCGTATTTGCCATATTTTATGACCATATTTTTCCCACACTTATCACATATAACGTCTGTTACTTCATCTTCTATATCTACTTCGCCTATATTTTTTTCTGCCTCTTCTATTTTCACTGCAAATTCAGGATAAAAGCTTCTAATAGTTTCTTTCCATTCAATTTCTCCATCTTCTATCCTATCAAGTTCATTTTCCATATTTGCAGTAAATTCTATATCCACAATATTTTCAAAATTATTTTTTAAAATATTATTTACTATTTCACCTAATTCAGTAGGATAGAATAATTTTTGTTCTTTTATAACGTAACCTCTTTGAGTAAGAGTTGTAACTATTGTAGAATATGTGCTTGGACGTCCTATTTCTAATTCTTCTAAGGTTTTAACAAGCATAGCATCTGTATATCTTGAAGGTGGTTGAGTAAAATGTTGCAATCCTTTTATATCTACTATATTTAATTTTTGATCTTTTTCTAATTTAGGAATTTTTACATCTTCTTCTTTATCATCTTCTTGTTTTTTATATACTTTTAAATATCCTTCAAAATTTAAAATAGATCCACTTGCTCTGAAAATGTATTTGCCAGCAGATAACTTTATTGATAATGTATTATAAATAGCAGATTTCATTTGACTAGCTACAAAACGTTCCCAAACTAATTTATATAGTCTATATTGGTCTTTAGTTAATGAATCTTTTATTTCATCTGGTAGTAAATGTACGTATGTTGGACGTATTGCTTCATGAGCATCTTGACTTCTATTTTTAGTTTTATATTCTTGTTTTTGATCCATTACAAATTCTTTACCATAATTATTTAAAATAAGTTCTTTTACATCTATAAAAGCCTCATCTGATATTCGTGTAGAATCTGTACGTATATAAGTTAAAAGTCCTATTGTGCCTTGTCCTTTAATATCTACTCCTTCATATAATTGTTGTGCATTAAACATTGTTTTATTTGTAGGAAATCCTAAAATTTTTGAAGCTTCCTGTTGTAGTGTAGAAGTAGTAAAAGGAGGTAAAGGTTTTTTTATACGTTGACTTTCTTTAACTTCATTTACTATAAATTGTTCTTTTTTTATATTTTCAATAATTTTATCTGCATTTTCTTTAGAGGTAATTTGTATTTTTTCACCATCATATGAATGTAATTTTGCATTAAAAATTTCTTTATTAACTTTTAAATTTGCTTCTACACTCCAGTATTCTTCCTGTATAAAGTTTTCTATTTCTTCTTCTCTATCACAGATAATTTTAAGTGCAACAGATTGTACTCTACCTGCACTTAGTCCTTTTTTTACTTTTTTCCATAATAGTGGACTAATTTTATATCCTACTACTCTATCTAAAACTCTTCTTGCTTGTTGAGCATTTACTAAATTCATATCTATTTGTCTTGCTTCTTTTATAGATTTTTTTACAGCATTTTTCGTTATTTCATTAAATGTAATTCTAGATGCTTTTTCTTCATCTAATTTTAGAGCATTTTTAAGATGCCAACTTATTGCTTCACCTTCGCGATCAGGGTCAGTTGCTAAAAATACTTTATTTGCATTTTTTACATCTTTTCTTAATTTTGCAAGTATATCACCTTTGCCTCGTATAGTTATATATCTTGGTTCATAATCATTTTCTATATCTACTCCTAAATCACTTTTAGGTAAATCTCTAACATGTCCTACAGATGCCTCTATTTTATAATTACTGCCTAAAAACTTTTTAAGTGTTTTAGCTTTGGCAGGAGACTCTACTATTACTAAATTTTTTGCCATTTATTAAAAACCTCCATTATAAAGAGCGTATATACCTTTGGCCAGGTAACCTCGTTATACAACCTTTTAATTCTAACATTGTAAGTATATATTGTATTGTATTTATTTGCATATTTAATTTTAAAACTATTCTATCTATTTCTATTGGTTCTATACTTATGCAATCATATACTAACTTTTCATCAGATGCAAAAGATATATTTTCAATATGTTGATTTTTTTCTGCTATGTCTAATCCTAATTCGCTTATAACATCTTCATAACTAGATACAAGAGGAGCTCCTTGTTTTATTAGATTATTTGTGCCTTCACTTAATTTACTATTTGCATTTCCAGGCACAGCAAAAACATCTCTTCCTTGTTCTAAAGCTTGTTCTACAGTTATAATTGTTCCACTTTTAATACTAGCTTCTACTACGATTATGGCTCTACTTAATCCACTTATTATTCGATTTCTTGCAGGAAAATAACATTGCATTGGAGGTGTACCTGGAGGATATTCACTAATTATACATCCATTTTCAATAATTTCATTTCTTAAATTGTAATTTTGAGCAGGATAGCATATATCTATACCACATCCTAAAATTGCTACTGTTTTACCTCCACTACTCATTGCACCTTTATGAGCTATACTATCTATTCCTTTAGCCATTCCACTAACAATAGTTATATTATTTTTTGATAAATCTTTACTTAGCTTATATGCCATAGTAATACCATACTCTGAACATTTTCTAGAACCTATAATACTAATTAAAATATCTTCTTCTTTAGGTAAATTACCTAATACATATATAGCTAAAGGTGCATCTACAATTTCACTTAATAGTTTAGGATATATTTTATTATTTTGTGAAATAAAATTTATACCCTTTTTATATAGATTTTCTTCAAATTTATCTAACGAAAAAGTTTTTTTTGAATTTTCTATTCTATCTGCTATATTAGAAGATATACCATCTACAGTTTTTATTTGAGAAGCTGAAGCAAAATATAAATTTTTTGCAGTTTTAAAATAATTTAATAAAATTTTTTGTCTCTTTATTCCTACCCCATTAATATTTAATAACCACATTAAATACCTATCATCTTCCAAATGTCAAAGCCTCCAAATTATATTTACAAAACCCAAATAGTTCTTACATTATTTTTCAATTATAAGTAATTTTATTGGAAATATCAATTACTTTATAAAAATGTGTTCAATTTATTATTTATTTTGATTTTGTTTTTGTTTTGTTGTATAATTTTTAATACTTAAATAAATTTTACCATATTTTCAAATTTATGTGGAGTTGATTTTAATTGATATCAAAAATTATTAGTAGCGCTATAAATGGAATCTCTGGTTATATTGTAAATGTAGAAGTAGATATTTCACAAGGCCTTCCTTCATTTGATATAGTTGGTCTCCCAGATTCTTCTATTAGAGAATCTAAAGAACGAGTTAGATCTGCAATAAAAAACTCTAATATAGAATTTCCTATAAAGAAAATAACAATAAATTTAGCACCTGCAAGTACTAAGAAAGAAGGTCCTTCATTTGACTTACCTATTGCTGTTGGAATATTAAACTCTATTGGTATTTTAAATAATACTCATACATCAGATAAATTCTTTTGTGGTGAATTATCTTTAGATGGTTGTATAAAGCCTGTAAGTGGAATATTGCCAATGGTTCACAATGCATATAAAAAGGGAATTAAAAAATTTATAATACCAAAAGAAAACTTATCAGAAGCATGTCTAATCCATAATATACAAGTTATGGGCGTTTCAAGTATTTTAGAACTAATACATAATTTAAAACATAATTTAAATATAATTAAAACTAAAAAATCAAATAATTTAATACATCAAGAAGTTGATGAATACAATGATTTTTCAGATGTAAAAGGTCAAGAAAGTGTAAAAAGAGCTTTAGAAATTACAGTCTCCGGTTCACATAATATAGTTTTAATTGGCCCTCCAGGCTCAGGAAAAACTATGATGGCAAAAAGACTACCTAGTATAATGCCTTATTTAACATTTGAAGAAAGTTTAGAAATTACAAAAATTTATAGCGTTTGTGAACTTATAGATAATAAAAATTCACTTATAAAAAAACGTCCTTTTAGAAGTCCACATCATACAATTTCATATTCAGCACTAACAGGTGGTGGTCGAATTCCAAAACCTGGTGAAATTAGTCTAGCACATAATGGAATTTTATTTTTAGATGAACTACCAGAATTTCATAGAAATGTCTTAGAAGTTTTAAGGCAACCTTTAGAAGATAATTATATTACAATATCAAGAGCAAATAGTACTGTTACATATCCTTCTAATTTTATGCTTGTAGCATCTATGAATCCTTGTCCATGTGGATACTATGGAAGTAGTAATAAATGTACATGTTCTTCAAATGAAATTTCTAAATATCTTAATAAAGTTTCTGGGCCATTATTAGATAGAATAGATATACAAGTAGAATCTTCTAAAATTAATTACGATGATTTAGAATCAAATAAAAAATCAGAATCTTCTAAAAGTATAAAAAATCGTGTTATAAATGCTCAAAAAATTCAACAAGAAAGATATAAAAACACTAATATAAATTTTAATTCTGAGCTTAGTGCAAAAGATATAGAAAAATACTGCAAATTATCTAAAGAATCTAACGATTTGTTAAAACAAGCTTTTGAATCTATGAATTTAAGTATTAGAGCTTATCATAAAATATTAAAAGTAGCTAGAACAATAGCAGATATAGAAAATACTGAAAATATTAGTCCAATACATATTGCTGAAGCGATACAATATAGAAGTTTAGATAGAAAATATTGGAGCTAATTAAAGTAAAAATTCTTATTTACACTCTAAACTACAAGAATCCTTTTAGTATTGACAGTATATCAATTTTTTGCTATAATTTTTTTATTGTAATTGTCGCAGTGGCGGAATTGGCAGACGCGACAGACTCAAAATCTGTTGTCAGTAATGGCGTGGGGGTTCGAGTCCCTTCTGCGGCATAAATAAAAATCTAACTATATAAATTTTATCTTATTATTGATATATTTTAATTAATTATACAATAAGTTAATTTAATTAGAAACAAGTCGTTTAAATATAAAAATAAAAGGCATATAAATGCCTTTTATTTTTATAAAATTCCTATAAAACTTAATATTAATCCTACAATTATAATACCAAATAGTAATACATTTGTGCTTACATTTTTCTTTATCAACCAATATACTCCTAGTACAGATATAAACGGTAATAATTTTGGAAATATTGAATCTAACATATCTTGTAAAATTAAATTTGTTCCTCCACTTGTAAACTCTAATGGTGTAACAATATCAACCATACTTGCTACCATTCCACCAACTACAGCTAATCCAACAATAGATGCAAATTGCATTACTCTTTCCATGAGTCCTTCTTTATAAAGTTTTGTTAAATATTTATTTCCAGATTTATATCCTAAAAATGTTCCATAGTATAATGTTAAAACAGATGGTATCGTAAATAAAACTACTGCTAAAATTGGTCCTATAACACTACCTTGTTGTGCAAAAGATAATCCGATTCCAAATGTTATAATTCTTAAAGTACCTTGAAAAAATGAATCTCCTATGCCAGCTAAAGGTCCCATTAAACTAGTTTTTATCATAGATATTGAATCTGTATTAAATTCACCATTACTTTTTGCATTTTGTTCTTCCATAGATGCAACAAGTCCCATAATAAAAGAAGTTGTCTGAGGAGTACAATTAAAAAATTCCATATGCCTTCTATAAGCTTGTTTCTTCTCTTCTTCATCTTTATATAGTTTATCAACTATAGGACTCATAGCAAACATAAATCCCATATGCATTTGACGTTCATAGTTCCAAGAACACATAATTGTCATAGATCTAAAAAATATCCCATGTAAATCTTTTTTTGTAATACAATTTTGGTAATCTTCCGTAATAGTTTCATCGGTATTCATTAATTTATCTCCTTCTTACCATAGCTTAATTTATCAATAATAAAAGCTAAAATAATAGCAAATAATGTTAATCCTATTAAATCCAATTGAGAATATGCTACGACTAAAAATCCAAATAAAAAGTATAAAAATGTCTTTTTACTAAGCATTGTAACAAGTAACATTGCAAATCCAAGTGCACATAAAAGGTTTCCTGCTACTGTTAATCCTTTAGTTATTGACTCTGGTATAATTTCAACTATATTAGCAACCATATCATTTCCCAAATAAACAGATAAAAATATCAGAATAAAATATAAAAAGGAATTAAGAATAAATGCCCAATAAATATGTATATTCCTTGCTTTTTTATAATTATTTTCTTCAATTGCTTTATCAGCTACATGAGAAAATTGTGCAATAACCATTCTCATAAGAATACTCATAAATTCTCCTAAAATAGCAACAGGTATAGCTATTGTTAAAGCAGTTTCTGTACTAGCTCCAGAAACTATTGCAAAAGTAGTTGCAATTATACTTCCTAATTGCATATTAGGCGGTCCTGCAGCACCAATTGATACAAATCCCATAGAAATTAATTCTAAAGATGCTCCAAGTAATACTCCCATTTGTAAATCTCCAAGCACAAGCCCAGATAATGTACTTAATATTAATGGTCTTCCTATGTTTTGTCTTCCTATTAACCGAGAATCTATAACAGCTATAATTCCAACAAACCCTAGTAGAATTGCTTGAATAAGTGACATAAATTACCCCCTATTTCATGAAATCTACCTTTTCTATGCTAGAATTAGGTACTTGTTGTACATATATATTTATACCTTTTTCTAAAAGAGTACGTGTGTCTTCTAATTCTTCTTTGTTTAAATAAATTGCTTGACTATAAGATATAGAATCTTTTTTCTTTGCTATACCACCATAATTAATTTCATCTATTTGATCTATATTTTCAACTAATTTAACTGCCTCATTAGGTCCTTTAATTAAGATCATTATATTTTTATTAATGTCTTCTTCTACTGTTTCTTTAACTTTGTCAAATTTTACAATACTTAATTTACAATCTGCAGGTTTTGCAATATTTAAAGTCATAACACTTATAGGATCATCTGGTAACTTATCATCTACTACAATTATATGTTCTATTTCAAGTTGTCTAGTCCAAGAAAAAATCACTTGTCCATGTAATAATCTATGATCTACTCTTACTAATTTAATCATTCTCTTTATCCTCTCTTTTATTAGACAAAATATTATTAATGCATAATAAATCTTTTTTAGAACTGTCTATAATTTTTTGTATATTTATATTATTTAAATTAATGTTATTCTCTCTGTTAATTTCAATTTCTAATACAAGAGGTAAATTAATACCCGTAATAATTTTTACATTTGATGATAAAAATTTTGTAGCAATATTATATGGTGTTCCACCTAAAATATCTACTAAAACAAGAACATCCTGAGAATTATACTTATTATTTATTAAATAAGATAATCTATTTTCAAAATCTTTAATTTCATCTCCTACTTCAAAAGAAATCGTGTCAATATCAGATTTACTAACATTTAGGATTAATTCTAAAGCATCTACATAAGCTTTACTTAATGAGCTATGAGTTGCTATTATTAGTCCAAAACTATTATTTGCCATCTAATTTATCCACCTTAAATTTTAGTACTCCATTTGCCACATATATCTACGTACATCTAAAGAATGTCCTCTTTCAAATGCTATTGCTTCTACTAACTGTCTTATAACTACTCCTGATAAAATAGTTGCAATATATTCTCTAATATTTTCTGAAATATCTTCTAAATTAAAATCTTTTTGATCTAATATTGTTACTCTATCAGAAAATTTAGTACTAAAATCTTCTACTCTTTGATCTAAATATCTTGTGTTTCCAATGCTTTTTACTAATAATAATGGCATATCATAATCTGTTATTTCAAAAGGTCCATGGAAATATTCTCCTGAATGAATAACTCCTGAATTTATCCACTGCATTTCCATAAACCAACATAGTGCAGTAGAATACATTTCACCATAATTCATTCCACTTCCAATTGTATAAATTATTTTATCTCTTTTATGTTTTTTACCCCATTCTTTTGCAAAATTTTTATATTGTTCTTTTACTCTAACTGTTAATTCTTCTAATCTATTTAAATCATTTAAACCTTCTTGCCATTTCTTATTAGGGCTAACTATATCTAAAATATTAAATAATAATCCATATAAAATTCCTTTATTTAAATCAGAAGCATCTACATCTTTTCCCCAATCATAATGTATAGGATACTCTGAAATTTTCCATAATGGTGAGCCTTCTACATTTGATAATGAAATTGTCATTGCTCCAATATTTCTCGCTAATTTTGTAGCTTCAATTGTTTCTGGTGTAGTTCCAGAATGTGAACAAGTAATAACTACAGAATTTTCAGATAAAGCTTTTGGTTTATTATAAACAAACTCATTTGCTGTATAAACGTAAGCAGGTATGTCTGTTTCTTTATCAAACATATATTGACCAGCCATTAATACAGCTTGTGATCCACCGCATGCAACAAAGTAAAAATTACTTATTTTTTCTCTTTCCTTTAATTCATTTACAGCTTTCATAATTTGTTTTTCATGTTCTTTTTTCATTTTTTTCATCCTCCAAATTAAATTTTATTTATATATATAATACTTATTTAACTTATCCAACTTTTATGCTAATTTTATAAAAAAATAAATGCCAAATTTTTTATTTTTAGCATTTATTTTTTTACATTTATTTTTAATATGGAAGATATATTTATATACTATTTATCTAATAATTTTAACGCTTTATTTACAATATTTTGAGTAGTAAAACCAAATTTTTCAAACAACTGAGATGCAGGAGCAGATGCACCAAAAGTATCCATAGAAATTACATCACCATCTAATCCAACATATTTCCACCAAGCAAAAGAACATCCAGCTTCTATAGCTATTCTTTTTCTTATATTTTTAGGTAGTACACTCTCTTTATAATCATCAGATTGTTCTTCAAAAATTTCCATGCTTGGCATACTAATAACTCTTGAACTTATACCTTTATTTTTAAGTTCTTCATAAGCATTACAAGCAAGTTCTACTTCGGATCCTGTTGCTATAAATATAATTTCTGGAGTTTTATTTTCACAATCTTTTAAAATATATGCACCTTTTAAAGCTTTTTTACCGTCACCTAATAATTTTACTTTTTGTCTTGTTAATATTATAGCACTTGGGGATTCTTTTCTTGTAAGAGCTAAGTACCATGCTGCTGCTGTTTCATTTGTATCACATGGACGAATAACTGTATAATTTGGTATACTTCTTAAACTTGCTAATTGCTCTATAGGTTGATGAGTTGGTCCATCTTCTCCTACACCTATACTATCGTGTGTTAATACACTTATTACAGGTAATTTCATAAGAGCAGATAATCTCATTGCAGGTTTCATATAGTCACTAAAAACAAAAAAGCTAGAAATATATGGTCTTAATCCTCCATGTAGATACATACCATTTGCAATTGCTGCCATAGCATGTTCTCTTATACCAAAATGTAAATTAGATCCTCCTCTATTATCTTTAGAGTAACTTTCTCTATCTTTCATAATAGTTTTTGTTGATGGAGATAAATCTGCTGAACCACCTATTAAATTAGGAACTAATTTTGATAATTTATTAAGAACTTTTTCTGATGATACTCTAGTAGCTAAATCTTCATTATAATTCCAAAAATCATCATTATCTAATAAATTATTTATATCTATATCTAAACTGTGCCAAATATCCCATTGTTTAGCCTTTTGTGGGAATTCTTTTTTATATTCTTCAAATAATTTATTCCAATTTTCATTGTTTGCTTTAGCATTTTTATTAAAATCTTCTATATATTCAGTAACTTCTTTAGGAACATAAAAACTTTTTTCTGGATCAAATCCTAAAGCTTGTTTTGTTAATTTTATTTCTTCTTTGCCTAAAGGTTCTCCATGTGCTGAACTTTTGCCTTGCTTATTTGGGGCGCCAAATCCTATTTTTGTATTTACTTTTATTATTGAAGGTTTATTATTTACATTTTTAGCTTCTTCTATAGCATTAGAAATAGCATCTACATCATTGCCATCTTCTACTAAAACTGTATGCCATCCACAAGCATCAAATTTTTTTAATACATCTTCCCTAAATGTTATTTCACAATTTCCTTCTATAGTAATATTATTAGAATCATATAATAATATTAATTTGCCTAATTCTAAAGATCCAGCTAATGATATAGCTTCTAGTGCTACTCCTTCTTGTAAACAACCATCTCCACATAAAACATATGTATAATGATCTACTATATTAAAGTTAGGTTCATTAAATTTTTTACTTAAATAACTTTCAGCCCATGCCATCCCCACTGCATTGGCAATACCTTGACCTAGTGGACCTGTTGTAACTTCTACACCAGTAGTATGTTTATATTCAGGATGACCTGGTGTTAAACTATCTAATTGTCTAAACTGTTTTAAATCATCTATTTTTAAACCATACCCAAATAAATGCAATAATGAATATAATAATGCTGATCCATGTCCTGCTGATAAAACAAATCTATCTCTATCTTCCCATGATGGATTATTAGGATTATGTTTTAAAAATTTTGACCATAAAGTATATGCTGCTGGTGCAGCTCCTAGTGGTAAGCCTGGATGTCCAGAATTAGCATTTTCTACAGAATCTACAGATAAAATTCTTATTGTATTAATTGCAATATTATCTATATTTTTCATATAAACCTCCAAAAATTTTATTTTAATATATTATTTATTTTATACTTAAATAAATAATATGTTTAATTATTAATTTAAATTATAAGGTATATTAATATTATTTTACTGCATAATTATATTACCACAATATATGAAAAATGTCTTTTTATTATTTAAATAAATAAAAAGACAGATTTTAAAAATTTTATAATCTGTCTTTTTATGCTTATTAAATTTTGATTATTTGCAGTTATTATTATTTTTAGTATTATTTTTGTTTTTATTTTTATTAGTATTATTCATATTAGCATCGTTCATATCTTCAGCAAATTCAGTTCTATTATTGTTATTAGCATTATTATTTTTATTATTAGCCATTATCTTTGCCTCCCTTCATAATTAACCAAAGTGTTAAGTAATTTAAATAAAGCAGTTGCTTTACAAATAATATTATTGGACAATTATGAAAGTTTTATACGTTTTTTTTATTTTTTTATAATTGTTCTCTAACAGGAATAATAAATATTAATATTATATAAAAGATTATTCCTGTGAAAAATGTAATTAACGTGCCTAAAATCCAAATTCCTCTAACAAATGTAGGATCAACATTAAAATATTCTGCTATTCCCCCACATACACCTGCTAAAATAGCATTTTCTTCTGATCTATATAATTTTTTTTCTTCCATATTTAATCTCCTTTTATATAAAATTAATTTTTATAATAATTATTTTTAATAATTATTATAAAAAAATACTAGTACAATTTATATTCTTTTACTATAATTTTTATAATAACTATTTTAATAAAAATATTATTTTAATTTATAAGATTATATTCTCTAAAACTAAAATAATTATCACCTGCTACTATAATGTGATCTATAACTTTTATATCTATAAAATTTAGAGCTTTTATTAAACTATTTGTTGTATTAATATCTGCTTTAGAAGGATTTAAATCTCCACTAGGATGATTATGTGCTAATGCAACGATAGAAGCTTTATATTGTAAAGCTATTTCTAAAATATTTCTTGGATATATAGTCGCAGAATCTATTGTACCACTTCCTACTAATACAGAATTAATTAATTTATATTTTGAATCAAGACACAAAATATAAAAACATTCATAATTACGTCCTATAAATAAAGATTTAACATAATCAGATAACTCTTTTGTATTATTAAATTTATCTTTATGTTCCCATTTTCTTTTTAAATATGTTCTTGATATATGTGGTATTAATGATACTAAAACAGCAACATTTTTAGAAACATTACATTTTTTCATAATTTCTAAAGGTGTTGATTCTAGTAAGTTATATAAACTACCAAATTCCTGTATCATTTTGTGGGCAATATTATTAGTATCTACTCGAGGATATGCATAAAAAAGTAATAATTCTAACACCTCGTGATCATCAAATGAATCTAATCCAAAATTAATATATTTGTCTTTTATTCTATCTCTATGTCCTTTATGAATATATTTTTCTGTATTATCCATAAATTTAAACCTACCATTTTTATATTTTATATAATAATTTTAAACTAAATCTTATATTTTTTCCACTATTTCATTATATTTACACATTATTTCAATAAACTACTAATATTTTTTTAATAATAAATTTAAAAAATAATAAAAACCCATAAAGGCGGTGCAACTTAGGGATTTTATAATCCCGGAAAATATGGCATAGTTTGGAGAAATCCGGCTATGCCGTTTTTTCGTCTTTCTTTGGCTGTGGCGGCATAAACTCTCCGATACAGTTCCACACGATGCGCATTCTCTGCACTCTGTGTCCGCCAATCTGCTCCGGCTTAAAAATCTCGATACGCTCCACGAATTCACGGATGATTTCGGGCGTCAGTTCCCGTACATCCGTGTACCTGCGAACCAGAGCAATAAAACGGTCGATGTTCACGCTGCTTTTCTGCTGGGCGGCAATCTGCGTTTGCAGTTCTGCTACACGGTGCTCAAGCGTTTTCTGCTCGGTTTCGTAGCTTTCGGACATCTTGGCGAATCGCTCATCGGAAATCTTGCCCTCGATATTGTCCTCATAGAGCCGCTGGATAATCTCATCCAGTTTTCGGATACGAGCCTGTGATTGCTCCAGTTCACGCTTGCCGTCACGCAGGCTCCTGTCCGTATCTGCTCTGGACTTCTTGGTAATCATCTCCACGAATTCATCCTCGTTTTCATGCACATAGCCCGTTATCTCCCTGA
Organism: uncultured Clostridia bacterium; assembly: GCA_946481295.1. Taxonomy (GTDB): domain Bacteria; phylum Bacillota; class Clostridia; order Lachnospirales; family UBA5962; genus CAMLLW01. The sequence continues at coordinate 1,017 of CAMLLW010000022.1, read as the reverse complement.
TACCCGCAAGCAGATATTTTTCAATCACGCTGTTGCGTATCTGGTGTGACGGGCAGATATCCTTGCCCTTTTTGCGGTAGGTGGCACAGACCATGTACTCGCTCTGCGGAAGTTTCCTGCCGCGTACCTGATACATTTTCGCTCCGCAGTCGGCGCAGAACACCATGCCGGACAGAGCTGGCATCTCGCCCATCGGTGTAACCCTGCGTCTGCCGTCCCGAATGCGCTGCACGATGTCATAGGTTTCTTGGTCGATGATGGCTTCGTGTGTATTCTCGAAAACCTGCCATTCGGAAGGGTCGTGGTGAAGCTGTTTTTTCTGTTTGTAAGATTTGCGATAGGTTTTGAAGTTGACCGTGTGACCGAGGTATTCGGGTCTTGAGAGCATATGGGAAATCGTACTGTCACGCCATACATAATCGTTCTCGCCGTCCCTGTTGTCGGGAATGTTAATCCCGTTAGCCTTGGCGTGTGCGGTCGGATTCATAATATGGCGTTTCGTGATTTCTTTGGCTATCTGAGATACACCGTAGCCCTGTACGCACAGGCGGAATATCTCCCTGACTACCTTTGCGGCTTCTTCGTCCACAATCCAATGCAGCTTATCCTCCGAGTCTTTGACATACCCATATGGAGGGTTCGTGCAGAGCGGCTTGCCCGACTGCCCTTTCGCTTTGAAAACGGCTCGTATCTTCCTGCTCGTGTCCTTGGCATAGAACTCGTTGAAAATATTGATGAACGGCGTCATGTCATTCTCAGCCTGATTGTCGCTGTCAACACCGTTGTTGATGGCAATGAAGCGGATGTCGGCGTTCGGAAATACCATCTCCGTGTACATTCCGACTTTCAGGTAATCACGACCGAGGCGGCTCATATCCTTTACGATAATCGTGCCAACCTTGCCGTCATCCACCAGTTCCATGAGCCTGTTCCAATCCGGTCTGTCGAAGGTCGTACCGCTGTATCCATCGTCCACGAACAGGGATGTATTGCGAAAACCGTTATCGTCCGCGTAAT
>CAMLLW010000021.1 GCA_946481295.1 uncultured Clostridia bacterium | reverse complement strand
TTTACTGGTTTTAAAGTGGTGTCCTATGCAGATTTCTCTACATACGCAGTATATATAAAAATTTATATATTTTAATTTACTGTATCTGTAACTATATATTCAAAAGATTTTATATATGAAACTAAAGTTTTCTCTTTTAAAGTTTTTTTTGGATTACCATTAAAATACTGTCTTACTCTATTTTTTAAAATAGTAGCTTTCCCTATATATATTATATTTCCTTTATCATCCTTCATTAAATAAACACCAGGTTTTTCTGGCAATTTTTTTAATTCTTCTTTAATGTCAAACATAAAATCCTCGCTTTCATTCAATGTATTTAAATCTAGCTATGTCTAAGACATAGCTATTATAAATTCTTGAGTCTAATATTATAAATTTTATTTATAAGACAGACTTTTATTTACGATTCTTATTATTTTAGTAATAAATGAATTGTACCTCAGTAAAGTGTAAAATACAATAGTTCAAATATAAAATGATTTTTTAATAATTCATATTTAAAATAAAGTGCTATTATTTTTGAAAAAATACTAAATTTCCAAAAAATATAAGTTTAATTATCAATTTTTTAGGTAAATATTAAATTATGATACTAATTATTTACAAATTATTAACTTTTAAATAATTGAATATTATGCATTAAATGGTTATAATTTATTTAAATTCAAATTTTAGGAGGTATTTAATATGTATTATTCAAGAGGAAATTATGAAGCTTTTGTAAGACCTGAAAAGCCTGCAAATGTTGATAAAAAGTCAGCATATCTTATAGGAAGTGGTTTAGCTAGTTTAGCTGCGGCAGTATTCCTCGTTAGAGATGGTCAAATGGATGGTAGTAAAATTCATATCTTAGAGGAATTAAAAATTGCTGGAGGGGCTTGTGATGGTATAAAAGATCCTCAAAAAGGCTTTATAATTCGTGGTGGTCGTGAAACTGAAGAACATTATGAATGCTTATGGGAATTACTAAAATCAATACCTTCATTAGAACAAGAGGGCATATCCGTATTAGAAGAATTTTATCGTCTAGATAAACATGACCATAACTATTCATTAATACGTGTTTCAGAAAATCGTGGTCATGAAGCTATAAAAGATAAAACAAAATTTAATTTATCAGACAAAGCATCTATGCAAATGTCAAAATTATATTTATCTAGTGAAGATGAATTATATGATAAAACAATAGATGACTTTTTTGATGAAGAATTTTACTCTTCTAATTTTTGGTTATATTTTCAAACAATGCTTGCATTCCAAAAATGGCATAGTGCATTAGAAATGAAACGTTATCTACAAAGATTTATTCATACATTAAAAGGTTTTGCTGATATGTCTGTAGTTAAATTTACAAGATATAACCAATATGAATCTTTAATCCAACCTATTTTAAAATATCTAGAATCTCACAATGTAGACTTTCAATATGATGTTAAAGTTACAAATGTAATTTTTGATATAACTGAAAAGAAGAAAGTTGCAAAACAATTAGTATGTATAAGAGATGGTAAAGAAGAAAAAATAAATTTATCAGAAGATGATTTAGTATTTATTACAAATGGTAGTTGTACTGAAAGTTCTACATTAGGAGATGATGACAAAGTTCCTGAATTAGACTTAAAACCAGCTCACGGTGGATGTTGGGAACTTTGGAATAATATAGCTAAACAAGATTCTGCTTTCGGTAAACCAGAAAAATTCTGTACTGATGTTAAAGCTTCCCATTGGGAATCTGCTACAGTTACAACTTTAGATGCACGTATTCCTAAATATATAGAAAAATTATGTGGTCGTGATCCTTATTCTGGTAAAGTAGTTACTGGAGGAATAATAACATTTAGAGACTCTAACTGGCTTATGAGCTTTTCTGTTCATCGTCAACCTCACTTTAAAAGCCAACCTAAAGATCAAATTGTAGCTTGGGTATATGGATTAAATTGTTATGATGAAGGTAATTTTGTAAAAAAACCTATGAATAAATGTACTGGTAGAGAAATAGTTCAAGAATTCCTTTACCATTTAGGTGTCCCAGAAGATGAAATAATAGAAATGTCTGATACAGGAGCTCACTGTGTACCTTGTATAATGCCTTATATTACATCATTCTTTATGCCAAGAAAAATTGGTGATAGACCTAAAGTAGTTCCAGATGGTTCTGTAAACTGTGCATTTATCGGTCAATTTTCAGAATCTCAACAATTAGATATTGTATTTACTATAGAATACTCTGTAAGAACTGCTATGGAAGCAGTATATACTTTATTAGATATCGATAGAGGAATACCTGAAGTATTTGGTTCTACTTACGATATAAGATATTTATTAGATGCTACTTCTAGATGCTTAGATGGTAAAAAATTAACTGAAGTTAAACTTCCTTTAAAAGAAAAAGTTGAAGCTGAAATATTAGAGAAAAAATTAAAACAAAAATTTGAAGGAACAGTTGTATTAGAATTATTAAAAAAATATAATTTAATATAAATTTAAAAATAAAAACTTCTATATTTATAGAAGTTTTTATTTTTGCTAAAAATTTTTTAAATTTTTAATATATAACTTTTAATAAAAATAATCCATGAGGTGGCACTGTAAAACCTGCTTCACTACGTATTTGATTATCAAAAATTTCTGTAATGCAATTTTTATCTAAATTACCATTAGCAATTTCTAATAATGTACCTGTCATTATGCGCACCATATTATATAAAAATCCATCACCATGATAAAAAATAGATATTTCATTACCTTCAATTTTAATATCTATATCATAAATAGTTCTAATTGTAGATTTTTTTGTTTTCTTACCACTAGAAAAACCTTTAAAATCATGTGTTCCTAAAAATAATTTAGATGCTTCTATCATTTTATTAATATCTAATTCTTTTGTATATTGATAGATATATTTTCTTAAAAATGGATCATGTATTTTAGAATTTAATATTTTATATACATAAACTTTACTTTTTACATTATATCTTGAATGAAATTTATTATCTACTTCTTCTATTTTATTAAAACTAATATCATTTGGTAAATTAGTATTTATAATATCTCTTAATTCATCAATATTTAAATTATTCTCTGTTTTAAAGTTTATTACTTGACCATTTGCATGTACACCTGCATCTGTACGTCCAGATGCTATAATTTCTATATTTTCATCTAATACTTCAGAAATAACTTTTTCTATAACTTCTTGTATTGTATTTTTACTATTTTTTTGTCTTTGCCAGCCATTATACCTAGTACCATCATAACTTAATGTTGCTTTCAAATTTTTCATAATTTTACTCATTTTTTAAACTCTCCAAATATTCTTTTAGTTCTTTTTCTTTTCCATTTTCGGTAGGAATATAATATTTCTGATTTTTAAATTCATCAGGTAAGTACTGCTGATTAACATAATGATTTTTATAATTATGTGGATATTTATAAGTTGATATATCAGAAATCTTATTATACTCACTTTTTAAATAAGGAGGTATTGTTTTAAATGATTTACTTTTTATATCTTCTAATGCCTTATTTATACCTAAATAAGAAGCATTACTCTTTGGAGCTGATGCAATATATGTTACAGCTTGTGCTAATATTATTCTTGCTTCTGGCATACCTACAAATTGTATAGCATTGGCTGCGGATACAGCAAGCGTTAAAGCTTGAGGATCTGCATTACCAATATCTTCTGCAGCAGAAATAATAATTCTTCTAGCTATAAATTTTATGTCTTCACCAGCTTCTAGCATTACAGCTAAATAAAATAATGCTCCATTAGGGTCAGAACCTCTAATACTTTTTATAAAAGCAGAAATTATGTCATAATGACCATTACCATTTTTATCATAAGAAATTGCTTTTTTTTGAACACATTGTTCTATAATACTTTTAGTTATAAAAATTTTATTATTTTCATTTGGATCGGTAGTCATGGATGCTAATTCTATAGCATTTAAAGCTATTCTTAAATCTCCATTGGAAATAATAGATAAAAAATCTAATGCATCATTATCTATATCAACATTAATAATAGATAATCCATCTTCTGAATTTATGCTTTTTAAAATACCTTTCTTTATATCATCAGGTGATAAGGGATAAAATTCTAAAATATTTGATCTAGAAATTATACTTTTATTTATTTCAAAAAATGGATTATCTGTAGTCGCTCCAATTAATATTATTGTTCCATCTTCCATATATGGTAATAAAACATCTTGTTGACTTTTGTTAAATCTATGGATTTCATCTATAAAAACTATTGTTCTTTTATTATTAGTTGCAATAATATCTTTAGCATCATCTATTATCTCTTTTAATTCTTTTATACCAGAATATATTCCATTTAATTTTACAAAATTATTTTTAGTATTTTGGGAAATTATATTTGCTAAACTAGTTTTACCTGTACCTGATGGACCATAAAATATCATATTCGTAAATTTATCTATTTTTATACAACGATATAAAAAAGTATCTTTGCCTATAATATGTTCTTGACCTATAAAATCTTGCAAAATTTTTGGTCTAATTCTAGATGATAAAGGAGATTCTTTTTCTAAATTTTTTTCTCTTTGGTATTCAAATAAATCCATAAAACTCTCCTAATTTTTTTAAAATTATAAATATTTATTGTTTATTTATAATTATATTATAATTTGTCATAAAAATAAAACTCAAATAAAAAAAGACTATGAAATTTCATAATCTTTTTTTATTATAAATTTATTTTTGATTATTAAATAAGTTTATAGCATAGTATGGTAAACTATTAACTAAATTAAAACTATTATATGACATATTATTGTTTATCATTGGATTATCAATATATTGTTGCATTATAGCTTCATTATTCATTTTTTGAATTCTATCATTTTCATCATATCTATTACAAGGCATATTATTCATATCAACAGTAAAATTTATAACAATTGTTCCATCATTTTCTGTTTCTATACTATAATTATCAGTATTATTTCCAACTAATGTTAAACTTTTATTATCATAAGCTTTTTCAAATATTAAACTATCTATATAAAAATAACCGTCGTTATCAGAAAAGTAATCTGTATCTCCTATTTTTATAATATCATCTTTATATGTAACTTCACGTGTAAATGATTTTCCGTCGAATTCCCAACCATCATTAGTATATAATTTTATTAAATCATCATTTATATCAGAAGGTGTTAATTTTAAAGTACGTACAACTTTAAGTTTAAAATTATTTTTAGTATTATTTTCACTAATATTTGTTTTGGTATTTATTTCCTTAGCAAATGAAATACTATTATTGCTTGATAGTGTAACCCCTATTAAAAAAGTCATTATTAAAAATTTTTTCATCCCAAATTCCACTCCTTTTTATATTTTTATACTTTTTATAGTTTTATAACCTTATAAAAAATATAAATTATATAGTTATAATCATATTAATTTATAACTATAATTTTTTTGTATTTAATTATTTATCACATCTAACTTTAAATAAATTTTACTACTATAATAATTATAATCCAACCTATAATACATGGTTAATTTAACAAATAATTCTGTGTTTTTATTAAAATAGTTATATTTTTATGATTAAAACTAAGAAATATTAAAAAGATTTAAATTTATCAAAATTAATAATAATAAAAAAAATATAGAATTATTTTAAACATAATTATAAATTTTTATATAATATAGAAAATATATTTATAAAATATTTTATTTAAGATAAGGGGAATGGGAATTATACTTTTTAGTAATATTTATTTTAATATAAGGTATAATAATTAATTGAATACACCTAAAAATATATATTGATAATTTTCTTATAGTTTTATTAACATGTATTTTATGTATTATTTTTGCAAGTGATATTATAAAACCTATTTAAATAGTTATTCTCCTAAAATATATTTAATAATTAAAATTTTTATAGTTATTATAATGTTCACTTTATATTTTTTATAAAATAATAGATGCTAAATTTAAAATTAACATCTATTATTTTTATTTAATATTAATTAATTAAGAATCCTTTTGCGCATTTATTTTTTAATCTTCCTTTTATAACTTTACCCCAACCTATAGGAAATTTGTTTAAACAAACTAAGTTAAAACCTTCATTTGCATCACTTACTTCAAAACTTTCGCCTTTTAAATACCTTTCTATATCTATATTTTCAAGAGGAAATTTTATAACATTAGAAACATAATCGCTATCTAAACCCATAGCAAAAGCTTGACTAGGTTTAAATCTATCCTTTTCAATATTACCTAAATACCAACCATTTCTTACAATTCTTAATCCATCTAAGTCTATTAAATCTTCTGGCACCTCAAATAATGAATTTTTATGTAGAATTAAGTTTTTAGGTTTAAAATTTATCCCATTTTCATTACAAAACTTTTTAAAAATTAGAGCTTCCTTAAAATTATTATTATTTATATTACTTTTAAATTTTTCTACTTTATCACCTGTTTTTTGCAATAAAGCTAAGAAGTGTCCTTCTCCGTTATTTTTATGTGGCCAAATTCTTGCGCAATTACGTATATCTTTATGAAATTTATCGTCACTAATTCCTGTAGAAACACTATAATATGAATGGTCTATAGGTAATAATTTAAAATCCTTATGTTTATTTAAAAACCATGTTATAACTTCTTCATTTTCTTTTGTATTAAATGTACAAGTAGAATAACTTATAATTCCACCTGGAGATAACATTTTTTCCGCATCTTCTAAAATTTCTTTTTGTACTTTACTATATTTATCAATATTTTCAATGGACCATTCTTTAATATTCATATCACTTTTTCTAAACATTCCTTCACCTGAACAAGGAGCATCTATTACAATTTTATCAAAAAATGATGTAAATTTACTTGCTAATCTATTTGCAGTTTCCGTTAAAATAGTTACATTTTTAATTCCCATTAGTTCTACATTTTTTAAAAGTGCTTTACATCTACTTGCACTTATATCGTTAGAAACAATTAATCCTGTATTATCTAGTCTTGCCCCTATATGTGTTGTCTTACCACCAGGAGCAGCACAAAGATCTAATACTTTATCTCCTTTTTCTATTGGTATTATACTTCCAACTATCATAGCACTTGGTTCTTGTATATAATACAATCCAGCATTATAACAAAAATTTTTTGCTGGTCTAAAATCTTCTGGATAATAATATCCATTTTTACACCATGGTACAGATTTTAAATCTATATTTAATAATGACATTAAATCTTTATCTTCTATTTTTGTGGTATTTATTCTTAATCCCTTTTTTGCTTTAGCTCCAAAACAATTTAAAAAATCTTCATATTCATCTTTTAAAATTATTTTCATATTTTCTTTAAAATTATTTGATAAATTCATAAATTCCTCACATCATATTATTTAAAATTTTATTATAATATTACTAAATATATATGTATATTACAAATAAAACTTTTTGATTATATATCTTTACAAATTTATAATGCTACTATACAATATACAAGTTAAAATTTCTATTTTTATTCTAAGGAGTTGAATTATGTGTCAAAAAAAATTTGGAAACCTGGTACGGTCCTATATCCTTTACCAGCTATAATGGTATCTTGTGGTAATTTTGAAAGTAAAAAAGATCTTAATATTGTAACAGTGGCATGGACAGGTATCATAAACACGGAGCCACCAATGACATATATTTCATTAAGACCATCAAGATATTCTTACGATATAATAAAAAATTATAATGAATTTGTTATAAATCTTACTACTGCTAATTTAGCGTTTCAAGCAGATTTTTGTGGTGTTAAATCTGGTAAAAACATTGATAAATTTAAACATCTTAATCTCACCCCACAAAAAAGTATTAATATTAATGCTCCTTGCATTGCCGAAAGCCCAGTAAATATAGAGTGTTCTGTAAAAGAAATAAAATCATTAGGTACCCATGATATGTTTATTTCAGAAATTGTTGGAGTACAAGTAGATGATAAATACATTGATGAAAATAATAAATTTCATTTTGATAAGTATGATCCTATTTGTTATTCTCATGGTGAATACTATACTCTTGGTAAATATATGGGCAAATTTGGTTATTCTGTGCAGAAAAAGAAAAATAGAAATAATAAATCAAAGTAACCATCATATAATAAAACTATAAAATATAAATATAAATATTAATAAATATAATATATACTATAACTATTAGGGAGGATTTAAAATGATAGAAATTGAAGATGTCATTATTCTTAATGTAGATAATGAAGATGAAATTTGGAGTATAGAAGGAGAAGTTCTATTTGAAAGCAATTTAACAGTTGCATTTTCTGTAGAATATGATACACAAGAAGATGAATTTATTAATTTAGAATTAGAATTAGACCCTGGTGAATATGATAAAAATAAATTAAATAATTTAATTTTAGATGCTACAAATAATTTTGAAGAATAAATTTTGAAAAAGCCCTCTTTGGGTTTTTTATTTAATTTATTTATTGTTAGCACTTTATTATAATGAGTGCTAAAATACCTTGACTTTTTATTAATAAAATTCTATCATAATATATATTATGATTTTTCAAAATAAATTTAGGAGGTTTAAACTATGTCTGAAAAAGGAAATTTATCTATAAATAGTGAAAATATACTACCTATAATAAAGAAATGGTTATATTCCGATACAGATATATTTTTAAGAGAACTTGTTAGTAATGGTTGTGACGCTATTACTAAACTTCAAAAACTTTGTGAATTAGGCGAAGTTGAAAATATTGATGAAAATGAAGAATATTATGTTAGAGTAGAATTAAATACATCAGAAAAAACTATAAAAATTATTGATAATGGTATAGGTATGACTGATGAAGAAATAAAAAAATTTATAAATCAAATTGCTTTTTCTGGCGCCAGTGCTTTTATTGAACAATATAAAGATAAATTAGGTGCAGAAAATGAAATCATCGGACATTTTGGTCTAGGTTTCTACTCTGCTTTTATGGTAGCAGAAAAAGTTGAAATAAATTCATTATCATATAAAGAAGGTTCCGTAGCTACAAAATGGATTAGTGACGGTGGAATAGAATATGAAATGGACAGTAGTGATAAATCTACTCGTGGTACAGAAATTACTCTTTTTGTTTCAGAAGATAGCAAAGAATTTTTAAATGAATACAAATTAACATCTATTTTGGACAAGTATTGTAATTTTATGCCTGTCAATATTTATTTTAAAAATGTTGATAATAAAAAAGATGAAGAAAATAAAAATGAAGAAAAAACACCAGAAAAATTAGAACCTATAAATGTAACAAATCCTCTTTGGATGAAAAATCCATCTGATTGCACAGATGATGAATATAAAGAGTTTTATAAATCTGTATTTCATGACTTCAATGATCCTTTATTTTGGATACATTTAAATATGGATTATCCTTTTAAATTAAAAGGTATTTTATATTTTCCTAAATTAAAAAATGAATATGAAACTATAGAAGGACAAGTTAAATTATATTGCAATCAAGTTTTTGTTGCAGATAATGTAAAAGAAGTAATACCAGAATTTTTATTACTTCTAAAAGGTACAATGGATTGCCCAGAAATTCCTCTAAATGTTTCACGTAGCTTTTTACAAAATGATTCGAATGTGGCTAAAATGTCTTCCTATATTTCAAAGAAAGTTGCAGACAAATTAAATTCTTTATTTAAAAAAGAAAGAGAATCATACTGTAATTACTGGAAAGATATTAGTCCATTTATAAAATATGGATGTATAAAAGAAAAATCCTTCTACGATAAAATTAAAAACTCTATAATATTTAAAACAACAAAAGATGATTTTGTAACAATAGAAGAATATTTAGAGAAAAATAAAGATAAAATTGAAAATAAGATGTTCTATGTTACAGACAAACAACAACAATCACAATATATTAAAATGTTTGAAGAACAAGGAATTGAAGCTGTTATATTAGACACTAATTTAGATAATGCGTTTATATCATATCTAGAAAGTTATGAAACTAATATAAAATTTATGAGAATAGATTCTGATATAACAAACTCATTAAAAGATGAAACAACAGATACAGAAGGTAACGAAGATTTAACAAACTTATTTAAAGAAAATTTAGAAAAAGAAGATATAAAAATAAAAATAGAAAATTTAAAAAGTTCTTCTATATCTGCTATAATCTTATTAGATGAACAAGGAAGAAGAATGCAAGAAATGTCAAAAATGTTTGGAGGTATGCAAGGATTAAACATGCCTACAAACGAAGAATTAGTTATAAATAAAAATAATGATTTAGTAAAAACTCTTTTAAAATTAAAAGATAATGAATCTAAAAAAGAAGATGTAAAATTAATCTGTAACCAAATTTATGATTTAGCAATGATGAGTCATAAACAGTTAAGTAATAAAGAAATGAATGATTTTATTGAACGTAGCAATAAAATATTAAATATTTTAGCTAATGCTTAAAAATAAAAAAGAGAATTAATTTTATAAAAATTAATTCTCTTTTTTATTTTTTATTATAATTTTAGTCATCTCTTCTGCTATTATTAAAAACTACTAATAATCGAATTAATTGAGATAAGCTAGAAAGTGCAGCTGCTACATATGTCAAAGCTGCTGCTTTTAAAACTTTTTTTGCAGGTATTATTTCTTCAGAGTCTAAAAAATTTTCATCTTCTAACATAATTAATGCTCTTCTAGAAGCGTCAAATTCTACAGGTAATGTTACAACTTGAAAAAAAACAACTGCTATAAATAAAAAAATTCCAAAAAGCATTAAAGTTTGACCAAATGTTCCTCCTCCAAAAGCAGTAAATAACAATCCTAACATAAATAATGGAATAGATGCATTTGATGCTAATGAAACTATAGGAAATAATGAACTTCTTAACTGTAAAGGTACATAACCCACATTATGTTGTATAGCATGCCCTACTTCATGTGCAGCTACACTAAGCGCAGCTAAAGATCTACTATCATATACATCGTCTGAAAGACGTACAACTTTTTTTGTAGGATCATAATGATCAGAAAGACTTCCTCCTATATGTTCAACAGAAACATCATTAACTCTATAAAGTCTTAGAAGTTCCATTGCAACTTCTACTCCTGTTAATCCTCTTTTATTATATACTTGACTAAATTTTTCAAAATTAGTTTTTACTTGTGAACTAGCCCAAATAGATAGTAATAAAGCCGGTATAACCAAAATAATAGTCGGATCAAACATTGTAAAAGGCATGGTATCATCTCCTTAAATCAAAATATATATTCAATTATTTATCGTAAAATTTGATTTTCTTCTATAGTATGTCCTTTTAAATAATCTGCAGAATTCATTATTTTGCCAGATGGAGTTTTTATACTTTTTAATAATATTGCTCCATCTCCTGTTTTAATTACTATACCTATTTTAGAGTTAGCAATTAAAATTTGGCCAGATGTAGCATTTATTTTTTCAACTAAATACTCTTCTCCTAATAATATTTTTAAAATAGTATTATCATTTAATACTGTATAACATAAAGGCCATGGCTGTAACCCTCTAATTAAATTTAATATTTCTTTAGAAGATTTATTCCAATCTATAAGGCCCATTTCTTTTTTTAGCATAGGTGCATAAGTAGCTAAATTATCATCTTGTTTTTCATAAATAGCTGTTTTATTTTCTATTTTATCTAAAGCCTCTAAAGTAGCATCTGCACCAATATTAGATAATTTTAGATATAATATTTGAGATGTGTCATTTTTCTCTATTTTTAATTCTTTCTTTAATATCATATCTCCTGTATCTAATCCTACATCCATTTTCATAATAGTTATGCCTGTTTTTTCTTCTCCATTTATTATGGACCACTGTATAGGAGCTGCACCTCTATATTTAGGTAATAAAGAGCCATGTACATTTATACAGCCATATTTAGGCATATCTAAAATTTCTTTTGAAAGTATTTGACCATATGCTGCAACTACAAAAATATCAGCATTTAAGTTTTTTATTTCATCTAAACATTCTGTATCTTTTTTTATTTTTATAGGCTGAAAAACTTTAATATTGTGTTTTAAAGCTATTTCTTTTACAGGTGAAAATAACATTTTCTTACCTCTACCTTTTGGTTTATCAGGTTGAGTTATAACTGCAACAACCTCATGTTTAGATAAAATAATTTTTTCTAAAATATTAGAAGCAAAATCTGGAGTTCCCATAAAACAAATTTTCATATTAATCCTCCTAATTTATTTTATTTCTTCTAACTCAGATTCGTCTATAGTCTTATCTATATATAAAATTCCATTTAAATGGTCTATTTCGTGACAAAAAGCTATAGCTAATAATCCTTCTCCTTCATATATCTTTTCATCACCATTTCTATCTAAAGCTTTAACTTTTGCATATGTAGGTCTATCTACATATCCACTTTGGCCAGGAAAGCTTAGACAACCTTCCATATTTATTTGAGATCCTCTAACTTCTATAATTTCTGGATTAATTAACTCTATTAAACCTTTACCTACATCTATTACAACTACTCTTTTTAATATTCCCACTTGTGGGGCAGCTAAACCAACGCCATCTTCTTTTTTTAATGTTTCTGCCATATCGTCTAATAAAACTAATATACTATCATTAATTTCTTTTACTGGTTTAGATATCTTTCTTAAAATTGGATCATTTTCTACTCTTAAATTTCTTAATGCCATTAGATTTTCCTCCTTTTAAATATTATTAGATGGATTTAATGATATATTTATATTTATATTATTTGCAATTTTTAATTTTTTAAATTTAAATATACAGTGCAAGACAAATTTTTTTAAAAGCTCTTCATCTTGCCCTTTTACAATTATTTTCCATCTATATTTGTTTTGTATTTTAGAAATTATTGCAGGAGAAGGCCCTAAAAACTCAAAGTAATTTTTTTTATTGTAAAAATTCATAATTTCTTCTAATTTAAAAATAGCTTCTTCTGTATTTTCTTCATTTTCTGAAGTAAATAAAATCAAAAACATATTAGAAAATGGTGGATAAAACATTTGACGTCTTAATGCAATTTCATAATTATAAAATTTATTATAATTATTATCTTTAACACATTCTATACTATAATGATTTGGATTATATGTTTGTATAAACACTATTCCTTCTTTATCTGCTCTTCCTGCTCTTCCTGATACTTGTGTTAATAATTGATATGTTATTTCTCCTGATCTATAATCTCCTAGATTTAGTGAAACATCTGCTGCTATAATTCCAACAAGAGTTACATTAGGAAAATCTAATCCTTTTGCTATCATTTGTGTACCTATTAAAATATCTGCTTCTTCTGCTCTAAATTTAGATAGAATTAATTCATGACTATTTTTTTTACTTGTAGTATCTAAATCCATTCTTAATACTCTAGCCCTAGGAAATAATTTTTTTATTTCACTTTCTACTCTTTGAGTACCTACCCCAAATTGTTTTATGTATTTTGAGCCACATACAGGGCAGTTAGTAGGATTTGGAACTGTTTTTCCACAGTAATGACACATTAAACTATCAGAAAACATATGATATGTATAGCTTACATTACAATTATCACATTGCATAACACTACCACATTTTCTGCACGATACAAAATTAGCATAACCACGTCTATTTAGAAATAAAATAGTTTGTTGATTATTTATAAGATTTTTTTCTAATGCATTTTTAAGTCCTCTTGAAAAAATAGACATATTACCATTTGCTAATTCTAAACGCATATCTACTATATTTATAATTGGTAAAGTTTTATTTATTCTTTCTTTTAATACTACCATTTTATATATATTTTCTTTACATTTAAAATAGCTATTAACACTAGGAGTTGCAGATCCTAATATTACAATACCATTATTAATTTTACAACGTTTTATAGCAACTTCTCTTGTATCATATTTAGGTGTAGTATCAGATTTATAGCTATTTTCATGTTCTTCATCTATTATTATTGTTCCTAGATTTTTAAATGGTGTAAATACAGCAGACCTTGGTCCTATCATTATAGAAATATTTCCTTCTAATGCATTTCTCCACTGATCATATCTTTCTCCATTAGATAATCTAGAGTGAGTTATCATAACTTTATTACCAAATCTATTTATAAATTTTTCTACAGTTTGTGAAGTAAGTGCAATTTCAGGTACTAAAACAATAGCTTGTTTACCTTGTTTTAATAAATAATCTATAAATTGTAAATATACTTCTGTTTTACCACTACCTGTAATACCATGTAATAATATAGGTTTTTTTATATTACTTTTATATTCATTTAAAATAGATTCTAATGCACTTTTCTGTTCAATATTTAATACTTTCTCTGAATCATAATTAAAGTTTGAAAAATTTATAGGATTTCGTTTAAATTCTTCATATACTATTTCTACAATTCCTCTTTTTTCTAAAGTTTTTATAGAAGAATCTGAAATATTTAATATACTTTTTACTGATTTTACTGGTAATTTTTTATGTTTTAATAATAACTCTACAATTTTTTTTTGATTATCATTAGTTAAATTTTTTTTATAACTATCTGTTAAATATACATATTTTTCTTTTTGAATTGAATTTTTACTTTTACTAATTTGTATTTTAGTTACAATACCCTTTTTTACCATATTATTTAAAGTATTGAAACCACTATCTCCAAAAAAATTTATAATAGTATTCTTAGTTACATCTTTGTTTTTAAGTATAAAATTATAAATATTTTGTTGATTATTAGTTAAATTATAAATCTGATTTTCATCATTTATTTTATAAATAAATTCACTTTTTATTTCTACTCCTGCAGGTATAACACACTTTAAACACTCAGCCATTGTTGTATAATATTTATGTTTCATCCATACTATGAGTTCTAGGATATCATTATTTAGCATTGGATAATTGTCTGGTAGATATAAAATACTTTTAATATTTTTTTCAGAAATATCTATTTCATTTGTAAGATTTAAAATAAATCCCTCATAATTTTTATTATTTCTACCAAATGGAACTATAACTCTCATGCCACGTTCTATAATTTCTTGCATTTGATTTGGAATTTTATAAGTAAATGTTCTATCCATTTCTTTATTAGAAATAAGTAGCATAATTTGTGCATATTTAAAAATCATAACAATCAATCCAATCTAAAAAGATAATTTTGTTACATAGTATCTAAATTATCTACTTCCTTAGTATTTACAGTATGTCCATTATTTAAAATATCTCTATTATCAATTTTAGAAGCTGATGTAATTTTTAATTTACTTTCTGCCATCTCTTTTACTGCTATACTAACAGGTTTATCTATATTTGAAAACTCTGTTAAAGGTTGCTCTCCAGCTATAATTTGTCTTGCTCTTTTAGCTGCTGCAATAACTATTGTATATCTACTAACAATTTTACTATCTACGTCATTAGATTCATTTAATATATTTATTAATTCAGAATATGATGGTCTTAACAAAAAAATCAACTCCTAATTATTATTAAAATTTTCTATATCATCAATATTTCTATGTGGTTTTAAATATTCTGCTTCTATTATAGCATCTATACTTTCCACTGTTTTTTCTATTTCATTATTTATAACTAAATAGTCATACTCATAAATAAATTTTACCTCTTGCTCTGCACGAGTTAGTCTTCTTTCTATAGTAAGGCTATCTTCTGTATTTCTTCCAACTAGCCTATTACGTAATTCCTGTATATTAGGTGGTATTAAAAAAATTAAAACACAATCATTAAATTTTTCTCTAACTTGTAAAGCACCTTCTACATCAATTTCTAAAATAACAGCTTTGCCATTAGCAATTTGAGAATCTACGTATGACTTTGGAGTTCCATACAAATTACCACAAAACTCCGCATGTTCTAAAAGTTCATTTTGATCTCTCTTTTTAATAAATTCTTCTTTTGAACAAAAAAAATAATCTTTGCCATCTATTTCTCCTTCACGTTTTTTTCTGGTAGTAAGAGAAATTGACAAAGCATAACCTTTTTGCGGATTTAAATTTTTAACAACAGTGCCTTTACCAGAACCTGAAGGACCAGATATAATAACTAACATTCCTTTTCTTTTCATTATTGCCCTGCTTTCTGTTTTTAATCCAATTCTTCATCTATTTCATTTTCTGTACTATAAGAAACTTCTTTTATCATTCTATTTGCAACAGTTTCTGGTTGTACAGAAGAAAGTATAATATGCCCACTGTCTGTTATAATAACAGCTCTTGTTCTTCTTCCATACGTTGCATCTACTAAAAGGTGTTCTTCTCTAGCATCCTGTATTAATCTTTTAATTGGTGCAGATTCAGGACTAACTATAGAAATTATTCTATTAGCAACTACTATATTTCCAAAACCTATATTTATAAGCTTATGAGCTCCTATCATAAATGATCTATCTCTCCTTTAAAATAAATAAAATAGAAGCTAATGTACATTGTTTTAAACTTAAATATTATTTCAAGTTATAAGCATATTTAGCTCCTATACTAATTGTAACATAGTTTTATGTTATTATAGTTTTATAAATATTAAATCTAATTATAGCATAAAATAACTATTTCTATCATTTATTATCTTAATTTTATAATTTAAAATTAAGATAATAATATAAGCTAAGTTTTGGTAAATAATTTCATTTTAAAAATATAAGTTTATTTTATGTTCTATATTTACAAATAATAAAATTTAACAATAATTAAATTAAGTTATCCTCTGATATAAAGTAAAATAAATACTGACTTTTAGCATAACAGTATTTATCTATAATATTAAATAATTATATATTAGATATTAATTTCTTGCAATATTTTATTTATTTTTATATCTATCTACAATAAAAATAATAGCTTAAAAATTTGAAAATAGATAAAATTAGTTGTATTATTAAATATACATTATAAATAAGGAGGTTTTTTATGCCATTCGACGGTTTAGTACTTTCTAATATTGTATCAGAATTAAAAAATTCAATCTTAGGTGGACGTGTAGATAAATTTTATCAAACTGAAAAAGATGAAATTATATTCTCTATTCGTAAAACTAATAATAATAAAAAATTATTGCTAAGTGCAAGTTCATCTTATCCAAGAGCTTGTTTTACAACTGTAATTAAAGATAATCCTCAAAATCCACCTATGTTCTGTATGCTTCTTAGAAAACATTTAAATGGTGGCAAAATTATAAATATAATTCAACCTTCATTTGAACGTATTTTAGAAATTCATATAGAATCTTTAAATGAAATGGGAGATATGTCTACAAAAAGACTTATATTAGAAATTATGGGTAGACACTCTAATATTATTTTAGTTAATGAAAATAATACTATATTAGATTCTATAAAACATATATCATTAGATAAAAGTTCTGTAAGACCAGTTTTGCCAGGACAACAATATGTGTTACCTCCTTCTAATAATAAAATTTCACCTATAAATTTAGATAAAGATTGTTTTAAAAATAGATTATTACAAAAAAATATTAGTGTCCAAAAATCACTTTATCAAAACTATAATGGTTTAAGTCCACTAATCGCATCTGAAATTTGTATTCAATCTAATATTAATTTTGATCTTATAACAACAGAACTTTCAGAAAATCAAATTGATATTTTATATGATAAATTTAGAAACATAATAAATAATATTTGTGATGAACAATTTAATCCTATTATTTTTTATGATGAAAATAATAATCCTATAGATTTTTATTGTTTTAAATTAAATTGCTATAAAAACTATACTTATTATGATTCTATATCTGAAGTTATAGAAAATTTTTATAAATTAAGTGATATATTATATAGAACTAAACAAAAAACAGTAGATTTACGTAAAATAGTAAATGTGCATATGGAGCGTTGTTTAAAGAAAAAGGAACTTCAAAATGAAATTCTACAAGAAGTTGAAAATAGAGATAATTGGAAGTTATTTGGAGATTTAATTACTTCTAATATATACTCTATAAAAAAAGGTATGCAAAAATTTACAACTGTAAATTTTTATAGTGAAAATTTAGAAGAGATAGAAATACCTTTAGACCCAAATCTAACTCCATCTGAAAATGCTCAAAAATATTTTAAAAAATATAATAAGCAAAAACGCACATTTATAGCATTACAAGAACAAATAAAAAATAATGATTTAGAAATAATTTACTTAGATAATCTTATTATAAACCTTTCTGGTGCATTAAATGAATCAGATATCGAAGAAATAAGAGATGAACTTATAGAACAAGGCTATATTAAAAAACAAAAAAATAAAAAATTTAAAATAAAAAAATCAAAGCCTCTCCATTATATTTCATCAGATAATTTTGATATATATGTAGGGAAAAATAATAGACAAAATGATGACTTAACTACTAATTTTGCTTCAAATAATGATATTTGGCTACACACAAAAAATATTGCAGGTTCTCATGTAATAATAAAAACAAATGGCCAAATAGTTCCTGATACAACATTATCAGAAGCAGCTCATCTAGCTGCATATTATTCAAAAGGGCAAAATAGTAGTTTAGTACCTGTTGACTATACCCCAAAAAAATTTGTAAAAAAACCTAATGGTGCTAAACCAGGGATGGTTATTTATGAATCTAATAAAACTATATTTATTACACCAGATATAAATATTATAAAATGTTTAAAAGAAATTTCTTAAAAGTGCTATTTAGCACTTTTTCTATTTCTATATTCTTTAGCTATAGCTAAAATAAAAGAACTATTTTTAGGTTTTTCAGTATAAATTTTCAAACAATCTAAATTAAAATGATTATTCTCACCTTTATTTTTTTCCCAAGTTATAGTTATAGCATGACGTATAGCTCTTTCTACAGAAGCAGAGGTAGTATTATATATTTTTGCAACATCTGGATATAAAATTTTTGTCATACTATTAATTTTTTTAGGCTCTTCTATACATAATATAATAGCATCTTTTAAATAATTAAATCCTTTTAAATTTGGGGACATTCCAATTTCAATTAACTGTTTTACAACATAACTTTCAGGATTTTCATAATTACTATCTTTATTTTCTTGTACATTGTATTCTACTTTGTTATGTAATACTTCTGTAAAAAATTCTTTTACAGTATTTTTATCATAAATTTTATTAAAAATTATACTACATTTATGTTCATATATTTGTAAAATTCTTTTATGTAATAAATTAAAATCAAATGGTTTTAATATTAAATAATCAGCGCCTAAACTTAAGGCTCTAGATGTTATGTACTCATTACTTACAGCTGTTAACATAATTATTGTTAAGGTTAATTTTCTATCTAAATTAGAATTTTTTAAAAATTCTAGTATAGATATACCATCTTTCATAGGAAGTATCATATCTAACATAATTACATCTATATCTTTAATTTTTTCTTTAATAAGTTCTATTCCTGAATTACCATCATAAGCATGTCCTATAACTTCGAAATTCTCAATATTAGAAAAGTAATGGCATATAGAATTATTTAGTGTTTTATTGTCCTCTATAACGATTAGTTTTATATTTTGTACAAAAATATTAATCTCCCCTTCCCATAAATTTCTATAACAAAAATACTAAAAGTTGTATTATTTTAATACTATTTGTTATTATATTTGTATGTTATTACATTGTCAAATAAATGTAATAACTTAGTCCATATAAAAGACTACTTTATTTAAGTAGTCTTTTATTTTTTAATAAATTTTATATTAGCACCTAAATTACTTAAGTCTAATTCTATATTTTCGTATCCTCTTTGTACAAAACTTGAATTTAATACTATAGTTGAACCTTCAGCTACTAATCCTGCTAATATTAAAGAAGCTCCTCCACGTAAATCTTTTGCTTCGACAACTGTACCCTGTAAATTATCTACTCCTTTTATTATAAAAGTTGTACCATTTCTTAACGAAATTATATCTGCTTTCATACGTAATAATTCAGCAACATGTTTATTTCTTGCTTCAAAAATATTTTCTTCTATGATGCTTTCTCCTTTTGATATAGAAAGCAATGTCATAAGTTGAGGTTGCATATCTGTAGGAAAACCTAAATTTATTAAAGGCAATTTTTAAATAATAATAATTCCTATATTGTATAATAATAGCATAAAGATTATAATTATACAATTTTTTAAAAATATATATTATAATTATTTTTAAATAAAAAGTTCTAACAATATAACTAAAATTAATTGTATTGTTAGAACTTTTAAAAATAATATTTAAATTTATTTCATTTTATATACTATAAATCCATTTGGAAATAAATACTCTCCTAATCTTGAACTATTTGTATCTAAAGTATGTGAGGCAACAATAAATTCATTATTATCAGTATAATTAACTATAATTAATGTATGATATGCCATATCATTTTCAGCTAATAAAGATATTACATCTCCTATATTACCATATTTAAAACTTTCTTCACTTTCTTTATAAAATTTCTTATAAGAATATGCATTCTTTTTCCAATAATATTTAAATGCATTTGCGCCTCTATGAGTTGCAGATACTAAATTTATATTATTTTTATTTCCTTTAGAAAACCAGTTAGATAAATCTCTAGGATTACTGCCTTCATAAATTTTACCACCAGCCCGTAAACATTGTGAAATAAAATTAGCACAATCTCCTCCATAATTAGACCAATTAGCATATGCTTTATTATAACTTTTCCAATATGTATTTGCATATGTAACAGCATTTTGAGGATTGTAATAATCTTCTATAGTATCATACAATTTTACATCAAAATCTTTATCATCATAATTTATCATATATTTAACTTCACTTATATACCAAATTATTATTCTTTTATCTATATTTTCTATCATTAATATCTTTTCAAAATTTTCTTCTAAAAAATTAATATTATATTCAAAATTTTTCTTATGTGTACTCCCCCCTAAAAAATTAATTATATTAGTTATGTAATCTATTTTTTCTAAAAAAGAGTTATATATATCTTCAATATTTTCTATAAATAAATTTTTATTATTATTAAAAATTATTTGCTCATCTTTATTAATTTTTTTATTAGAAATATTTTTATTATAGTTTATATTATTATCTTGATTATATGATTTTAATAACAATATTAAATTAAATATTTGATTCCACTTCATAAAAATACACCCCCAATTTATTTATTATAATTATATATTTTTAAACATCATATATTATATGATTAATAATTTTATATTAAAACTTATATACATCAATATATTTCCCATTATATCTTTTATTTTAATCATAATACAAGTTTAAGATTTAAATTAAATTGCAATTATTCATTTTTTGAATTATTATAAGATAGTTTAATTTTATTTATATTAGTATTTAAATTTTATTTAATTTACATGCAATTACAAAAATTTCAAAATAATATTGTTACAATAAAATTTATAATAACAATTTAAATAGATTTTTATAACTTTAAATAAAATTAAAGTTAATTTAATTTGTGGAGGCACTTATGATTAGTAAAAATGTAATCGAACAAAATATAACTAAAACTTTAGAAACAAATTATATGCCTTATGCAATGAGCGTTATAATATCTAGAGCTATTCCTGAAATTGATGGATTTAAACCTTCTCATAGAAAATTATTATATACAATGTATAAAATGGGCCTTTTAAAAGGAAATAGAATTAAATCTGCCGATGTCGTTGGTCAAACAATGCGTCTTAATCCACACGGAGATACTGCTATTTATGAAACATTAGTGAGACTTACACGAGGAAATGATTCTCTATTGCATCCATTTATAGATTCAAAAGGTAACTTTGGTAAAATATATTCTAGAGATATGGCTTATGCAGCAAGTAGATATACAGAAGTAAAACTTGCTCCTATTTGTCAAGAACTATTTAAAGATATAGATAAAAATACAGTAGATTTTATAGATAATTATAATTCGTCTATGAAAGAACCTACTCTATTTCCTACAACATATCCTAATGTTTTAGTTACACCAAATCAAGGTATAGCCGTAGGTATGGCTAGCTCTATATCAAGTTTTAATTTAAAAGAAGTTTGTAAGGCAACAATTGAATACCTTAAAAATCCAAATTGTAATATTTATAAATATTTATTAGCTCCCGATTTTTCTACAGGTGGAGAAATTATTTTTAATGAAAATGATATTAAAAAAGTCTATGAAACAGGTAAAGGAAGCATAAAAATACGTGCTAAATATAAATTTGATAAAAAAAATAATTGTATAGAAATTTATGAAATACCATATACAACAAGTATAGAATCAATTATTGATAAAATAATATCTTTAGTAAAAACTAATAAGTTAAAAGAAATCTCTGATATAAGAGACGAAACAGATCTTAACGGTTTAAAAATTGCAATAGATATAAAAAAATCAGTAAATCCTGAATTTTTAATGCATAAACTTTTTTCTATGACACCTTTAGAAGATAGTTTTAGTTGTAATTTTAATTTACTAATAGAAGGTAAACCAAAAACACTTGGTATAAAATCTATTTTAGATGAATGGTCTAATTTTAGAATTAAATGTATTAAACGCCAAATAATATTTGATATAGAAAAAAAATCTGAAAAATTACACCTTTTAAATGGACTAAAAAAAATAATTTTAAATATAGATAAAGCTATAGATATAATAAGAAAAACTGAAGAAGACTCTATGGTAATATCAAATTTAATAAATTTTTTTAGCATAGACAAATTACAAGCAGAGTATGTATGTGAAATTAAATTACGTAATTTAAATAAAGAATATTTATTAAATAAAATTACAGAAACTGATAACTTAGCAAAAAATTTAGAAGAACTAAAATCAATTTTAGATAATGAAGATAGTATAAAAAATATAATAATTTCTGAATTAAAAGAAATATCAAAAAAATATGGAACTCCAAGACGATCAGAAATTGTTTATAATGAAGATAATATAAAATTTTCTCCAGAAAACTTTATACAAGATTATACACTAAAAGTATTCTTAACTAAGCAAGGTTATTTTAAAAAAATTCCTTTAATATCACTACGCTCTTCTATAAATCAAAACTTAAAAGAAAATGATGAAATTATGCAAGAAATAGAAACATATAATAAATCTGAAATTTTATTTTTCTCTAATAAATGTAATGTTTATAAAACAAAATTATATGATCTACATGAATGCAAAGCATCTTCCTTAGGTGAATATTTACCAAATATATTACAATTAGATGAAGATGAAAATATTATATATATATCTATTACAAAAGATTATGATGGATTTATGTTATTTGGATTTAGTAATGGTAAAATAGCTAAAGTGCCTATGAGTGTTTATAATGCTAATAGAAAAAAACTTATAAATGCATATTCTGATAAAAGCAATTTAACTTTTATATGTCAAATTAAAGAAGATAAGGATCTTTTAGCAATATGTAATAATAAAATAGCATTATTTTCTACAAACTTATTAAAATCAAAATTAACAAAATCATCTATTGGTAGTCAAATTATAAATTTAAAGAAAAACAATTTTTCAACAAAATTTATAGAAAAAGAAGATTTTGTCTCCAATAATGTAGAATTATATAGGATATATCAAATACCAGATGAAGGTCATATTATATTTGAAGATGATTTAGTAAATATAAAAGATGAGCTATAATCTCATCTTTTATATTATTTTTATCTAGTAATTTTAATATAATATAAAATAAAATATGTATAATATATCGTCTTTAAACTTATTTTATATTAATAATTTTATCTATAGATACAGTTACTTTCACATAATCTGGATTAATATTTGCTTTTCTTTTTTCTTTTGGAAAATTACTATCTGTACTATAATTATTAAAAATTTGATTTTCTTTTATAGTAATATCAGATCCTAAACTAACATTCAACTTATTAGATATAATTTGGGCTTTTCTATCAGCATCTTCTATTGCTTTTTTTAATGCATCTTGATGATATTTATCATAATTATCTATAGTAAAAGACACACCATTATTTAAATTTGCACCAGCTTCTGTAGCTTTATTTATAAATTCACTAACCTTATCTATATCTTTAGTTTTTATTGATAAAATAGTATAAATATCATAATTTAATATATCATCTGATTTAAAAACTTTAGGATCATAGCTTTTATAATTTGTATGTAAATAAAAATTAGAAGTATAAATATCTTTTTTATTAATACCTGCTTTAACCAATGTATCAACTATTTTGTCAATTCCTTCAATATTTTTCATTTGAGCATTAGAAATATCTTTTCCTATAGTTTTCAAACCTAAATTAAGTATAGCAACATCTGGTTTAACATTTACAATTCCTATTCCCTTTACTACTAATTCCTTATTTTTTTCTTCTGCATACGCAAAATTATTAGAAAAACTAAATATCATTAAAAATATTAGTACATAGGAAACTACTTTCTTAAATTTCATATATATCTCCCCTCTTATGAATCTTTTATAATACTAATTTATTATATATTTTTTGATTTATAATTTTATATATTATTTTTATCTAAAAGTTAATAAAAAAGATGAATATTAATCTCATCTTTTTTATTAATATTCAAAAGTCATATTTACAGATGCTGTTATTAATTGATCAGTACCTCTAACATTATTAGTTTTTTCCTCATAATTAGCATTTGTAAAATTATTATTTTCATTATAATTAATATAGTTTTGATCTTCATCTATTTTTACAGCAGAACCTAAGTCTACTCCTAAATTCTTTGATATATCTTTAGCTTTATTATTCCCATCTTCTATAGCTTTTTTTAATGCTTCTTTATAATATTTATCATAATCACTTACAGTAAATACTATGCCGTTATTTATATTAGCACCAGCTTTTGTAGCTTCAGTTATTATTTCTCCTATTTTATCTGTATTTCTAACTCTTACTGATATAGTAGTAGAAAGATCATAACCTGATAATTGAGATTCAGTATCAGATATATAAGTATACTCTGAATTCAAATTGTAGCTAGATGTATATATATCTTTCTTATTTACACCTAATTTTACTATAGCATCTACTATATTATCCATAATTTTATTACTTTCTACTTTAATTTTATTAATATCCTTATCTACTGTTATTACACCTAGTTCTAATATAGCTGTATCAGGCTTAACATTTATAACTGAATTACCTTTAACTACTACAGATTTACCATTTTTTTGTGATGACTGATTACTGTTATAAGAACAGCTACTGAATAATCCTATAGATATTGCAAATGCTAATATGCTACAAAATATTTTTTTACTTCTCATTAAATTCTACTCCTTAATAAAAATTAATTTTAAAATATAATTTAATTTTATATTTTAATACTTATTAAGTATAAATTTAATATGCTAATTTGTAAATTAAAATTTATTATGTATACTAATTTATTATTTATAAAATTCTTAAATATTAATTTTTATTATATAAGTTTTATATATTTTATTAATATTGAAAAGTCATTTTAACAGCTGCTGTTATTAATTGATTAGCTCCTCTAACAATATTAGAGCTTTCTTCATAATTTGCATTTATAAAATAATTATTAAAATTTGCAGCAGTATAATATTTTTGATTTATATCTATTTTTACAGCAGAACCTAAATCTACTCCTAATTTTTTTGACATTTCTTTGGCTTTATTATTTCCATCTTCTATAGCTTTTTTTAATGCTTCTTTATAATATTTATCATAATCATTTACAGTAAATTTTATATCATATGAATTAGCACCAGCTTTTGTAGCCTCAGTAAATATTTCTACTATTTTATTTATGTCTTTAACTTTTATTGATATAGTAGTAGAAAGTGTATAACCTAAAAATTCATATATATTTTTAGAATTAAATCCATAAGATGGATGTAATTCATAACTAGTTGTATCTATATCTTTCTTATCTATACCTAATTTTACTATATTATCTACTATATTATCCATA
>CAMLLW010000020.1 GCA_946481295.1 uncultured Clostridia bacterium | reverse complement strand
TCCATGCAATTATAGCTGCACCAGGACTTGTCCCCTTTGCCATATCTGATGCAATACCAAATATACCACTTCCTATGGAAGAACTTATTACTAAAGCTGTTAATGCTAATAGTCCTAATTTTTTAGAATTACTCATAAAAAGTCTCCTTACTCATAAGACAATCTAAAAATAAAAGTAAACGTCTGAAAATAAATTTAATATAAAATTTTAAAAAATAATTAGTATTATTTTATAGATTTATTCTCAGACGCTAAAAATTTTAAATTAATTCTTATTTAGATTTAACAATTTTTGTTCCTATTTTTCCTTCTAATGCTTCTAAGGCTTTTTCTAATGAACATATAATTGCTTTTCCATCATTTTTATTGCTTTTAATAAATTCTATAGTTGCTTTTACTTTTGGTAACATACTTCCTGCTGCAAATTGTCCTTCGTTTATAAATTTTTCAGCTTCTTCTAATGTAATTTCATCTAAATTAACTTGATTTGGTTTACCAAAATTAATAGCTACATAATCAACAGCTGTCATAATAACAAATAAATCTGCATTAACTAATTCTGCAATTTTTGCAGCAGCTAAATCTTTATCTATTACAGCAGAAATTCCATGATAAGAATTATCATTCTCATATACTATAGGAATTCCTCCACCGCCTCCAGCTATTACAACATGATTTGAATTTATTAATGTATTCAAAGTTTCTTTTTCATGTATACTTATTGGTTTAGGAGAAGCAACTACTTTTCTCCATCCACGACCAGCATCTTCTTTGTATATATCATTAGATTCTTGCATTAATTTCTTTGCTTCTTCTTCAGTATAAAAACTTCCTATAGGTTTTGTAGGATTTGAAAACGCTGGATCATTTTTATCTACTACTATTTGTGTTACCATAGTAACAACAGGAGTAGAAATATTTTCTTTAGAAAGTGCTTGATCAATTGCTTGTTGCAAGTGATAACCAATATATCCTTGACTCATAGCTGTACATTCTGGTAAATCCATATATGGGCTTTTTCCTGCTTTAGATTGATTATCAAATGCAAGATTAATCATACCAACTTGAGGACCATTACCATGACATACAATAACTTCATATCCTTGTTTTACAATTTTAACAATAGCATCTGCTGTTATTTTTACACGATCTAATTGCTCTTTAGGAGTATTACCAAGAGCATTACCACCTAAGGCGAGTACAACTCTTTTCATATTAATCTTCCCTTTCTAACATAAAGTTGCATATATAACAGCTTTAATTGTATGCATACGGTTTTCTGCTTCATCAAATACTTTAGAACGTTTAGATTCAAATACACTATCTGTTACTTCCATTTCAGATATACCAAATTTTTCATATATCTTTTCACCAATTGTTGTTTCTCTATTATGGAATGAAGGTAAACAGTGCATGAAAATTGCGTTTTTACTTGCATTATTCATTACTTCATCATTTACTTGATATGGTTTTAATAAATTTATTCTTGGTGCCCACATTTCTTCTGGTTCACCCATAGAAACCCAAATATCAGTATAAATTACATCTGCATTTTTTGTTCCTTCTTTTACATCTTCTGTTAAAGTTATTGTGCAATTACTATCTTTAGCAATTTTTTGACATTCTTCAACTAATTCTTTATTTGGCCATAGTTCTTTTGGAGCACATGAAGTAAAGTTTAATCCCATTTTAGCACATGCTACCATTAAAGAATTACCTAAGTTATTTCTAGCATCACCCATATAAGTAAAGTTAATACCTTTTAAATAACCAAAGTTTTCTTCAATTGTAAGAAGATCTGCTAACATTTGTGTTGGATGGAATTCATCTGTTAATCCATTCCATACAGGAACTTTTGCATATTTTGATAATTCTTCAACTAAATCTTGACTAAAACCTCTGTATTCAATACCATCATACATTCTTCCAAGAACTCTAGCAGTATCTTTAATACTTTCTTTTTTACCCATTTGAGAACTACCAGGTTCTAAATAAGTAACTCCCATACCTAAATCATAGCCTGCAACTTCAAATGAACATCTTGTTCTAGTAGATGTTTTTTCAAATAATAATGCAATATTTTTACCTTTTAAATATTTATGTGGTGTATTTGTTCTTTTTAAATCTTTAAAATTTTTTGATAAATCTAGTAAATATCTAATTTCACTAGGTGTGTAATCTAATAATTTTAAAAGACTTCTACCTCTTAAATTTACTGACATAACTTGTCCTCCTATTAATTATTAACGTTTTCTCTATTTAAAGGCATACTCATACAACGTGGGCCACCTCTACCTCTTGATAATTCCGCACTAGGAATTTCTATTACTTTAAGACCATGTTCTTTTAGTAATCCATTTGTTTTAGTATTACGATCATAAGTAATAATTTTACCTGGTTCTATACATAATGTATTAGATCCATCATTCCATTGTTCTCTTTCTGAAGCAATCATGTCTTCTCCACCACATTTTATAAGTTCTATATGGTCAAGATTAAGATATTCTTTTAATATAGATTCAATATCTGAATTTAATTCCTCAACATTTAATTTATCTTTAGAAGAACCTCTCATTATTTTATATACTTTTAAAGGTCCTAAAATTCCTGGATGAATTGTAAATTTATCATAATCAATTTGAGTGAAGACAGTATCTAAATGCATAAATGCACGACTTGCAGGAATATAAAAACCTAAAATAGTTTCTATTTCACAATCTTCATTATTAAATACATTTTTAGATAAAATTTCTAATGCATCTGCTTCTGTTCTTTGAGAAAGACCAACAGCGAGTACTTTATTATTTAAATTTAGAATATCTCCACCTTCTATATGGAAATTTTCATATCTACTATAGTAATGTTGAACTTTATTTTTAAAATCAGGATGATATTTAAAAATATATTCACCATATATTGTTTCTCTGTTTCTTGTAATAGTTAACATATGATTAAGACTAGTTCCATTACCAATACTAGCAAAAGGATCCCGTGTAAAATAAAGATTAGGCATTGGATCAATGACTAATTTAGAAGGAGAGCTTATCATATCTACTAAAGAATCATTTCTATTATAATTTAATTCTTTTAATACAATTCCTTCCATTGTTTTTAAAACAAGTTCTTTATTATCTGTAAAATCACTTTTTATATAGTCAAATATTTTTTTCTTGTAACGTTCTGTAGAAATACCAGCTTCTTGAATCCATTGTTTAATAAATTCATCTTTAATCTCATCACTTAAACCTAAAACATCTGCCATGAGATCTTCCAAGTAAGATACCATAACTCCATTATCCATTAATGTTTTAGCAAAAATATCATGTTCTTTTTGAGCAACATCTAGGAAAGGTATATCATCAAATAATAACCTATCTAATGTATTTGGAGTTAAGTTTAGTAATTCTTTACCAGGTTTATGCAATAGTACTCTCTGTAAACGTCCTATTTCACTTTTTACATTGATACCTTCCATAAAGCGTTTCCTCTTTTCTTTAATTTTTTATTAAGTTACCATAAAAAATGGATGTTTGGAATAAACTTTTTTATTTTTATGGCTAAACTTATACTAAACTATTTAAGTTTTTATATTTTTATTAAAATTAGAATATTTTAATATTAATTCAGATCTATTTTTTGATTCTGTTTTTTGATATAAACCATGCACATGAAATTTTACTGTTCCAATAGATAATCCCAAACTATTACTTATTTCCTGATATGATAAACCATTTAATAATAAATAAAGTACATCTTCTTGCCTACTACTTAAAGAATATTCTGTTGAAAATGAAAAATTTTGATCTATTGGAGGTAATTTACAGACTGGTTTTTCTAATTTATTATCTATTTTATTCATACTATTAGAATTAGATTTATATAATAAAGATATAAAAACATTTTTCATAGATATGAGACCAATCATACAAAAAAATATATCTTCTGAAAAATTATGCTCTTTTAATATTTTAAAATTTAAAATATTAATTACATATTGAAAATTACACATAATAACACTATCTTCAACAAAAATAAAAAAAGAAAATAAAGATACATATAACATTATAGGAATATATGATTTTAATTTATTTTTATAATCTTCATTTTTTGTTGAATTAAGTATAATAAAATAGTATAAGGAAAAACAAAGTAAATATATTTGTCTAATTGCATAAAACAACCAATGTTCATATATTGAATTATTATTACCAGTATATATAATTATAATAATAAATAAAATAATACTAAAAATTTGTAATGTATTAAATTTTTTTTCTAAAAAATCATTAACAATAAATGATAATCCTATAATGGTAATTATAATTGTACAAATAGATCTAATTTGTATATATGATATTATATTATAATTATTTATTGTAATATTATTATATGAATATTCTGCCATAAATGTAATTATTGTGTTTAAAAAGCATGTAAACATGAGTATGCTAATTTTAAGTTCTTTAGCTTGTTTTGATATTAAATAAGATATTAAATTTAATACAAAACTACAAATAAAAATAGAAATTAAAAAAATGTCAAAAATGAAATATATTATATACATTATATTCCTCCAGTATGTAAATAATTTATAAAGTATATAAATTAATAATAATTATATTATAATAATAATTATATTATAATGATCTATTTTATATTTGTTAAGAAGTTATATAAAAAAATATAAAAAAACAACTATAATTAAAATAATTATAGTTGTTTTTTTAAAGAACTACATCATCTTTTTTTGTAAATCCCCAAATATATGTTATTAAAAATCCAGCAATAAATCCTACAATTTGTGAACTTATACCACCATAAAAACTTAAATCTAAACCATTAGGATTTATTATAAGTGGTATACAAAGAAGTCCTGATCCTCCAATACCATATTGTAAAGTATTTGTTAAACCTGTTAACATTCCGCCTAAACAACCTCCTATTATAGAAGCAATTAATGGTTTTTTATATGGTACTAAAACTCCGTATAATGCTGGTTCACTAATACCAAGTAATGTTGTAAATCCTGTTGATAAAGACAGTGTTTTTAATTTTTCTTGTTTTGTTTTAGTTCCTACAGCAATTGAAGATCCAGCCATAGCAAATTGATTAGCTAATAATAAACCTAATAATGGATCAAAACCTTGGGTAGCTATATTGTTTATAAATATAGGCATAAATGCCCAATGCAATCCAAACATAACCATCAAAATCCATGAACTTCCTAATACTGCTCCAGCTATAATAGGACTAAAATTATAAATATTATTTATTATATTAGCTAAATGAATACTAAGAAAAGAAATAATTGGACCAATTACAATTAAAGCTATAGGCGCTGTAATTAATAAAACAATAAAAGGTTGTAATAAAAATTTTAAACTTCTTAATGGTAATTTTCCTATAATTTTATTAATTTTTGATGCTAACCAAACAGTAATAATTATAGGAAATACAGATGATGTATAATCAATTACATTAACAGGTATAGATAAAAATGTTAAACTGTCATCATTAGCATGACTAAGAATATTAGGATATATTAATATAGCACCTAATAAAGCTCCTAAGTATATATCAAATTTAAAATATTTTGCAGATGATGCCCCTAATATAATAGGCATAAAATAAAAAAATGAATTAGAAAATGCTTCAAGAACTATATATGTACCTGATGAATTAGATAGAATATTTGTAACTGATAAAATTGCAAGAATACCTTTTATTACGCCTGATGCAGCCATAGCACCTAAAACAGGTAAAAAAATGCCAGATACCGTATTAACAAATTTATCAAGTATACTTTTATTACTTGTATCATCTTTTTTTTCATTTAAATCTAATTTATTTGTATCTGGAATATCTTCTAATTCTTTGATAATTTCATTATACACATTTGTAACTTTATTACCTATAACAATTTGATATTGTCCACCCTGTTCTATAATAGAAATAACTCCATCTATCTTCAAGATATTATCTTTAATTGGTATAGAAAAATCATTTAAAATAAATCTAAGCCTTGTAATACAGTGAGTTATTGATTTAATATTTGCTTTTCCTCCTACCGCATCTATAATTTCTTTTGCTGTTTTTTGATAGTTCATATTTATCCCCCCTATTAAAAATTAACCTCTTTCTTTATTTGAAAAATTTATTTTAAATAATTTATATATTGCTAATTTTCTACTTTATTATAGTATAATAAATTAAAATAGTGTACAATATCAATATCAAAAAGAATATTTTTTTATATCATTTTTTATGATAGTAATAAGGAGAGACTAATGAATCTTGATGATTTAGATAAAAAACTTAGAGAAATTAATAAACGGGAAAGTATATATAGACAAACAAATAAATTACCTGATAATTATAAATATTTAGATGAAATAAATGTTAATGGAAAATGTGTATATATTTTTGATAATTTTATACCTGCTGGACGTAGTTATGAAATTAGTAAACATTTACGTTTTATTCCTGTTCCAATGCATATTCACAGTTTTATAGAATTAAATTATATATACTCAGGAGAGTGTAATCAGTATATATATGATAAAAAAGTAAATTTAAAAAAAGGACAAATTTGTTTAATAGATACTGCTGTTCCACATTCTATAGAAAATACATGTGAAAATGATATTATAATAAATATTTTAGTAAAAAAAGAATATCTTGCTAAACAACTTAGTCAAGAAAATTTTGATAGAGGAATAGTTTTTGATTTTATGTTAAATGCACTTTCTGAAACTCAAAGCCATAATCAATATATTGTTTTTAAAAATAAAGAATATACGCAAGTTAATTTAATTATACAACAAATTTTATTTGAATATTTTTATCCATCAATTGGTAGTTCTAAAATAATAGAAAATTTAATTTCCATACTTTTTACATTATTAGTAAGAGATTTTGACTATGAAACTAATAAAGAACAAAATTATAGTAAAAGACAAATTGTAGATATTTTACAATATATTGATAAAAATTTTATGAATTTAACCTTAACTAGTTTATCAAAAGTATTTGACTATACGCCTACATATCTTAGTGCCTTAATAAAAAAAGAAACAGGAAAAAAATTTTCTCAATTAATTTTAGAAAAAAAATTATATAAAGCAGAAAATTTAATAAGAAATACATCTAATCCTATAGATATTTGTGCAATGGAATCAGGTTTTTCAAATATGACTTTCTTTTATAAAAAATTTAGAAACCATTTTGGTAAAAATCCAGGAGAAATTAATTAAAATGTTAAAGTGGAATGAATATAATTTTTCATCCCACTTTAATAATATTATTTATATTTAATGATAATAAATCTTTTTGATTAAATGTTGCATTAATATTGTTATATGCATATCCTATACCTATTGTTTTCATATTAGCTGATATTGCAGCTTGTATACCTGCATCTGCATCTTCAATAACTAAACAATTAATAGGGTTTATATTAAGTTTTTGTGCTGCTAATAAAAAAACTTCTGGATTAGGCTTACTATATTTTATTTCATTACCATCTACAATAGCATCAAATTTATCTTTAAGTTTTATTTTTTCTAAAATAATATTTGCATTTTTACTTGAAGATCCTACTGCAATTTTTATATTATTTTCTTTTAAATATTTAATTAATTTTAGAACTCCTGGAAGTACATCTTTAGATGTTAAATTACTCAATAATTCTATATAATAATTATTTTTTTTTGTCATAAGATTCATTTTTTCAATTTCATTAAATTCTTTATTAGTATTTTTTAAAATAATATTTAAACTTTCTAATCTACTAACTCCTCTAAGTTTTTCATTAATATATTTATCAAAGTATATACCTTCTTCATGGGCAATTTTATTCCATGCAATAAAATGTAATTCATCTGTTGAAACTAATACACCATCTAAATCAAAAATAACTGCTTTTATATCACACATATATATTTCTCCTAATTATGAAATTATTTTTTATGTATATCATAAAATGGATTTACAGGACTTATACCTTTAAATTCTGATTTACCTGTTATTTTATCAATAACTGATTCAATAGAATATTCATTTGCAGAATATACATTAATATAAGTTTCTATCATAGGTAGATCTATCAAATGATATGGATTTGAAAAAGAAATAAATAAAGTAGGAATTTCTTTAACAAACCATGGAGCATTTGCGGCCATAAATGTCTGCCAATCAATTCGAACAGTTGTTTTATTACTAGTTGTTTCTACATTTGCAATATATATTGCTAAATCAAATTTATTTTTTAAATCTTCTATTCCCTCAGAAAATATTTCTTTAAAATTTAAATTTTTGTTATCATATAAGTCAACTTTAAACCCCTTTTGTTCTAAAGTTTGCTTAAATTTTTCTGTTATTTTATCTTCATTAATAATACCTTTTTCATTATCTCCAATTATATAAAGTCGTATTTTTTTAAATTTATCTATAGTTATAGGTAATAATTTTTGTGAATCTTTAACTAAAGTTATAGATTTATCTGCACACTCTCTTGCCATTTCTATATGTTTTGGACATTTCAAAATATCTAATTTTTTTTCATTTGGAATTAAATTATTAATTTCTTTATATGTATTTAGTTTTAAGGATGCTTTTAAAGCAAGTATTCTTATTACTGCATCATTTAGTCTTTCTATTGTAAGTAATCCTTTTTCTATTCCATATAACATATATTGAAAATCTTCTTTGATATTTTTATTAAATAGAAAAACATCACATCCTGATGCTATAGATTTTGGTACAGATATTTCTCTTTTTTCTGCTGTTGTAAATCCTAACATACTAGTAGAATCAGTACAAATTACACCATTAAAGTTTAATTGATTTCTAAGTAAATCATTAATTATTTCTGATGATAAAGTTGCAGGCATTATTTCTTTTATATTAGGATTTAATTTTTTTGAATAAGATGGTAAAGCAATATGTCCAACCATTATAGATTTAACACCATACTCTATTAATTCTTTATAAATTTTACCATAAGTTATATCCCATTCATCAGTAGATAGTGAATTAATTGATGTTAAAATATGTTGATCCCTTTCATCTACTCCATCTCCGGGAAAATGCTTAATTGTTGCAGCAATATCATTTTCTTCGCAAGCTTTTATATATTTTTTAGCCATTTTTATAATTGTATCTACATTAGAACCAAAAGTTCTAACATTAGTTATAGGATTTCTAAAATTTATATCTATATCTACAACAGGAGCAAATGACCAATTACATCCTACTGATTTTGCTTCTTTAGAAGAAATATAACCTAAATAATATGCCATTTGTTCATCATTTGTAGCAGCTACAGCCATTTGTTTTGCAAAATATGTTCCATCTGTAGCAATTCCATTACCACCAAATTCTAAATTTGCAGATAAAAGAAGGGGAATTTTAGAATTATCTTGTAAAAATTTATGTACTTTTCTAATTTTACTTCCTTTATCAGGACGATACATTATTCCACCAGGTTTTATTTTATTTATTATAAATTCTAATTCATTTTTATCATATGTACCTACAACACAAAATAATTGACCTATTTTTTCTTCTAAACTCATAGAATTTAAAGTTTGATTTACCCATTCAATATCTTTATTACTTAAATAAAAAGGATTGTTTTTTAAATCTATCATAAAATGTTTATCAAAATAAATTAAATTATTTTGATAATTCACCTCCAACTTTATCTTACAATGATTAAACTATAAAAATAAAATTTGTAATAAATTATATTTATAACTTACAAATAATTGTATACTTACCGCTATTTACTTTTATATGTACATCTTCATTATTTTGAATATAGTTAAATTCTATTTGATCTTTTAGTAACTTTTCATTTAAAATAATATTCTCTAATTTTATATCAGATAATATTATAGTAGCTGTAGCATTAAAAGGTATCTCAAAATAAAAAATCACTTTTTTATTTTCTACAAATTTCCATTCACTTTTATATACTCCAACTACAGAATTATAGTGTGCTTTTATATATTCTAATCTTTTATCTATTTTAGGAGATAATATAGCTTCTCTAAAACCAGGATTATCTTCTACAAAATTTATCCCAGCCATACATTTATACATCCATTCAACAATTGATCCATAAGCATAATGATTTAATGAATTCATTTTTGTACCATTTATTTTTCCATTAGGTAAAATAGAATCCCAATGTTCCCAAATAGTTGTAGCACCCATTTTTACTTGATATAACCAGCTAGGACACTCCTCATTTAATAATAATGTATACGCTAAATCATTAGATTTATTTTGGGATAATGCTAAACAAATATATGGTGTTCCAACAAAACCTGTTTTTAAATGATAATTATCTTCTTTAAATATTTTTCTTAAATTATTGATAATTAAATCTTTTTTTTCATGTGGAATAATATTCATAAATAGTGATATTGCAGAAGCTGTTTGAGTATTTATTTTAAGATTTCCATTTTCATCAAAATATTTTTTTATAATAGCTTTTTTTATTTCCTCAGATAATTTACTATATTTTTCTTCTATTTCATGTTTTCCTAAAACTTTTGCAGCTTTTGATAAAATACTAGTTGAATAATAATAATATGCAGATGATATAAAATGTATATCTGTAATACCAGTTGGAAAATCTGGATTTATTCCATCTAAAGCAAGCCAATCTCCAAAATGAAATCCTGTTGTTAAAAGCCTATTTTTATTATTATTTTCATCTTCATTTTTCATATAATTAACCCAAGCTAGCATACTATCAAATTGTTGTTCTAATATTGTTTTATCACCATATTGTAAATAAATATTCCAAGGTATTATAGTAGATGCATCTGCCCACGCAGATGAACCTCCACCTTCAAGATTTACTGCTGGTACTACCATAGGAACAACACCATTTTTAGATTTTTGTTCTTGCCATAAATCATAAGTATATTTATTAAAAAAAGCATATGCATCCATATTAAATACAGCTGTTCCTGAAAAAACTTGAGCATCTCCAGTCCATCCCATACGTTCATCACGTTGTGGACAATCTGTAGGTATATCTATAAAATTACCTTTTTGTCCCCACAAAGAATTTAAAAATAATCTATTTATAAGATTATTACTAGTTTCAATGTTACCTGTAATTTCCATATCTGAATAAAGTACACAACCAATAAAATCATTTATATCTATTTTTTGGTTCCAACCAGTTACTTTTATATATCTAAATCCATAAAATGTGAAGTGAGGTCTTACAATAGATTTTTTTCCATTAGAAATATATTTAAATTCTGCCTTTGCTGTTCTTAAATTATCTCTATAAAAATTACCATTTTGTAATATCTCTCCATACTGTAATACAATTTCTGTTCCTTTTGGATTATTATCATTAAATTCTAACCATCCTACCATATTTTGACCCATATCAATTACAGTTTCACCTAAGGGAGTTTCTATTAATTTTAAAGGCTTTAGTTTTTCTTTTATTTTCACAGGTATACTTAATCTTCCTTTTAATTTTGTATAATCTATATTTAAAATACTAACTTTATAATTATTTTTATCTTCAAAATTAGCATCATAAATTTCACCATCGTAAATATTGCTATCTATAATTTTACTTTTTTGACATATCCAATTTTCATCTGAAATAATTTTTTCAAATGTTCCATTTTTATAAGTAATAATAATTTCACATAATAATGCAAATTTATCTCCATATATATTCTCTTGGCTTTTAAAACCAAATCTACCTTTATACATTCCATTACCTAATATAACACTAATATTATTCTCAAAATTTGATAAATTATCTTTTATATCATATGTTTGATATTGAATCCATTTATCATATGCATTAAAATTTGGAGTAAGATATTCTTCACCACATTTTTTATTATTAATGTATATTTCGTATAGACCTAAACCACATATATATACCCTAGCTGATTTTATTTCTTCAATATTATTTAAAGTAAAATGTTTAATTAATATTGGATGTATATTATTATTTAAATTTGGAGTTATCCATTTTGCAGTCCATTTTTCATCCATTTTAGATGTTTCAAACCATGCAATTTCACTAGTAGCAACATCTCCATTATCTGCCCAAACTGTTACTTTCCAATAATATCTTGTGCGAGGATTTAATTTTATAGGTAATTTAAAATATATACTATTAATATCATTTCTTTTATCAGTATCAAATATTATATTTTTAAAGTCTATATCTAAAGATACTTTTATCTGTGCAGCAATTTGTTTTTTTGCCTCTGTGTCAGTTGTAATAAATGAAAGTATTACTTCTTCCAAATCAAATCCAAATGGATTTTTTATATGATTTGTCCTTAAATTAGTTATTTTCAAGCCTTTTTCCTCCTATAATTAGTTTGTTTTTTATAAATACAAGTTACTTATATATAAATAAATATATATATAATTATTTTATTTTTTATTTTCTACTAAATTTAATTGTTTTTCTTCTAATAAAGCTTGCTTATCTGCCATTTTAAAAAATGGAAAATATAAAATTACAGATGAAATAATAGCACAGCAAACTCCTAAAACAGCAAACAACCCTGATGTAACAAATGCTATAATAATTGGAGGTGTTGTCCAAGGCATTTGTATTAAAGGATTAAAAGAATTATAAGCACCTAAACTTACAAATAATAATCCAACTAATCCTGTTACTACAGGTGATAAGACCATAGGAATAAAAAAGTATGGATTAAAAATTATAGGAGTTCCAAAAATAACAGGTTCATTAATATTAAATATATTAGGAATTAAAGTTACTCTACCTAGTGACTTATAACGTTCAGATTTTGCAAATAAAACCATATTAATTACTAAGCCTAATGTATTACCATTTCCACCAACGCCTACATATGTAAAAAATAAAACCATAAATCCAATGTACGGTAATGCTTGTCCTTGTTGAAATGCAGAAATATTTGAAGCTATTACACTCATAGCTACAGGCATATATATACCTTGTAATGAAGCTGGATGTATTCCACACCACCATAATAAATTAGCAATAACAAAAAATATTAAAATTGCAGGAATTGAAGAACCTAAATTCATAATAGGTATTCCAATTATTTCATTAACAAAATTAAATATATTATTAAATGAAGTATATGCAAAAATAAGTCTTAAAAATAATGCTACAATAAAAATAATCATTGCTATAAATACAGGGCTTAAAGACCTAGTGACCATTTCAGGTACACTTTCAGGCAATTTAATAATTAATCCTTTTTTATTAAGTAATGTAAATAAATATCCAACTATAATTGCAATAAGCATAGATACAAAAATTCCATTACTTCCTAAATAATCTTTTTCTATAGCTAATAATATAGTACCATCTTTTAAATTAATTTGTTGAGGTATTAAAATTATAAAAGAAGCTAATGATAAAATACCTGCTACTAATTCATCTGCGCCTTTTAATTTTGCATAATTATATGCAATTGTAAATGAAAAATATAATGCTAACATATTAGTTGTTGCACCTATAACGGCATTTAAATGTATATCTATGCCTGTTATAGATAACCAATTTAACCAACTTTGAATTGGAAAATTAACTATTATAGCAATTAAGAAAGTACCCAAAGTTAATGGTAATGATGCCATAACACCTCTTGTAATAGAATTTAAAATTATATTGTTAGCAAATTTACTAATATACATCCCAATTTTTTCTTGTGAAAAGTTTTCAAATTTAATCATAAATAATACCCTTCATTTATTAAAATTTTAATATTAAAAATTTATTTCTTACTAAGAATAAAACCATTACTTTTTATTATATCTTTATAAAAATAATAACTATCTTTTTTTATACGTTCCAATTGTTTTTCATTAAATTCATCTCTATCCACATATACAAGACCGTATCTTTTATTAATTCCATTGCTAGAACTTAATATATCTATAAATGACCAATAATTATAAGATAAAATTTCTACACCATCATCTATAGCATTTTTAACATTAATTAAATGATTTTTTAAGAATTCTATCCTATAGTTATCATGAATATTTTTTGATTCTGTTAGAGTATCTTCTGCTCCAAGACCATTTTCAGTAATGATAATTGGTATATGATATCTTTCATATATCTTTCTTAATGCTATTCTAAAACCTTTAGGATCTATAGGCCAACCCCAATTTGTATAGTTTAAGTTTTCATTTTTAACAATTTTAATTTTTCCATTTAGAAGTATTGTAGTAGGTTCTAATGAATTATTTTTATTAAGCTCCTTGTCTAATACATTTGTATATTTTACAGTTGCTGTTTGATACCAATTAATACCTATAAAATCTGGTTTAGCATTTTTTAAAATTTCACTATCTGATTTATCATATTCTACAGAAACATTACATTCTTTCATATACTGTTTATAATAACTAGGATAATCTCCATAACAATACATATCTATAGTTGCAAAAGACCATATATCTTCTAATTGTTTTGCATAAAATACATCCTCAGGTTTAGAACTTGCCGGATAAGTAGTTAAATATGAAATAGCGGGGCCAATCTTTGCATTTTGCAGCATTTTATGACACAATTTAATAACTTTAGCATTAGCTAAATACATATTATGATTCATTTGATGTCTAATAGATTCCCAATTAATATTTTTATTTTCTTTAAATCCTATTAAACTTTTTGATTCTGCTAAAACTCTTTGCTCATTTATTGTTATCCAATATTTCACTCTATCCCCATATTTGCTAAAGCAATATTTAGCATATGCTTCATAATCATCAATGCATTTTCTAGAAGCCCAACCATTATACATTTCTACTAAATTTTGAGGAATATCAAAATGATATAATGTAACAATAGGTTCTATATTATTATCCAATAATAAATTTATTATTTTATCATAAAAATCAACTCCTAATTTATTTGGAATCCTATCATTTCCATTTGGAAATATTCTAGCCCATGATATAGAAAATCTATATGATTTTAGACCAAGTTCAGACATTAATTTTATATCTTCTTCATATTTATGATAAAAATCAACTGATACTTTTGTATCAGCTTGCTTATCTGATTTTTGTAATGAATGTAAATCAGCACTTGTAATACCTTTACCATCTTCTAAATATGCACCTTCTACTTGAAAAGCAGATGTACCTGCTCCCCATAAAAAATCTTTAGGAAATGTTAACTCTTTATTATTTTCCATAAATCCTCCTACATATAACTAGCTTGTTTTTAATTAAAAATAATATAAAAATTAATTAATTGCTAAAATTTTCTTTTTATATTAACATTTATAATATCTTTTTTCAATATATTAAAATTATGATTATATCTAATATTATATTGTTTTATCTATATATTACTAACATATTTTATGAAAATATAAATTATTAACTACTTTTATAAAAAAATATGTATACAATTTATTTTAATTAAAAATATTTTTGTCATAATTAATATATTTACAATGAAAAGTATGTTTAAAATTAATTTTAATAATTATAAATAGATATATAATCTTAAAATAATTTTATATAAAAAAGCTTAGCAATATATTTTGCTAAGCTTTTTTATAATTTTAATTGTTTTCTAATATTTTAATTACATTTCTTAAATTATTTGTTATACAAAATGATTTTTCTATTTCATTTTTTGTAGGTACAATTAAATCTGGTACCATAATACATTTAATACCTGCAGAATATGCACTTTGAACTCCATATTTAGAATCTTCTAAAACTATTGCATTTTCTGAAGATACATTAAATTTATTTATAACAGTTAAATATATTTCTGGATCAGGTTTTCTTTTTTTAACTTGATCTCCACATAAAATATATTGAAATTTATTAATAATGTTCACTTCTTCTAAATTTTTTAAAGCTTTTTGCTTTTTAGTAGTTGTAGCTATAGCTAAAAGAATTTGTTTTTCTTCTAAATAATTTAAAAGTTCTAACGCACCTTCTTTAAGTTTTATACCCTCTTCTAACATTATATTATTTGCTAACTGTGAAGCTTCATTTATATAATTTTTAGAAAATTCCACATCATTAAAAGTTTTTTTCACTATTTCTTCTACATCATTTCCTGTAAGACCTACTACTTTTAGAAATAATTCTTCTCCATACTTATAATCATATTTATTTCCAACAGATATCCAAGCTTTTTTAAATATTGCTTCTGTATCTATCAAAAGTCCATCCATATCAAATATAACTAATTCAGGTTTTTTCATATTACTTTTTTAGACTCCATTTTTTTTGATATCATAGGATCTTTTAAAAGTGTTTTATCATAATTTCTTAATGGAGGAATAATATGACACATCATTTCTATAGGTAGTATGTATTCAAATATTAAAAAATTTTCATTATTTATAAATTTAAAACTAAAATCTTTACTTGTTTTATTTTGTAAGTCTTTTCCAATAATAAAAACATGAGATGTCCAGTTTCTTAAAATTTCAATTAATGTATTAATTCTACTAACCTCTTTACCACTATTTAATAAAATAATATATGAATCTTTATTAATAGAATTTTGAATTCCATGAACAAATTCTTCAAATTCATATCCAGTAGTTGGACAACAAAA
Organism: uncultured Clostridia bacterium; assembly: GCA_946481295.1. Classification (GTDB taxonomy): domain Bacteria; phylum Bacillota; class Clostridia; order Lachnospirales; family UBA5962; genus CAMLLW01. The sequence continues at coordinate 10,636 of CAMLLW010000020.1, read as the reverse complement.
TGTTTCTAAAATTTTTAATGCTCCTTCCATAACATTACCATAATTATCTTTACTTCCTATTAGTTTTAAGTCATGAGCTAGTTTTAATTCATCAGAATTATTTAAAATCCATTGCTTACTTTCATTAATAATGCTAGACATATTATCTATTGTATTATTTATATCATTAATATAACTATTATGTTCTTCATCGCTTATAGTTCCATTATTTAAACCAATTCTCATACCTAAAAGTAAAATATTTAAAATAGTGGCATGATATCCTTTTGTTTTTGGTCCAAATAACTCTTCACCACAATTAATTCTAAATATATAATCTGCTTCTTCATTAATATAAGCATCTTCATTTGCTGACATAGATGCAGTATAAGAATTATTCTTTTTAGCAAATTCCATAGCTTTATATGTAGAAAGGCTTGCACCTTCCTGTGATATACCAATTAATAAAGAATTAATACATTCTTTAAAAATAAATTTATTAATTTGAAATGGATATAGAACTTCAACATATAAATTTGTTACTTTCATTAAAAATTCTTTACTTATTAATCCAGCATGATAAGATGTACCACTGCCAGTTAATATAATATGCATTATTTTATTGTTTACTATTTCTTTAGCTTTATTGTCAAATAGTTCTTTTTCATTTTTAATCATTTCTTTTAATATATAAGGTGTTTCATTAAGATATTTTTCAATCATAATATTATATCTCCTTTATATTTTAAATAATCCTATATATGATGATAATACTCCAAATATTATTATCCCAAGAATTATCCAATTAACACTAACTTTTTTTCTTAATAACCAATATACAAAAATAGTTGAAACAAGTGGTAATGCAGATGGTAAAATTGAATCTAAAATAGATTGAAGACTTATAGTATCATAAGAATTAGAATATTCTAAAGCAAATTTTAAATTTATCATTGAAGCTGTCATAGCGCCTACAACCATAAGTCCAACAATAGATGCACCAAAAGTAATTTTATCCATAATATTACTTGAAGCTAATTTTTCTAAAAAAGAATTACCAGTTTTATATCCTATTTTTAATCCGAACCATCTAACTAAAAAAGAAGGAATATTATATGTAATTAATAACATTACTGGTCCTAAAATACTACCATTACTTGCTAAATTTATACCTAAACCAGTTGATATTACTTTAAATGTACCCCAAAAGAAAGAATCTCCAATACCTGATAATGGTCCCATAAGTGATACTTTAACAGAATTTATAGTTTCCACTGGAAAATTAGGGTTATTTAATTTTTCTTCTTCCATTGATGCACTAAGTCCCATCATAAAAGTTGCACATTGAGGAGTTACATTTACTAATTCAGTATGTCTTTTTAAAGCTTCAGCCATTTCTGGGCTTCCATCTTTATATAATTTTCGTAATACTGGTATCATAGAAAATGCATAACCAAGTCCCATTTGTTTTTCATAATTCCAAGAACCTTGAATCATATGAGAACGCCAAAAAACTTTATTTAAATCTTTTTTATCAATCTTTTTTTTATTGTCAACATCTTTCTGCTCATTTTCAACTAATAAATTACTCATTATAATACCTCTATTCCATTTTCATTTATATTAGATCCATTATTATCTCCATGATTATCCATACATTGATTAACTATAAAGGCAATACAAATTGCTATTAAAGCTACAGCTATTAAATCTAATTTTAAATATGCTGCAATTAAAAATCCTAACATAAAATATGGAATAAGTCTTTTACTAATCATCATATTTATTAACATAGCAAAACCAAGAGCTGGCATTAATCCTGCGGCAATTTGCAATCCATCTATTACTTTATCAGGTATAAATTTTAAAATTGAATTTACAATATCCTCTCCAAAATATATACATAAAAATACAGGTATAAACATACTAGCAGCATATAAAACTATTGGTTGTATATGAGTAATAGCTACTTTATGTGATTCACCTTTACTTGCATATACTTCAGCTTTATGTTGAAAATAAGAATTACCAACTCGAACTAAAATTAATAATGATTGCGCTAATACAGCTATTGGCATAGCTAATGCAAGAGCTACTTCTGTTCCTTTTCCTGATGAAATAGCAAAAGCAGATGCTATTACAGAACTTGTAACAATATCAGGTGGTGTAGCTGCTCCAATATTTATAACACCTAAAAATACTAATTCTAAAGTTGCTCCAATTAAAATACCTGCACGTATATCCCCCATAACTACTCCAACAAGTGTACACATAACAAGTGGTCTATCTAACATGGCAATTCCAAACCATCTACCATCTAACATACCAAAAACAGCAACTAATCCTAATAATATAGCTTTTATCATGTTTGTGATCTCCTTATTATAATACTGTCTTTTTATTTAATAATAACTTATTAAAAATTAGGGGAAATTATTAATTTCCCCTAATTTACTATATTAATTTATTTTTTCTTTTAAAAGTGAACATGGGCTATTAGGTAATTGTTGCATTTCAACTTCAACTCCAGAATTTAATATAGCTTTTGCATCTTCTAACTCATCATCTGTTAAATATACTGATAAATCATATTGTTTTGAATTTTCCTTTTTAGCTATATTACCAAAATTCACTTTTTTTATTTCATCAACATTTTTAGATAGTTCTAAAGCTTCTTTTGTATTTCCACATATCAACAATACAGTCTTTCTCTGATATCTTCCACCATTTATTAAACGTATGGCTTCTTTAGTCTCCAATATTTCTAATCCTGTACCTGGAGGTTTTGCTAAACTTAAAGTTGTCTTTTTTAATTTATCATTTGCTGCAACATTATCTGCTACTACTATATAATCAATGCCTTGAGACCCACACCATGAAAAAACTACTTGTCCATGTAATAAGCGATAGTCTAATCTAAACAATTTTATCATAAATTTATACCTCTCTATTATTTTAATATGTTAATTTCCACATATATCTTCTTTTTGTTAATGGGTGATTTCTAACAGTAGCTAATTCTTCAGCATATATTCTAAGAATTGCAGAAATTAACATAGGATTAAAATAATCTACTACAGAATTTGGTATAATAGAACTTAATCCATAATCCTTTGCATCTATAAGAGCAGTTTTTGCATTAAATCTATTTAAAAATTCTAAAGCTCTTGCGTCAATAGCTCTTGTTTTACCATCATTCATTAATAAAATAAAGGATGCATTTTCATCTGTTATTTCAAATGGTCCATGGAAGTATTCCCCATCATGAAAAGAACCTGAATTTTTCCATTGCATTTCCATTAATAAACAAATTGAAAATGAATAAGCTACTTTATATGTAGGACCTGATGACATTAAATAAATTACTTCATCATCTTTAAATTTTTCTGCAAATTCTCTAGCTTCTGGAACAACAGTAGAAACAGATTGATCAATTAAATCATAAATTTTATCAAACCCACTGTTAATATCATTATAATTTTCGTAACCTTCATATTGATTTAAAACTTCAACTGCTATTTGTAAAACTTTTATCATTTTATCTAATTTTAAAGAATACTTTCCATCCCAATCATGTACTACTAAATAATTACAATTTTTTGCAAGAGATGAGTTTGGTTTATTTGTTACAGAAATTACAGTAGCACCCTTTTCCATTGCTAATTTACTAGCTGATACAGTTTCTGGTGTTTCTCCTCCTAGAGAACATGTAATTACTAATGTATCTTTATCCAATGCTTTTGGATAATCATAATTAAATTCATTTGCTGTATAAAGAGATGTTCTAAGTTTAATAGAATTATGTTCTATAAAGTATTTAGCAGGATATAAATCAGCACAACTTGCGCCACATCCTACAAAATAAATACCATTTAAATTAGGTATATCACTTTTTATTTTTTCAATAATTCTTTTTATTTCCATTAAAAACCCTCCAATTAATTTAATATTATATAATAGTACAACTTAATACTTTTATACACTGCAAGTAATAATAAGTCAATAAATTTTTAACGATAAAATTGAATTTATGCCACTTTTTACAAATGATATTATTATTATTTGGATGTATTTAAAACATAGTAAAAATTTTATTACAAAGATTTAAATTAATTTTTAGCAGTTTATAGGGATAATTCTTTAATAATTTTTAAAAAATAATATACCTTTTTATATAATTCCATTTATTATCTATAATATAATAATATTGACAATATATAAATTATCTCTAATTATTTATAATATTTTGGATGACAAAAAATTATATTTTTCTTTACTTTTAAATTTATATGTAAAATTCTAATTAATTTCTAATTTAAATATTTTAGTTATTTTTTAATAATTAATATAATAAAATTTAGTATTAATATATCTTAATTAAATACAATTTATATTATAAATTTATACCTTTTTAATAATTTTTAAAAAATAATTTTGCATTTTAGTAAAATAATAAATTAAAGATTTATAAAAATAGAAAAAAAAAGAAAGACATATTTGTCTTTCTTTTTATATATTTATTTATATTTTATATGATATTATTTATTATTATTAGTAGTATTACTATTATTAGAGTCAATACCTAAATCAATACTACTAATTATGCTTTTACTTATTTTTAATACTTTAATAGAAAAATCTATAAATTTTAATATAAAATTTCTTATTTTTATTTCCAATAATGCTCGTCCTTTCAATTTATTAATTACACATAGAAATAAATAAATTATTTATTTACTAAAGTATATTCTTTAAATAAATTAAAATTGACAATATATTTAAAAAAATACTACTTTAAAATATATTCTTTATAAAATAAAAAAGTTCCTTAACAAGGAACTTTTGAAATGAAAAAAAATTTTATGTATTTATATTATCACACTAAATTACAAAAATCAACTAAATTAATTTTTTGGTAAACTTTATATTTTATGTGAAAATTGCACATAATAATTTATTATGATATACTCAAAATATTTAGTATAATTTTCTATAAATTAAATATAATTTAAATTATATTTAATTTATTATATAAAATTTTAAAAAAATTATGGGGGGAAAATATGTTATTTGGTTCAATTGAAGCAGGTGGAACAAAATTTGTATGTGCAGTTTGTGATGAAAAAATGCATATTTTAGAAATAGTAAGTTTTCCAACAACTACACCTAAAGAAACTATTAATTTTGTATGTAAATTTTTTAATAAATATAAAAATAATTTATCAAGTATTGGAATAGGATCATTTGGTCCAATAGATATAAAAAAAGATTCAAAAACTTTTGGATTTATAACATCTACACCAAAAACTGAATGGCAAAATTTTAACTTTGTAGGAACATTAAAAAATTCATTTAATATTCCTATAATATGGACAACAGATGTTAATGCAGCTGTTTATGGTGAATATATTTATGGTAATAAAAAAGAATTATCTAGTATTGTTTACTATACTATTGGAACAGGAATAGGTGGTGGAGCAATTCAAAATGGTAAATTTATAGAAGGTTTTTCTCATACAGAAATGGGACATATGATTGTAAAAAATCACCCTAATGATAATTTTAATGGTTGTTGCCCTTTCCATGGTAACTGTTTAGAAGGCATGGCATCTGGTCCTGCAATTGAAAAAAGATTAGGAAAAAAAGGTGCAGATGTTTCAGAAAATGATGAATTTTGGGATATAGAAGCATATTATATTGCTCAATGTGCATATAATACTACTTTATTATTATCTCCTGATAAAATTATTTTTGGTGGAGGTGTAATGAAACAAAAACATATATTAAGTAAAATACATAAAGCATTTGAAGAAATACTAAATAATTACACTAAAACTCCTAAATTAGAAGATTATATTATTACACCAAAATTAGAAGACAAATCAGCAACTTTTGGATGCTTATTTTTAGCTAAAGAAGCTATAAAATGTTAATATAAAAATTTGATAATGCTATTAAACTAATATTATATACAAATTATATCTATTCTTATAAATAAAATTTAATTTTTATTTATATATTATCATTAAATATAAATATTTTAATTTTTTTACTATTTATATATTTAATTATATAAAAAAATTAATTTATTGTTTATAAATTATATCAATGTTATTATAACAATTAATATTTATTGTATATTTAATAAATATAATACTTAATATATTAAATAAACAATATATTTTAATATTTAATATAAATTAAACTACTTATAAGGAATGATTATGATGTTAATAGATACTACAATTGCACAAAATGCAAAAATGAAAAATATTCAAATAATTGCAAAAGATTTAGGATTATCAGATAATGATTTTGAAATGTATGGTAAATATAAAGCAAAAATTTCTTTAGATTTATTACAAAAATTAAATAAAAATAAAGATGGTAAACTTATTTTAGTGACATCTATAAACCCTACTCCGGCTGGAGAAGGCAAAACAACAACTATGATAGGATTACATCAAGCTATGCGTAAATTAGGAAAAAATTCTATAGTAGCTATGAGAGAACCTTCTTTAGGACCTTGTTTTGGTATTAAAGGTGGAGCAGCTGGAGGAGGATATGCTCAAGTTGTACCTATGGAAGATATCAACTTACATTTTACAGGAGACATACATGCAATAACTACAGCAAATAATTTAATATCAGCTATGCTAGATAATAGTATTTTTCAAGGTAATCCTTTAAAAATAGATATAAATAATATAGTTTGGAAAAGAGTTATGGATTTAAATGATAGATCATTGCGAAACATTGTTTGTGGTTTAGGTGGTAAAATAAATGGAATTCCTAGAGAAGATGGATTTGATATAAGCGTTGCTAGCGAAATAATGGCAATACTTTGTTTAGCAACAGATTTAAATGATTTAAAACAAAGAGTATCAAAAATAATTGTAGCATATAATACTAATTCTGAACCTATAACAGTTAATGATATTAATGCAACAGGTGCCGTTACATTATTATTAAAAGATGCTATAAAACCAAATTTAGTTCAAACATTAGATAATTATCCAGTTTTAATTCACGGTGGCCCATTTGCTAATATTGCACATGGATGTAATTCAGTTATTGCCACAAAATTAGCTTTAAAATTATCTGATTATACAATTACAGAAGCTGGTTTTGGTGCAGATTTAGGTGCGGAAAAATTTTTTGATATAAAATGTCGTCAAGCTAATTTAAATCCAGATGGTGTAGTAATAGTTACTACTATTCGTGCATTAAAAATGCATGGTGGATTAAATAAAAATGAATTAGAAATGGAAAATTTAGAAGCTTTAAAAAATGGAATGAAAAATTTAGAAAAACATATTGAAAATATTGAAAAATTTAGTGTTCCTAGTTTAATTGCTATAAATATATTTGAATCAGATTCTCATAATGAAATTGAATTATTAACAAATATGTGCAAAAAAAATGGAGTTAAAGTAGCAATTTCTAAAGTTTGGGAATTGGGCGCAGATGGAGGAATTGATTTAGCTAATAAAGTTATAGAAATGTTAGAAACAAAAAAATCTAATTTTAAACCTTTATATAAATTAGATATTCCTATTAAAGAAAAAATTGAAATTATATCAAAAGAAATTTATGGTGCTAATAATATACAATATAGTCAAAAAGCTATTAATAATATAAAAAAATGTGATAATCAAGGTTTTTCTAATTTACCAATTTGTATAGCTAAAACTCAATATTCTTTATCAGATCAAGCATCACTACTTGGTAAACCAGAAAACTTTACAATAAATATAAATGATATAATACCTAATGCAGGAGCAGGTTTCATTGTTGCTATGGCCGGCAATATTATGCGTATGCCAGGTTTGCCAAAAATACCAGCAGCTAATAACATGGATATTTTAGATAACGGTAAAATAATAGGTTTATTTTAATTATAAAATTAAAAATGAGTAATAATTAAATTATTACTCATTTTTCTATAATGATTTATATTTTATAATATATATTAAAAATCTTATTAATAATTATATATAAATTTTATTATAATTTAAATTTAATATTAAAATATAATATATAATTTATAATAATTTACTACAATCAATTTCATTTTTTTCTGGAACCATTTGAAGATAAATATAAACTCCATCATTAATTAAAGATTTTAATGTGTCTTTTTCTTTATCATCTATAAATACTGCAGGCCCTAATTCTTTTTTATTTTCATCGGGTTTTGTTCCTCCAATATTTAAATTTTTAATACCTATCTCTTTTACTAATTTTGCAGCAATATCAATTGTTTCACAAACTATAAATAGTTTATATTTATCTGTAACACCACTTTTTATAGCTTTAATACTATCTGCTAAATTTTTCATTACTATTTTTACTCCTGTAGGTTTAGCTAATTTTATAGATGTAACTCTTATTGGATCATCTAATAATGTATCACTAACTAATAGAATACAATCAATACCTAATACAGATGTCCATGAAAATGCAACTTGACCATGCAATAATCTATGATCAACTCTTACTAATTTAATCATAATCTATAACCCCCCATATTTAAATAGATTATATTTAATTATACTATATGTATTTAAAATTCTTCTATATATTCTGAATTTTGATTTTTCACTAAATTATTACAATATATAATATTATTTTTAGCAGATTCTATATATTGATTTATATTTTCTTCTATAGGTGTATCATCATCAGTCATTAAAAATTGTATAACTAACCCTAAATTCATACCTGATATTAAATGTATATTTGGTAAACTTAATAATTTCATCATTTCATTATTTACACTTCCACCAAATATGTCTGTAAAAATTATAATTTCATCATTTTTATCTATACTTTCAATTTCCTTTTTAATAGACTCATAAAAAGGTTTATCACTATTATCTACATAAGCATTAAAATATAAAATTTTTTTCCCTAATATTAGTTCTACAGCAGATGCTATTCCCTCAGAAATTCTAGCATGCCCTGTTAAAATAAAATGTTTCAAAATATCCCTCTCCTTATAATAATTTTAAATATTTAATTTATTATATAATTATATTTTAATAATAATATTTTATATTTTTTTTTTCAATATAAGTAATGTTAATAATATCCAAAACATTATAAGAAAAAAATATATATATGTATTTATATTATTTTATAAAATATAAATACATATATAATATATTGAAAATATTTAAATTTAATATTTAATATATTTTTTATCAAATTTAAACATAAATTTCACAAATTTTAATTAATAATTATAAATTTATATTCATTATAAATTTTGGCTATCAAAAGCGAAACTTGCTTCTTTTTATTTTTAACGCTATATTTATCTAATTATATTTATTTGTAATTTTATTCTTTTTTTTATAAAAATTTTAAAACTTTTATATTTTTAATTTATAAAAATGTGGCTATCATCTTTTTGTAATAAATGATAAAATTATTTCAAGGATGGTGAATTCTTTGGTAAATAGGAAAGAAAATAAACAAATTAATTTTAGAGTAACTGATGAAGAATTTAAAAGACTTTCTAAAATGGCAAAAGATATTGGTTTATCTGTTCCAGCATTTTGTAAGCTAAAATCAAAAGGTATAAAAACAAAAACACCAAAAATAAATAATGAAATTGGTCATGAAATAGCTATAGAATTACGTAAAATAGGTTGTAACTTAAATGAAATTATAAAAAATATTAATAATACTACTTATTTAGAAAATGAAATAAAAACTATACAGGAGGATTTAAAAAATATATGGCAATTATTAAACTAGGTAGTTCAAAATCTAGTACAAATACAATTAATTATTGTGAAAAAAAAGCAGAAATAAAAGAAGGATTAAATTGTAATATAAATTATGCTAAAACTCAATTTAGTATTACAAGAAAATTATGGGGTAAAAATGATGGTATTCAAGTACATACTATAATTCAATCATTTAAACCAAATGAAATAACTCCAATAAAAGCTAATAAAATTGGGAAAAAATTAGTTGAAGAAATAGCAAAAGACTATGAAATACTTATATTTACACATACAGATAAAAAACATATTCATAATCATATAGTCATAAATTCAGTTAACTTTAATAATGGTAAAAAATATCATAGTGATAAAAAAAATCTTTATTACATAAAAAAACGTTCTGATGAAATCTGTTTAGAAAATGGACTATCAATTATTAATTCTTTTAAATCTCCAATACGATATACTCTTGCAGAAAAATCTATTATAGAAAAAGGTCAAATAAGTTGGAAAAATGAAATAAGAAAAGCTATTGATTTTGAAAAATTTAACTCAAATAATTATAATGAATTTAAAAATAATCTTAAAAACAAACATAATATTGAAACAAATGATTCTAATAAATATATTACCTTTAAAAATACAGAAATTAATAAAATAGTTAAAGGAAAAACATTAGGCGAAAATTATGAAAAAGATTCTATAAAAAATATAATTACTAAAAATTCAAAAAAAATAAATTTTGTTTAATAAAAATAGTATATAAATTTATATACTATTTTTAAATTAACATAATAAAAATATTTTAAAATCTAATAATAAATTATTTTACTAATAATTTGCATTTAAATATATTAAAATAAGTCTTTTAAACATTTTATATATAAATATAAAAAATAAATAAAAAAATCTTTTTAATG
>CAMLLW010000019.1 GCA_946481295.1 uncultured Clostridia bacterium | reverse complement strand
TTTACTGGTTTTAAAGTGGTGTCCTATGCAGATTTCTCTACATACGCAGTATATACTAATTACTGTTTCTACTAAATATTTATAACTTATATAAAATGCTGTTTCTAAGGATGATATCCCAAAACTAGCAACATCAAATTCTTTTTGTTTACTCTCAAAAGTATTTGGTGTATGTCCACTTGATATTATATCTATTGTTCCATCTACTATGCCTTTTTTTATTTCTTCTATATCACATGCTGTACGTAAAGGTGGATGTACCTTAGCTAATGTATTGTATCCTCTAACATTATCTTCTGTTAAAGTAAAATATTGAGGTTGTGTTTCACAAGTTACATTTATTCCCTTAATTTTAGCATCTCTAATAAGTTGTACAGAACCTGCAGTACTTACACTAGAAATATGTAATCTTGCATTTACATATTTAGCTAAAATAAGATTTCTAGCAACTATAATTTCTTCTGCTTCTCTATGTATTCCATTTAATCCAATTGATGTTGAAATATTTCCACTATTCATAACACCTTTTCTAGATATAGAATTATCACTACATGTAGTAATAGCAGGTATATCAAACATTTTTAAATATAATAAAATATTACGCATCAAAAAACTATCTGAAATACTATTACCTCCATCAGAAACTCCTACTATTCCTGCTTTTACCATTTCTCCAATTTCAGCCATCACTTTACCTTTACAATCTACAGACATGCTTCCATATGGATATATATTAACTAAAGATTTTTGGGCACTTGTAGATTTTATATAATTTACTACTGTTTTATTATCTACACTAGGATTTGTATCAGGCTGACATGTTATAGTTGTAAATCCGCCTTTAATTGCAGCTCTAGATGCAGATACAATATATAGCGATAGGTAAGTCTTTGAAATCTCTCTAACTTTTCCCCCGCTCCACACCGTACATGAGACTTTCACCTCATACGGCGTTCCATCATTTAATAAAATTTTATTAAATGACTAGTGGCTATCCCTCCACAGTTTATTATCACTGCTTCTTTGGTACTGTGCCACCGCTCTCACTAACATTAATATTAGTTATAGCTTTGCCTTTCCTAATAAACGCTTCTCAACATAGCAAGATGTTTCTTTCTCCACGTTGTTAGCTTTCAACGTTCCAATAATATTCTTTATTTAAATATTAAATTACCCTTAGACCCTTTCTATATGCCTGTTTGCTTGATACTACCTATAAATAGTATAAGGATTTTCCTAATGAAGAATCGTACTAATCCCCACAAACGATAGTTAAATATCTTCTAGCATTTCTACTAGATATACTTTTAGACATGTACATTCGAAAGTTCGTCAGTGAATAACACATTCTAGTCATAGATAATTATAAACCCCCGACCTATAAATCTCTTGATCATTTCTGATTCACATTTCCTCAGCATAACTGTTAGGGAGAAATCTTAGCCGTCTTCACCGAGCTTCATACAAATATATCTTGCTATATATATGCATGTCGGAGTATTAGGGAGAATCTTTCAAGATATTACTCTATCATTCGATTCTAAATATTATTAGTTCTCAAAAATAATTTAAAATATTTTTGGCTTATCCTTTCTGCTTAAGCACTAAGATAAGAACGTTTCGCACCTTCATTGTATTCATAGCCTGGTTCACAAATTCTGCAATTAGTATCTATTAAGCCCGGTAAAACATAACTTTCACTTGCATCTATAATTTCACATCTATTTTCTTTTATTTCATTATCTATTTTTATAATAATTCCATCATCTAATAAAATATCTTTTTTAACAAAATCATTTTTTTCATCAAAAACAAGTCCATTTTTAATTAAAATCTTCATTATTTATTCTCCCCCTCTTAATGATAATAAATAAAGTAATGCCATACGTACAGCAACTCCATTAGATATTTGATCATTAAAAAAGCATTTTGAAGATTCTATTATTTCCGAAGAAATTTCTATGTCTCTTCTAATAGAATTTGCTGGATGTATTACTATAGCATCAGACTTTGCATAACTTAATATTGTTTTATCTATTTTAAACATACTTTTATATTCTGAATAAGATGGTAAAGAATTTTTATAACTTTCTTCAGATTTTATATTAAGTCCTATTATAACATCTGCATCTCTTACAGCTTCTACAGGATTATAATATATATCTACTCCAAAATTTTTTAATTCTAATGGTATTAATGTGGATGGTCCTGTAACTGATACCTTAGATCCTAATTTTAAAAGTCCCCATATACTACTATGTGCTATTCTACTATTTTTAACGTCTCCTACCATTACTACTTTGAGATCTTTAAAATCTCCTTTTTCTCTTTTTATTGTCATTAGATCTAACAATGACCCACTAGGATTTTCATTTAGACCGTCACCTGCATTTATAACACTTGCTGATACATATTTAGATAAAAATTCTGCACTTCCTGACATAGGATGTCTTATTATTATAAAATCAGCCCCCATTTGATCTATTATTTTACCCATTCCAGCTAAACCACCTGTATCTTCTAAATAATGGGGAATTGTCATATCAACAATACTAGCACTTAAATATTTACCTGCTAATTCATATGATACTCTAGTTCTTGAACTATTTTCATAAAATAATAGTATAACTGATTTGCCTTGTAGAAATGGAACTGTCTTATTTTTTTGGCTTAATACACTTTTCATAATTTCTGCTGTAGATAATATATAATTTATTTCTTCTTTACTAATATCTTTTAAACTTATGAAATCTTTTCTATTAAAAATCAAAAATTATCTCACCTCTAGTTTTAAACTATTTAAAACTTTCTTAAAATAATCTGGTAATTCTGTTGAAAATTCTATATATTTATTTGTCCTTGGATGATTAAATCCTAAAACTCTAGCATGTAGTACTTGTCCATTAAGCTTAAATGGCTGTTTTTCACTTCCATAAACAGTATCTCCTAACAATGGATGCCCAATATAAGACATATGTACTCTTATTTGATGTGTTCTACCTGTTTCTAATCTTGCTTCTGCAAAAGTAAATTTCTTAAAACGTTCTAGTACTTTTATATGAGTTATAGCATTTTTAGAATTTTTATTAGTTACACACATTTTTTTTCTATCTATTGGATGTCTCCCTATAGGAGCATTTATTGTAATTGATTCTTCTTTTATATTATTAAAAACAACTGTATTATATACACGTGTCATACTATGAATAGATAATTGATCTACTAAATTTCTATGTGCAGTATCATTTTTTGCTATAACTAATATACCAGAAGTATCCTTATCTATTCTATGCACTATACCTGGTCTCATTACTCCATTTATTCCAGAAAGACTAGATCCACAATGGTACATAAGTCCATTAACAAGTGTATTTTCATAATGTCCAGGAGCAGGATGAACAACTACACCCTGTTCCTTATTTATAATAATAATATCATCATCTTCGTATAATATATTTAAATCCATTTTTTGAGGTAATATGTCTAATTCTTTAGGAGATTCTATTTCTACTAATATTTTATCTCCTTCTTTACATTTATAATTACTTTTAACAATTTTATTATTAACAGTTACTTTTTCATTCTGTATAATTTTTTGAATGCTATTTCTAGAAATATCTTCTATCTCATTTGATAAAAAGACATCTATTCTAGTTCCATCATTTTCCTCTAAGACTGTAAAATTTAAAAGATTATCCATTTTTATTTTCCTCATTATCTAAAAATAAATTTACTATTACATATAAAATTGCACCTATAACAACATAAATATCTGCTAAATTAAAAACTGGAAAATTAATAAGTTTAAAATATAAAAAATCTATTACATATCCTAAATGCACTCTATCAATAAAGTTACCTATAGCTCCTGATACTATTAAAATTAATGAAATATTGTAAAAAATATCTTTTTTATATTTTAATACCTTATTATAGTAATAAATATATGCTAATAATATTAAAATTGTAAAAACAACAAAAAACCATCTTCCACCTTGCATCATACCAAAGGCTATACCTCTATTTTCCACATAAGACAAACTAAAAATGTTTTTAATTATATCTATTTCTCTCCCATTTTGTAGTTGAATAGATACAATATACTTTGTAATTTGATCAATTAATATTAAAACTGCTATAAAAACAACGTACATCTAATATCCTCCTGTATTATTATATTTTTATATAATAACACATATCTATTTTAAATAAAATTTTTATTCTTTAAAATGTTGTAAATTTTTTTATTCTAATTAATAAAATATATATATCTATAAGATTATTTTTATTTAAAGAGGTGAAAATTATATGTATAAAAATTATATTCTAAGACAAAAAAATGATAATATAATTTGCTTTTATTATGAAAATAATACAATTTATTATAAAATATTTCAAAATAGCAAATGGTGTAATGAAAAGATTTTTGCTACTAATGTATTAGATAATTTTACTGCAATGTTCTCCCCAAGTGGAGAAATATATGTTTTTTGCCAAGGTAAAGATGGAAATATTTTATTACACACAGTAAAAAATATACTCGACTCTTCTATTACTACAATTAATCTACAAATTGACTTAAATAGTATACATAATATACTATTTTATCCAATAATAAAAGATAATAGTATATTCATAATTTATAATGTGCCTAAAGATGATAATTCATTTAAATTAAAATCAGCTATATTAGATAAATATGGTAATTTATCAGAAATATCTACTATAGAAGATTCTTTATATAAATCTAATTTTAATCTATTTCAAGTACAATATGTTACAAATAAACATCTTTTAGCTTTCTACCATACAAGACCTAATGATAGTAATATTGGATATAAAGAAATAACAGAATATAATACAAGTAATTTTATAAATATACATCAAACAAACTATCAAATTATTGATTATTCTTTTTTAACTACAGATAACACAATACACGTTTTATATGCAGTTAAAACAATGTTTTCTTATCAATTAATTTATAAAAAGAAAGAATATGAAGAATTTGAAGCTCCTATTATATTATGGGATGGTGCTAAAATATCAGATTGTTTATTATCGATAATAAATAACAATATACATGTATTTTTTATATGCAAAGATAAACTATATACTTGTATTTCTAAAAACAAAGGTATGAATTTTACAAAACCAGATATATATAAAAATAAATTTTGTGTAGAACCTAAAAAAGCAGTTTATATTTCTGAATCAAATATGTCATGTAATAAATTCTTTATAAGAGAAGTTCTTATAGATAAATATAATCCTTGTGATATTCAACTTTTACCAGATTTATGTGAAGATTTTTATAAAATACCAGCTATACCAATAAGTATAGAAAAACAAAATGTTGAAATTAAATCAAAAAATATTTCAAATAATAATGCTAATAATAATTTTAAAACACAAATTAATAAATTAAAAAATGAAATATCAAAAAAAGATGAACAAATAGAATATATGACAAATATTTTAAACAAATATAAGTCTAAAAAAGATGATTTTGAATTTGAAAAAGTTAATGCAGATAAAAGACATTCTATGGAAATTAAAGAATTGAAAGATAAAATTTCTTTTTTAGAGAAGGAAAAAAATGAAATAAAAACAACTAATAAAGAAAATTATAATAATGAAAATTCTATTTTAACATCTCAAATATCAGATCTTCAAAATGAAAAAAATAATCTTATATCTAATATAGAAATTTTAAAAAATGAAAATTTAAATCTTGAAAATGAAATTAATGTTTTAAAAGATAATATAAAATCATTAGAATTAAAATTACAAAATTTAAATAATAAAGAAATTATATCTTTAGATATAGATACAGAAAATATTACTTCAAATGTAAGCATAGAAAATGATAAAAATAATATAGAAAATACAATTGTAACTACACAATCAAATAAAAAAGTTTTAATACCATATAAAAATTAATTAAAGTAAAAGTTTTGAAGTATAAAAACTTCAAAACTTTTAAATTATATACCTAATTCTTCTAAAATTAATTTTTCTATATGATTTGCAACATCTCCAACTAAAATTAGACATCCTTCTCCTATTTTGTCACATCTTTTAAGTTTTCCACAGTCTAAAACGCCATAATTTTCATTTACATAATCTATTAATTTTAATCTAAGACTTTTCACAGTATTATCATCAAAAAATAATCCAAATGCCATTGTTCCTGCTATTATTAAACTGCAAGTAGCTCCTATTCCAAATCCTTCATTTATACCTCTAGTTAAATTATAACACTCTTCTGAAATTTCTATATCAAATTTATCTTCTAATGCTCTTAATATACATTGAGAGCAGTTATAACCATTTTTATGATAATCTACAGCTAATGTTTTCAATAATATACCTCCTTATAATTATTTATACTATTTATTTTATAAGTACAGGTATAGTTTTGTGAAAATTTTATTACATATAATTTCATTTATTGCAGTATTACAACATTTAATTTATAATTAATATAAAATATTAAGGTATATTATAAAAAACTAAAGTTGCAAAAAACTATAAAATAAATAAGAGGTGTTTTAATGTTATTTAATTCCTTAGATTTTTTAATTTTTTTCTTATCCGTTGTTTTTATATATTATATATCACCTCATAAATCTAGATGGGTAGTTTTATTAATTTCTAGTATTATATTTTATATGGCATATAATCCTATATTTATATTATTAATATTATTTTGTATATTTATAAATTGGATATATGCTATAAAAATTTATAGATATGCAAAAAAGTCTAAAAAAAATAGTAAGAAATATCTAATAATAGCAATATTAATAAATTTTTCTGTCCTATTTATTTTTAAATATTTAAATTTTATAAACACTACTATAGTTTCATTTATCAATTTATTTGGATTTAAATTACAAGTCCCTAATATAAATATTTTCTTGCCTCTTGGAATTTCATTTTATACATTTCAAGGTGTAAGCTATATTATAGATGTTTATAGAAACAAATATAAACCAGAACCAAGCTTTTTAAAATTTGCACTATTTAAAGTTTTTTTCCCGCCACTAATAGCTGGTCCTATAGAACGAGCAGATAATCTTATGCCTCAACTTTTTAGTAAAAAAGAATTTAATATGAAATATATTTCTTTAGGTATGAAATATATTTTACTAGGATTTTTCAAGAAAATTGTTATTGCAGATAGACTATCTGATATTGTTACAGTAGTATATAATAATCCAAAAAATTTCACAGGATTTAGTCTTATATTGGCAACATTACTTTTTGGTGTACAAATTTACTGCGATTTTAGTGGTTATACAGATATAGCAATAGGCTGTTCTAAAATATTAGGAATAAATTTAACAGAAAACTTTAAAAAACCGTATTTATCGAAAAGCATTAAAGAATTCTGGAGAAGATGGCATATTTCTTTATCTACATGGTTTAGAGACTATCTTTATATACCTTTAGGTGGTAATAGAGTAGCAAAATCTAGACTATACTTTAATATTTTTATAACATTTCTTGTAAGTGGTTTATGGCATGGTGCAAATTGGACATTTATTATATGGGGTATGCTACATGGTATTTATCAAATTATAGGAGATATATCATATAAAACAAGAAATGGTATTTTAACTAATTTAAAATTAAAAAATACACTTATATCTAATATTGGTTCTACTATTACAACATTTTTATTAGTTTCATTTGCATGGATATTTTTTCGTGCAAATACAATTTCAGATGCATTTTACATCAGTAAACATTTATTTTCAGATGTAAATATGTGGTTTAATAGAACATATATTTATAATTGTTTTTTAAGTATGAATATTAATTTTTATGAATTTAGAGCTTTATTACTATGTATACTTATATTATTTATTGTAGATATAATCTCTAAAGATACAGATATTCATATACTTTTAAATAAAAAACCTCTAATATTTAGATACGTTTTTTATTATATTCTATTATTCTTAGTAATGACATTAGGAGTGTATTATAATGCCGGTAAATTCATCTACTTCCAATTTTAAGAAAAGCTTAATTAAAAGTAATTTAATTATAATAATAAAATTACTAATATTTTTAATGCTTTTCTTACCGTCTATAACATATGTAGGCAATAAATATAAATATGCAAGTTCTTTAAATAAAATAAATGATGCAAATCAAAAAAGATTTACATACTTTTATAAGCAACCAAAAAATAGTATAGATTTAGTTTTTTTAGGTTCATCACATTCGTACTGTAGTTTTGATCCAGCAATTTTTGATTATGAACTAAATGTAAATAGTTTTCAAATGGGAATGCCTTTGCAACATCCAGATAACTCTTATTATACATTGTTAGAAGTTTTAAATTATCAAAGGCCAAAAACTATTGTTTTAGAATTTTACTGGGATTTATTGTCTGATGATTTTGAATTAAAACAAACAGAAATGCTTTTAAAAGTATTAAAAAATGATAAGTTAAAAGAAGATATGGTAAAAAATTTATTTCCTTTAAATGAAAAAGTAAAATATGATATACCCGTTATACGTTATCAAAAAGATTATTTAGAATATAAAAATAAAGAAATAAAAAATAAAATACAAGAAAAAATAAATTATAAAATACCTCCTGTTAAAGGAGCTGAATTTATAACTGATAAAGGTTTTATATTTAGTGATTTTGTTATTCCTGAAGAAAGTTATGATAAAAAAAATCAATTTAATAATTATGATGTTAAAGGGTGGAAATTTTCAGACGTACAAAAAAAATATATTTATAAAATTATAGAATTAGCTAAACAATATGATATTAAATTGTATTTTGTTACTGCTCCTATAGCAAATGTTTCTTTAGAAAAAATTCCTGATTATGAAATTATCCATAATCAAATATCTGATTTTTTAAAGGAAAATAATGTTAAATACTTAGACTTTAATGTACCAGAAATACACAATAAATTATTTAAAAATGAAAACTTTAGAGATGATGCACATTTAAACTATTCAGGTTCAACTATAGCAAGTAAATATCTTGCAAATTGGATAAAAGAAGATAAAAATTAATTTATCTTCTTTTTATTATTTTAAACTCCTACAATTAGCCCATTTTTAAGATAAGTTTTTTCCCCATTTATTAATAAATCAATATTTTTTATTTTTTTATCTATGTTAAATGCATTTTTAATTAACATATCATTATATATTATATCTTGTCGACTACCACCAATATAATTCAAAATATCTTCTGTAACATCTAATACTAAAATATCATCATTAATATATTTTTTATTTATTTTTATATTTTCAGGAAAATTGTAAATATCTTTATTAGAGCTTGTCTTAAATAAATTAAAAAAAACATTATATGCCTTATCTATTAAATTACTTTCTTTATTTATATATATATATTCTTTCACCCAAATATTTTTATCATTTTCATTATATAGTAATTTTTCAATATAAAAAGCATCTTTACTGTAAGCAAAATCTGTATTACAAAAAACTATTAAAACAATTAGAGGTAATAATATTTTTAACTTCATAAAGTTCTCCTTTTCAATAAAATTATTAATATATATATATAATTATTATATTAAAAAAAGAACTAAAAAAGAAAAGTTGTCCTTTTCTTTTTTTATCTTATAGTTTTATAATTTTTAAATACTTCTTTTATAGATTCATAAATTGCATTTGCAGCTTTATTTTTAAAATCTTCTTGTTTAAATTTATCTGCCTCTTGTGAATTACTTAAAAAGCCTAATTCTAATAAAACAGATGGAATATTTGTTTTTTTAATAACTACAAATCCTGCTGTTTTTACACCTCTATCAACTGTGCCTAATGAATTTATAATATTATTTTTAAAAATATTAGCTACTTGTTTTCTTGGTATATTAAATTTACTATCTGAATCATTAACATAGTAATATACTTCTGTTCCATTTGGAATAGGATTTTTCTTTCCTACTTGATCTGCAGAATTCAAATGTATAGAAACAAATAAATCTGCTACATCATTTGCAATATTTACTCTATCATCAAGTGTTGGATAAGAATCTATTTGTCTTGTAGCATATACGTAAATATCATCTTGTTTTAATAAATCAATAACTCTATTTGATATATCTAATGTAACATCTTTTTCACGTAAACCATTTATACCTATATTTCCCGGATCTTTTCCTCCATGTCCCGGATCTAATACTAATATTTTTGAATATTTTTCTTTTGGGAGTACTAACTTAATATATATATTATTATTATCTTCTGTAATATTAATAGCTATTATCCTTTTAGAGTTTAAAGTTATATTTGTATTTTCTCCTAAAGTTTCAATATCAATATATGATAAATAATCACTATTATTTACAGAATATATACCGTACCCATATATATCTGAATAATCATTTGGCAAAGTTAATATGTATTTATTATTAGTATAATCATCTTTATGTACTATTTTATTTATATCTATTTTTTTAGATTTATTTTTTACTAAAGTTAACATATTTGTCTGACTATTAAATTTAATATTTTTATATGTTACATCATGTACTTTTACAGTAGCTGTATTACCTTCTTGTATTAAAGATACATCTGCTTCTTTTTTTAAATTGGCAATTACTTTTAAAGTGCTATTACCTTCTTTTATAATTTGTGTATCTTTCATAAAATTTCCTGTAAAATTAGTTTGAGGTGGCATATTATCTATATTAATATTTTTAACTAAGATAGTTAAAATATCATCATCTATAGAATACTTTAGATAAGGTGCAACATCTCCAGTAATTCTTATGTAATCTGATTCAGAATCTTTACTAATATTTATATCTAGTATATTATTTTTATTAAAAATAACTTCTAACATATTATCTTCTTCTTCAAACTGTATATCATAAGAAATCATATCTTTTAAATTAAAAACTACTCTTGTTACTTTTTGAGGATTAACTTGATTTTGTCCTAATTTTATAGAAGAAACCAAATTATTATCTAATAAATTAATTTCTTTATTTAATGCGTCTAATTGTGCATTATAAATATCTATAACTAACCTATTATTATCTAGTGTAAAGGATTCTATTTTAGATATTTCTCCACTAGTTTTAACTTTAAATATTTGTGGTTCATTTTCTTGTGGAAGAATTAAATCTTGTACACTTATAGTATTTGTATTATTAGATATATTCATAATTTTTTTATTAGAACTATTTCCATTATTATCTTTTAAATTTTGGTCATTAATATTTTTATTGCCATTTACACTTTGATTAATACTATCTTTATTATTTTGATCATTTGCACTTTGATTAGTACTATCTTTATTATTTTGATTATCGTTTGCACTTTGATTAGTACTATCTTTATTATTTTGATTATCGTTTACATTTTGGTTACTACTATCTTTATTATTTTGATTATTTTTTACATTTTGATTAATGCTATCTTTATTATTTTGATTATCATTTGTGCTTTGAACATTGTTATCTTTATTATTTTGATCATCGTTTATATTTTGATTATTAGTATTTTCGTTATCATTTTTTATATTTTTATTATCGTCAGTATTTTTACTATTATTTTCATCTTTATTATTAATATTAGTATCAGTATTATCTTCTGTATCACTCAAAATATAAACTGTCCTTGTTTTTTCATCCCAATTTACTTTAAAACCGAATGATTCCGCTATAAATCTAACAGGAATCATAGTTCTATTATTAATTATCTTTGCTGGAACATCCATAGATACAGTCTCATTATCTATGTGTGCAGTTTTTTTATTTATTTCTAATTCTATAATTGAGTCTTTATATGCTATAAAAACTTCATGTGTTTTTTGATCCCAATCTACAACAGCTCCTAAAATTTCGAATACACCTCTAGCTGGCACAAATGTATATCCATTTAATATAGTAGGATTTGTATCTAGACCTTCAACCTTAGAATTATTAATAACTAAATCTATTTCTTTACTTGGTTTTTTGGTTTTTGCAAAAACATTATTATTAAATAAAACAAATGTAGCTAATAAACATATCGCAATAAATTTAGTAAATATAATATTTTTCTGCAATTTTTTTACCTCCAGAATAATCTTTTTATTAAGTTTATTAATGATTATATCAAAAAATAAACTTTTCTCCAAATATGTTTAATCTTTAACATAGTATTGCTTTTATTACTAATTTCTTCTTAATTTCTAAAATAAATATCTGTAAAAAATGATACAAGCATAAAATAATGCTGTATCATTTATTTTAAGTTAAATAAAAATTCATTTTTAATATTTTCTGATTTTAAAAATCCAAATACTTTTTTATCATATTTATTTATAAGTGTTCCTCCATTATTTTCTAGTGGAAATATCTCTAAATTATCATTTATTCCAAATAATACGTTTCTATTATTTTCAGAAAAATTAACTTTTTCTCCATCTCTTACAGGCTGTATTTTTTTAAAATAAAAATCTCTTGTATCTGAATTTACTTTGCCAAGCATAGCCCAATCACTAGATGTTACATTTTCTAATCTATTATTATAAGTTTTAGAATATAAATATTTAGTATTTAATAATATAACATTATCTTTTTCTGAATAACCACTTTTCTTAAATTCTGTTAAAAAATTAGACATAATTTTATTATCTGTAATCTCTATTTGTTTAAAATCATTTACTTGTGCTACTGTTACAATAAAAAACGGTATTATAAATATTACAGATATTATAGATCTAAGACCCGTATTTAATATATGTTTTCTTTGTCTAGTTAATATAATATTTAATATTGAATCAAGTACAATGGCTATTCCAAATATTGATGGATAAACAGCTCTAGGATACATAAAAGATTGTTTTAATATATAAAATGGCATAAAAGGTACAACAGATAAAATAATACCAAAAATCAATATTAATATATCATTATAATCTGATTCTATTGTTATATTTATTTTATCTTTTATTAAACCAATAAATACAATCAGTGTATAAGTAATAACTAATATTAAAATTATAATTTGTGGTATTGTTTTTATTAAATGTATACCACTAAAGAAACCATTTTTGGTAATATCATAATTTACTCTTATTAGTAAATTTCCTATATATAAAGTTACATGTTTTAATTGATAAAAAATATTAGTTGCAATTTGACCTCTAGACTGTACTTTGCCATAAGGTGCTAAAATAATATAATATAAACCAATAAAAATAGTAGAAATAATAGGAACCATAATAATATATTTAAATTTATATCTTATTCTATAATAATTAAAAAATATAATTAAACAAGTAAAAACAAGATTAAATACAACAATTTGTTCATAAAATCCTGTAGATATAAAATTAAAAACAGTATATAAAATTAAATATATATTAGAATCAAAAGAATTAAATATCCCTTTTGAATGGTCTAAATGAATCATTAAACAATATACAGATAATATAGAAAAAAACATACCCGGCACTAATCTAGTTGATGCCCCAACCCAATAAACAGCTTCAAATAACAAAGGTGTTAAAGCTATAATTATTACCCCAAAAACTCCAAAACTAATATTAGACTTTTTCATAATTTGAGAAAATAAAAAAACTGTTAAAAAATGCATTATAGTATAAAATAATAATATAACCCACATAATTGGCCAAAACCACTGAGTAATATAAGCATCTGATAAAAATGCAATAGGTCTAAAAGTATATAAACCATACCATAAAACAATATTGTTTAATATATCATCATTTCGCCTATAAAACACTCCATATGTATTATAATCATCTAAATAATTAAAATAATGAATGCCAAAAAAGAAAACTCTAAGGATCATAATAACTAATAATCCTATCCAAAAACAACAGTTAAATTTATTATTCTTAATGCTAAACATACATTCACCTCTATATCTCCTCCGTATTTTGAAACACTTAAGGGCTACCCCAATTATTATTGACATAGCCCTACATGTTTTTTAATTATATAATTTTTTATTACATATTTCAATATTAGATAGAATATTTTGCATATTTACGCTAAAATGTATATTTGTATTAAAGCTAAAATTATTAAATGAAAAGGATACATAAAATAGAAAATATATTTTAATCTAGGCCCTCTTTCATAATTATAATACATAATTAATGGTATACTTATACAGCTAAATAAAAATAATGATAAATAAGCTACATTATAATAAATAGGATATAATAAACACATAAATATTAATAATATAGTACATTGTTCAATCTTTGTTATATATATATCTTTATTTTTTTCTCTTATAATATATAAAAAGTAAATAAGTGATACTCCTTTATAGTCATAATCTGTATGTAAAATTTGAATCGTATACAGAAATATTAAAAATATTAAAGCCAAAAATGAGTATATTGCTCTATTTGGAAATGCTTTATAAATATAAATAACAATACATGCTAGTGAAAGAGTAAAAAATATGTTTAGATCATAAAACATACTTTGACTTAATGTTATTACGTAAAATGGCCATTGAGAAATAAACCCAAAAATTAATAATCTTAAAATATATTTTTTAATATTACTAGTATAATAACATCCTTCAGAAATTAAAAAAGCATATATTGGAAAAGCAATTCTTCCTAAATTTCTTAAATATTCTACATTTTGAAGATAATATGGAATTTCCATATTTTGTTGTATATATTTTATATTTATTATATTTTCTAATAAAACTCCTATATGATCTATAATCATAAAAAAAAGTGCTATTAATTTTAAATAAAATGAACTCATATATATTTTCCTTTACAGTTTAATCTACTTCATTAATTTTCTATTTTATCCATAATAAATATTATTTTATATTTAATATATGCTTTTTTCAACTATTTTAGAGTATCATTTTATTACTACTTTAATATTAAAATATCTATATTTAAATGTTTCACTATGGTATACTAAAATATAAAATTATTAATTACTTAAAAGGAAAGGAAAATAATGAAAACTTTAGTATTAGCAGAAAAACCTTCTGTAGGAAAAGATATTGCAAGAGTTTTACACTGTAAAAGTAAAGATACTTTTATGGAAAATAATAAATATGTAGTTACTTGGGCTTTAGGTCATTTAGTAACTCTTGCAGACCCAGAAAGTTATAATATAAAATATAAAACTTGGAATATAGATGAACTACCAATAATTCCTAATAAAATAAAACTTTCAGTAATAAAAAAAACAAATAAACAATTTAATATAGTTAAATCATTACTTTTACGTACAGATATTAAAGATATTATAATAGCAACAGATGCTGGAAGAGAAGGTGAACTTGTTGCAAGATTAATATTAGAAAAAGCTAAAATTAAAAAACCTATAAAAAGATTATGGATATCTTCTGTTACAGATAAAGCAATAGAAGAAGGTTTTAATAATTTAAAAAATGGATCTAACTATAATAATCTTTATAAATCTGCATTTGCACGTGCTACAGCTGATTGGCTTGTAGGTATAAATGCAACACGTGCTTTAACTACAAAATATAATGCAAACCTTTCATGTGGACGTGTTCAAACTCCTACACTATCTATAATAATGAAAAAAGAAGAAGAAATAAAAAATTTTAAACCACAACAGTACTTTATAACAAAATTTTTTGTTGAAAATTTGGAATTTACATGGCATGATAAAGAATCAAATTCAACTAAAATATTCAATAAAGAAGATAGCGATAAACTTATTAATAGCTTAAAAAATAAAAATCCTACTGTCACTAATATTTCTAGAAAAAGTAAAAAATTATATCCTGATAAACTTTATGATTTAACAACATTACAAAGAGATGCGAATGCATTATATGATTTTTCTCCAAAAGAAACATTATCTATTTTACAAAAATTATATGAACATCATAAAATTTTGACTTACCCTCGTACAGATTCTAGATATATATCAACTGATATAATACCTACTCTACGTGATAGATTAAAAGCTATTAGTATAGGAGAATATAAAAAATTTGCATCTAAAATATTAAATAATAATATTGTTACAAATAAATCTTTTGTAGATAACTCAAAAGTATCAGATCACCATGCAATTATACCAACGGAAGAATACGTTAATTTATCTAATTTGACATCAAATGAAATTAAAATTTATAATTTAGTTATAAAAAAATTTTTATCTGTATTCTTTCCACCATATGAATATGAAGAAGTTAAAATAACTGCTAAATTAGAAAATGAAGTATATATATGTACAAATAACTTTCAAATTAATTTAGGATTTAAAGAAATTTTTGGAGAAGAAAATAATGAAAAAAGATTTAAAAATATTCATGAAAATGATATTTTACAAGTAACTTCCTATAAACAAATAAAAGAACAAACTTCTCCTCCTAAAAGATTTACAGAAGGCTCTATACTAGAAGCAATGGAAAATCCTATTAAATATATGGATGGTAATAATAGTTTAAATAAAACTTTAAAAGAAACAGGCGGTCTTGGAACAGTTGCAACTCGTGCAGATATACTTGATAAACTTTTTAATTCAAATTTTATAGAGAAAAAAGACAAATATATTTATATAACACAAAAAGGAAAACAACTTTTAAATATAGCTCCACCAGAATTATGTTCTCCTAAATTAACAGCTATGTGGGAACAAAAACTTGAGAAAATATCAAAAGGTAAACTTAGTGATACTGAATTTATAAAAGAAATAGAAGAATATACAAAATCTATTACAGAAGGTATAAAAAATGATGTAAAAAAATATAAACATGATAATATAACAAATAGTAAATGTCCTAAATGTAATAAATTAATGTTAGAAATTACAAATAAACACGGTAAATTTCTAGTTTGTCAGGATAAAACATGTAATACTAAAAGAACTATTTATTTAAATACAAATGCTAGATGCCCTAAATGTAATAAAAAAATGATGTCTGTTGGTGAAGGTGAAAATAAAAAATTTATATGTTCTTGTGGATATAAAGAAAATCTTAATGCATTTAAAGAACGTAAAAAAAATTCTCAAACAATTTCAAAAAAAGATGTTCAAAAATATCTAAATAAAATTAATAATAATAAAGAAATTAATAATCCTTTTGCAACAGCTTTTGAGAAATTAAATTTAAAATAAAAAAGCCCATAATAGGGCTCTTTTTATTTTTTATGTATAGTCATTAAAATTTCTCCTGATGTAATATTACCTAATTTAGGCATATCAATATCTCCAAAATCATTAAAATTACTAACTATAACTGGTGTAACTACAGAATAGCCAGCTTTTTCAATTTCTTCTATATCAAAAGAAACTAATTTTTGACCTGTTTTAATTTTTTCTCCTTTTTCTACAAAGCTTTCAAAATATTTGCCCTCTAGATTAACAGTATCTAATCCTATATGAATTAAAACTTCTGCACCATCTTTGGATCTTAAACCTATGGCATGTTTAGTTGGAAATATTGTATCGACTTCTCCATCAAACGGTGATAATACTTCTCCATTAGATGGTTTTATACCTATACCTGGTCCTAACATCCCTTCTGCAAAAGCAGGATCTTCAACTTTATCTAATGATATAATTTCTCCTGTTATAGGATTATTAACTGTAATTTCTTTTGGTTTTTTTTTAAAGAACATAAATTTCCCCCATTTCATTTTTATATATATTTTATTGCAAGATTTATGAATTTAACAATAAAGTATAATAAATTACAATTTTATTATATCGTCAATAGAGAATAAATATATTAGACTTTCTAAAACTTCTTTTTCTTCAGCTCTTTCTAATGCTTTTTTGTATAAAGATAATTGAATTTTATATCTCTCTACTATATTATTAATATTATTTTTTGTTACATTATCAGATTTATAATCTACTAATATAATTTTATCATTTTCTTCAAAATAACAATCAATTATACCATGTACTAATATTTTACTATCTGATTTTACATTTAAAAAAGCTTCTTCTGGACTTATTAACATTGTAAATGGTGTTTCTCTTTTTACATAACTAGAATTTTTTATTCTCTTTCCTAAATCTGAATTAATAAAATTTAAAACTTTATTTATATCAATACTTTCTGCCTCTTTATAAGAAAGTAAATTCTTGGTTTTTAAACTTTCAATTAAGTCATATATATCATTTTCTGTTTCATGTATATTTAAATTTAAATATTGCATTACTGTATGTAGTGCAGTTCCTTTTTCTGCATAAGTTAAATCTTCTTTTGATTCTAAAAAACTTGGCATTTTAAAGCTATTTTTAGTAATTAACTCTTGATAATTATCATCTAATTTTTGATAATTCTTTTTTATCTCTGTTATAGATAAATTTTCTGGCAATGATATATTTTCTTTAAAAGGATATTCCCAATTTAGAATACTATCTAAATTTTCATTTTTAAATCCTTCTATTTTTTTATTATAAAATTCTAATGTTTGATTATCATCATCAAATGTAAAATTATCTAGTTGTTCTCTTTCTACTATATTTATATCTAAATCAAAATCAAATTCAAATAATGTTTTGTTTATAGAATCAGCTTCAGATATTTCTTCAATATTTAATAATAAATTTTTAGCATTTTTGCTTCTTAAAAAAGCCGGCATTATCCAATCTAAAAAACACCTAGATTTAAGTAAATATTGCTTAGGTAACTCTATTTCTTTTGTATTAATAAAATAACTCCACTTTTGAATTTTATTTTCTATTTTATTTGAGTATGCAGTTAAAAATAACTTTTCCTTAGCTCTAGTTAATGCAACATATAAAATTCTTAATTCTTCTGCTAAACCTTCTTCTTTTATTTTATTACTTATAGCTATAGATGGTATTGTGTTTATTCTAATTCTATTTTCTAGATCTATAAATTTAGAACCTATTCCATAATCATGATGTAAAACTATACTTTGTTTTTGATCTATCTGATTAAATAACCTACCTAAAAAACTTACAAAAACTACTGGGAACTCTAGTCCTTTACTTTTATGAATACTCATTATTCTTACAACATTATCTTGACCTGATCTTATTTTTGCATTATCTAGTTTAATACCTTTACTGATTAATTTTTCCATATATTTTATAAAAGAAAAAAGAGATTTATAATTTGTTTTTTCATAGTTTAAAGCATATTCAGTTAAAATATAAAGATTTGCTTGTCTTACTGGCCCGTTAGGCATTGCTAAAACTAAGTTTAAAAAGTTAGTATCATTTAAAATTATATTTATGAGATAACTTACAGATGCATTTAATGATATGCTTCTCCATTTAGTTAAATCTTCAATAAATTTATTTAACTTTTCAAAAATTAATGTATCAAAATCTTCATCATCTTTGCTTTTTTCTGATATATAATATAGAATACAATCATAAAAATTTATACAATTAGTAGAATTTTTAATTTTAACAAGTTCATCTGGCGTTAAATTATATAAAAATGAATACAACACACTTACTAAAGGTATATCTTGTTTTGGATTGTCAATTATATGTAAAAGATTTAAAATTATCATAACTTCTAAATTTTCAAAATAAGCATTGTCTGTTTCTACATAAGCAGGAATATCATAATTATTTAATTCTGTTAATAAAGTTTCTCCAATAGATGTAATAGATCTTGACAATATAACTATATCTTTATATTGAACAGGTCTATATTCATTTGTATTTTTATCTATGACGTATAATTTATTTTTAGAATTTACTATATTATAAATTTTTTGAGCAATAAATTTACTTTCCAAATTTATATTACTTATATTATCTGAATCTACATCACTAATATCTTCTTCATCTGTTCTTATAATATCTAATTCTATAGATTCTGTAAAATTTAGTTTCTTTGGTAATTCCATATAGTTTGCACCATAATTTAAAAAAGAATTATTATCGTATGTTATTCCTCCAAAATCTTTGTGCATAATTTGCATAAATAAAAAATTAATACAATCTAATATATTTTTTTTACTTCTAAAATTTTTATTAAGATCTATTTTTATTCCAGAAATTCCATTAGAAAATTTTTTATACTTATCTAAGAATAATTCAGGTCTAGCTTTTCTAAATTTATATATACTTTGTTTAACATCTCCTACCATAAATAAGTTAGAACTATCTTCTTTAGCTACAGATGTTAAAATAGTTTCTTGTATAATATTACTATCTTGATATTCATCAACTAATACTTCTACAAATTGTTCTCTAAAAGAATTTTTTATATCATCATTTTTTAATATTTCTATACAAAAATGTTCTAAATCATCAAAAGATATAACATTTTTAGCTTGTTTCTTTTTAGTTAATTTCTCATCAAATTTTATAGTTATATCTACTAATTTTTTAATGTATGGAAATATTTTTTTTATATCCTCTTCTAATTCAGATGGAGGTTTAAAAAATATTTTATTTTTAATATTATCTATTTCATCTTTAAAATTAATATCTCTTATATATTTTACTTTTTCTTTTAAAAAATTATCTACATTATCTTTTTTAGTAATACTTTTTAGTTTAGAATACTTTATATTACTAAAAAATATATATATTTCATTTATATCTATATTGTTTAAAATATTTTCATTTAAATTATTTAAAATATCAATATCATCTTGAATAGTTTCAATATACTTTTTTGGTCCGCCTTCTAAATTACAAATTTTTATAGCTTGTTCTAACATTTTTAAAGAATTTTCTACTGTATCTTTTATATAATGTTTTATAAGTTTTATCCAAGTAGTTTCATTAAAATCTGTTTCTTTTAAGTCATACTGAATAACTTGTTTTTTTAACCAACCAATAGGATCATCATTACTTATTGCAAAATTATGTAAATCTAAAACTATTTTTTGTAATCTTTTATCAGTATATTTATCTCCATACATTTCTATTAATTCTAAAAATATATTGTCATTATATTCTGATTCAAATAATTCTAATATAACTTCATCTTTTAATAAATCTAATTCTACTTTATCAGTAATTCTAAAAGATGGATCTATATCTATTAAATAAAAATATTTTCTTACTACATTTAAACAAAATGAATGTATTGTAGTTATATAAGATCTATTTATTAGTACAGTTTGTTTTTTTAAATGTTCATCAAAAGGATTTTTATATAGTCTATCAGAAATAGCATTATTAATTCTTTGTTTCATTTCTGTTGCAGCTGCTTCTGTAAATGTAACGACTAAAAGTTTATCTATATCCACAGGATTATTTTTATTTGTAATAATATTCATTATTCTTTCTACTAAAACAGCTGTTTTTCCACTTCCAGCACCAGCAGAAACTAGTATAGAATTTCCTCTTGTGTAAATCGCAGATTTTTGATCTTCTGTAAACATCATAATACCTTTGAATTTACCTTAATATAATAAAATTTCCTGTTTATTACCTAAATATGCATTATATGATTTTAAAAATTCTCTATGAGAATGATTTAAAAAATTGTTTACATAAGATAAATATAATGTAGAATTGTTTTCTTCATCAGTTAAATATTTAGTAGATGTTCTTGCAAATTCAACTTCAAATTCTGATTCTGCATTTACATCAAAATAAAAAAATTTATTGAAAATTTTCTTATCCTTTTTAGAAAAATCAAAAATATCAAAAACATTTTGTTTTAATTTTTCTATATTATCTAAGCTAAGATTTTCAAAACAATTATATTTTGCTGTGTGATAAACTGCTGCTAACTTATATAATCTTCTTCCTTTTGTTTCACTTATACATTTATTTCTTTTTAAATAATTTGTATTTTTTAAAATACTCATAAATAAATCATAACCATCTGCAATAGTAGAACAAACTATGTTTAAATAAAATTTTTCTAGATTTTTATTTTCTATAGTTTCTTCTAATCTATCAAAGAAATAATCACCTTGATCTATCACATATTTTTGTATTAAATCTTCTTTTTTTGTAAATAATATTACATATTTATTAAAATTTTCAGATAAACTCATTTGTTTTCACTCCTTAAAATAGATATTAACATATAAAAATAATATTTGTAAATATGTTTTATTTGCTATTTAAATGTTACTATAATTTTAATAAATTTTAAATATATTTTATTTTTTATCTATAAAATTATTATACTTATTAAAATTTAATAAATTAATAAAAAGATTATACAATGTATAATCTCTTTTTGTTAGTTTTCTGTTTTTAAAAATTTTGTTAAATCTTCTATAGCTTTATCAGCATCTTCTCCATCTGCTACTAAATTTATAATTTTACCATCTGTAATTCCTAAAGATATCATGCTCATAATACTTTTTGCATTTGCAATTTTATTATCATATTGTACTTTAATACTACTAGAATATTTTGTAGCAGTTTGTACAAATAAAGCAATTCCCTTTGTCTCTAAATCTTTATCAATATGAATCATTTCTTGTACCATTATAATTTCCCCCTTAATCTTTCTGCTATATAATTAATTTTTCTTAATCTATGATTAACACCTGATTTTGAAATAGGTGGGTTCAACATTTTTCCAATTTCACTAAGACTAGCTTCTGGATATTTAAGTCTTAATTTTGCTACATTTTCTAAAGGTTCAGATAAATATTCAAACCCTTTTTTTTGAAATATAAATCTAATATTTTCACATTGTAAAATGGCAGCATTAATAGTTTTAGAAAGATTAGCAGTTTCACAATTTACTTTTCTATTAACATTATTACTAATATTCTTTAAAATACGTAAATTTTCTAAATCCATTAAAGATTTATGAGCACCAATTATATTTAAAAAATCTAATATATTTTCTACATCTTTAATGTATACCACAAAGTTACTTTTTCGATTTATAATTTTACTATTTAAATTGTAAGAATTTATAATATTAGAAATATCTTTTGCTATATTATAGTTACTATAAACTAATTCTAAATGATAACTTTTTTTTGGATCTGATATAGATCCATTTAATATAAAATTTTCTCTTAAAAAAGATCTAACACAACATTCTTTTTCCAAAATTTCAAAAATATCTATTTCAGAAATGATTAAAATTTTATCTATTACATTTTGATCTTTTATTAGTAAATAAAAAGTTTTTTTACTAGAATTAGAACTTTTCTGAATTAGTACTTCTATATTACACCTAAATAAATTTAATAGTATGGAATATAATCTGCTAGAATATAAAAAATTATCTAATTTAAAACATAAGTAAGTTTTATTTGCAATTTGACAATAACTTGCATAATTATTTAAATATACTAATAAATTCGCATTAAAACAATGATATTGTAAATTAACATTATTTATAATTTCATGTTTTACATTTGAAGAAAAACTCATTTATAATCTCCTAGCATCATTATCTATATCTCTATGTTTAATATTTACACTTTCTTGTCTTTGTTTAAGAATTTTATATAATTCTTCTGCTAAAGTTACAGATCTATGTTTACCGCCTGTACACCCAATACCTATTAAAAGTTGATTTTTACCTTCTAAGATATAATTAGGTATTAAAAAATCTATCATATCCGTAAGTTTCTCTAAAAACTTTTCACTAGTATCATAACTTAAAACATAGTCTCTAACTTCTTTATCTTTTCCAGTTTTACATTTTAATTCTGGTACATAAAATGGATTAGCAATAAATCTAACATCAAAAACAAGATCTGCATCTTCAGGTATACCATATTTAAATCCAAAAGATAATATAGTTATAACTAAACTATTAAAATCTTGTTTATCTATAAAAATATCACTTATTTTTTCTTTTAATTCTCTAGTTAACATATAGCTTGTATCTATAATATAATCAGCTCTTTTTTTTACTCTTTCTAGTAAATTTCTTTCTCTTTTTATTCCTATTCCTATTCTATCATTTTTAGCAAGAGGATGTGAGCGTCTAGATTCTTTATATCGTTTTAAAAGTACATTGTCTGAAGCATCTAAAAATAAAATTTTATAACCATAGTCAACATCCAGTTTATCTAAACCGACAAAAAAATCATCAAATAGTTTTCCACCTCTAATATCTATACCTAAAGCAATTTTTTCTATTTCTGAGCCTGAATTAAAACAAGCTTCTGCAAATTTTTCTATTAATAGTGGTGGTAAATTATCTACACAAAAAAACCCCATATCTTCTAAAAATTTTAAAGCTGCACTTTTACCTGCTCCTGACATACCTGTTACAATTACAAATTCCATAAATATCACCTGCCAATAATTTTTATTTCAGGTTCCAAAGTAATATTATATTTTTGTTCTACTTTATTAATTATATAGTCTATTAATTTTAAAACATCTTCTGCTTTAGCATTACCTGTATTTAGTATAAAACCACAATGCTTTTCTGATACTTTTGCTCCTCCAATTGTATAACCTGCAAGTCCACATTCCATTATTAATTTACCAGCAAAATTATTTGGCGGACGTTTGAAAGTACTACCAGCACTAGGCATATCTAGAGGTTGACTATTTTTTCTCTTTAAAATAATTTGTTTCATATTTTCCATTATGTCTTCATATTTTCCATGTTCTAATATAAAATTTGCACCTAAAACTATATAATTTTCTTTTGATACATTAGAATTTCTATAAACAAATCCCATATCATTACAATCTTTGTTTTCAAATTCATTATTAGAATTTAATATATCAACATTAATAACAAAATCTTTTATTTCTCCTCCATGAGCACCAGCATTCATTGTTACTGCACCACCTACTGTACCTGGTATTCCAGATGCAAATTCTAAACCTTTTAAACTGTTTTTCAATGCAAAGTTAGAAAGTGCAGAAAAGCTTGTTCCACTTTGAGCATAGATTTTATTATCAGAAACTAATTTTATACTATTCATATTTTTGGCAATCTTTATTATAACTCCATCAAATCCATTATCTTTTACTAATAAATTTGTACCGTTACCTATAATATAGTACGGTATACTATTTTTTTGAGATATTTCTATAACTTTTTTTATATCTTCTATTGAGTTTGGTAAATATAATACTTTTGCCTCTCCACCTATTCTAAAAGAAGTATGTTTATACATTGGTACATCAAAATATACTTGACTTTCATCAAAATAAGTGCTAAATAAACTTTGTAATTTTGACAAAACAGAACACCCTTTAAAATTTTATTTTTTTACCTAGTAATGCTGCTCCTATAATACCAGCATCATTACCTAACTTTGCAACCTTAATTTCGGACTTTAAATTACCATCATATATGTATTCTTTAATATATTTTTTTACAGGGATTATAAGTTTATCTTTTTGTGCACTTATGCCCCCACCTATTATTACAGCCATAGGCTCCAAAATATTTATTATATTTGCAATTCCTATACCTATATATCTATAATAATTATCTAAAATATTAATAGCAATATCATCACCACAATCAGCTGCATCAAATACTATTTTTGCTGTTATATTATCTAAATTATTTTGTGATAATTCATTGATCTTGCTATTTGGAAAATTTTTAATAACATTTTTAGTTTCTCTTATTAATGCAGTAGCAGATGCGTAAGCTTCCCAACATCCTTTATTACCACAACTACATTCTATTCCATTTACATTAATTATATGATGTCCAATTTCACCTCCACGATTGAAAGCACCTGTTACTATTTTATTATCTATAATTATTCCACCGCCTACACCTGTTCCTAATGTTACAGTTATAGAACTTTTATAATCTTTAGCTGCACCAACTAAACTTTCTGCATATGCTGCACAATTTGCATCATTTTCTAAATATATTGGTAAATTTATATATCGTTGTAATTCATACTTTATTGGTACATTCAATAATTTTAAGTTATTAGAATATTCTATTACTCCTGTATCAGAATTGCAAACTCCTGGGCTTCCAATTCCTATAGATGCAACATATTCTAGACTTATATTACTATCTTCAAGTAATTTTAGAGATAAATTTGCCATATCTTTAATAATTTCTTGAAAATTTCTATTACTTAAAGTAGGTGTAGTGCAGGAATTAATAATTGTTCCATCTTCTGATACTACTCCAACTGCTATATTTGTTCCCCCTAAATCAATACCTAAATAGTACATAATAACCCCCTTATTGCTCTTTTAAAGTTGTACTTCTTATAATATTTTCATTTAAAGCAGCAGCTGCATTATATCCCATTTTTTTCTGTCTATGATTAACTGCTGCTGCTTCACAAATAATTGCTATATTTCTACCTGGTCTTATAGGTATAGAGTGACAAAGAACTTTATTACCTAATATCTCCATATAGTTTTCTGTTAAACCCAATCTATCATAATCTTTATTTTCATCCCAATTTGATAATTTTATAACCAAATCTATATTTTGTGTTTTCTTAACAGCTTCAACTCCAAACATTTGTTTTATATCTATAATTCCTAAACCTCTTAACTCCATAAAATGTCTTATAACACTTGGACATGTTCCAATCAATGTCTTTGCAGATACCCTTTTTATTTCTACGGCATCATCGGCAACTAATCTATGTCCTCTTTTTATAAGTTCTAATGCTGCTTCACTTTTCCCAATACCACTTTCTCCCATTATTAAAACACCTTCACCATATATATCTACTAATACACCATGTAAAGTTACAATTGGAGCTAATTTTACTCTTAACCATCTTATTAATTCACCTATTAATTCGGTGGTTTGTAAATGGCTTCCAAGTATTGGTACTCTATTAATTTCTGCATGTATTAATAATTCTGGAAAAGCTTCTAAATCTCTTGATAATATAACACATGGTAAATTATACTCAAAAATTTTTGTAAATATTTTATCTCTTTCTTTTTCATTTAATGTTTTTAAATAAGCATACTCTACCTTACCTATAATTTGTATTCTATGCGAATCAAAATGGTCAAAAAAACCTGCTATTTGTAGTGCAGGTCTATTTAATTCTGCATACAAAATTTTAACTTTTGACGTATCCACATCTTTTGTTAATAACTCTAAATTAAATTCTTCTATTAATTTATCCAAACTTACACTCATAAAGTTATTCTCCTTGTTTTTCGACAAAAACTATTTAAACATAATTTAACCATATTAAGGCACTTACGTCAATATAATAAATGGTCTTTATAAATTTTCTGATTTAAAAAATTTATATATTGATTCTGCAACTTTTTTATTTATTTTATTAGTATTTTCTAATTCTTCTAAAGATGCTTTTCTTATCTCATCTATACTTCCAAATTTTTTTAAAAGAGAAGTTTTTCTGCCTTCACCAACGCCTTCTATTTGATCTAAAACAGATTTAGTTAAATTTTCAGAACGCAATTTTTTATGATATTCTATAGCAAATCTATGAACTTCATCTTGTACTCTTGTTATAAATTTAAAAGCTTCTGAAGATTTTTTAAAAGATATTTCTTGATTATTATAAAATAAAGCTCTTGTTCTATGATTATCATCTTTTACCATACCACAAACTTCTACATCTATATTTAATCTTTTTAAAACATTTTGAACAGATTTAATTTGTCCTTTTCCACCATCTATAAAAATCATATTTGGTAATTTAATAAATTTTTCTTTTGATATACCTGTTTCTTCTAATTCTTCTTTTTCTTTTAGATACCTCATAAATCTTCTTTCTATTACTTCTTCTATACTTGCATAATCATTTGGTCCAAAAACACTTCTTATTTTAAATTTTCTATAATCACTGTATTTTGGTTTTCCTTTTTCAAATACAACCATAGAGCCAACAGAATCAAATCCATTAGTATTTGATATATCATATGCTTCTATTCTATCTAAATTAAAATTAATATTTAATTTACTTTTAATTTCTTCTAAAGCACTATATTGTTTTTCTAACTCTTTTTTCATTTGTTCACCAAATTGTTCTAACATTATTACTGCATTTTTAGATACCATATTTACTAATTTTAATTTATCTCCTTTTTTAGGGACAATTATATTGACATTAGAACCTTTTAAACTACTTAGCCAAGTTTTTATTATATCTGCTTGTATTAAATTTGTTTCTAATATAATATCACTTGGTATAAATGTAGTTTCAGAATAAAATTGTTGTACAAATGCAGTTATAACTTCTTCTCTAGATATATTTTCTACATTATTTAGTATAAAATGTTCTCTTCCTGTAATTTTACCTCCTCGTATAAAAAAAATTTGTACTAAAGCTTCATTAAATGATTTTGCTAAAGCTATAACATCTTGATTTTCATTACTATTAGTATCAATTTTTTGTTTTTCAGAAAGAGCTTTTATAGCAGTAATTTTATCTCTATATGAAGCTGCTTTTTCAAAATTTAAATTTTTAGATGCATCATTCATTTTTTCTGTAAATTCTTTTAAAATAGAATCTTGATTTCCATTTAAAAACTTAATAACCTCTGATACTATTTCATTATATTCTTCTTCTGAAATAAGTTTATTACAAGGAGCATTACATTTTCCTATATGGTAATTTAAACAAGGTCTAGTTTTAAAATAATCTCTTGGGAATTTTTGATTACATGTACGTAAAGGCCAAAGCTCTCTAATTAAATCTAAGTTTTCTCTAATAACTATTCCATGAGTATATGGTCCATAATACTTAGCATTATCTTTAAGTATTTTTCTTGTTTTTACAACTCTTGGATATAGCTCATTAGTTGTTATTTTTATATAAGGATATGTTTTATCATCTTTTAATAATATATTATACTTAGGTTTATTTTCTTTTATTAAATTATTTTCTAAAATTAGTGCTTCCACTTCTGTAATATAAACTTATAAATAATTAAAGTTTATATTTTTTATTATACAGCGCTACTTGTATAATGCTATTTTGCTCACGCTAATAGCCACTCCCTTTCAAGACG
>CAMLLW010000018.1 GCA_946481295.1 uncultured Clostridia bacterium | reverse complement strand
TTAATAAACATACAGTTTCTACATGATAAGTATTCGGAAACATATCAAAAGGCTGTATAAAATCTAATTTATAATTATCATCTTCACATAAAATTTTTAAATCTCTAGATAATGTTGCAGGATCACAAGAAACATATATTATTTTTTTAGGATTAAGTTCTAAAATATTATTTAACATTACTATGTCACAGCCTTTACGTGGAGGGTCTACAACTACTATATCTATTTTATCTTTGTTTCTAACAAATTCTTTTATAACTTCTTCTGATTTTCCTACAATAAAATCAGTATTTTCTATGTTATTTATTCTTGCATTTTCTTGTGCATCTTTTATAGCTTGTTCAACAATTTCTATTCCGTATACTTTCTTTGCATATTTTGATATACATAAACTTATAGTACCTATTCCACAATAAGCATCTAATACTACATCATCTTTACTTATATTTGCTATCTCTATAACTTTTTTATACATTTTTTCAGCTTGTATGCTATTTACTTGATAAAAAGATAATGGAGATATTCTAAATTTTATATTGTCTATATAATCTTCTATATATGATTTTCCCCATAAAGTTTCTACTCTATCTCCTAATATAACATTTGTATTTTTAGTATTAAAATTAACTACGATACTTTTTAAATTTTCTATCTTACATAAATTTTCTATTAATTTTTCTTTATTTTTTAAAACATTTATATTAGATGAATTTATAACTAAACAAACCATTATTTCTTTTGTTTTAGTACCAACTCTTGTTACTATGTGTCTTAATATACCTTTTTGAGTAATTTCATCATAACAACTTATATTATTACTATCTAAATATTCTAAAAGTACATTATTTATTTCTTTATTAATTTCATTTTGTATACTACAATCTATACAAGGTATTAATCTATGACTATTTTTTGCATAAAATCCTATTTGAGCTTTATCATCTATTTTTCTTATAGGAAATTGTGATTTATTTCTATAATTATAGTTATTAGAACTAACTATATTATCTATTT
The DNA here is from genome assembly GCA_946481295.1 of uncultured Clostridia bacterium. GTDB lineage: Bacteria > Bacillota > Clostridia > Lachnospirales > UBA5962 > CAMLLW01. The sequence goes on along the minus strand of CAMLLW010000018.1, from coordinate 29,026 downwards.
TTATATTTTTAAAGCCACCTATTTTTTCTAAACAGCTTTTTAATTTATCTTCTTTATACTTTAACTGTCCTTCATAATTTAAATGTTGTAAATTACAACCTCCACACTTACTATAAACATTACATCTAGGTATAACTCTATTTTCTGAAGGTTCTAGAATATCAATTATTTTACCATATCCATAATTTTTTTTAGATTTTAAAATCTTTATTTTGCATTTTTCACCAATTAAAGCTCCATCTATAAAAATAACGAAATTATCTATTCTTGCTATACCCTCTCCTGTAGATCCTAAATCTTCTATTACACAAGTAAATACATCATTTTTTTTAATCATAATTTTCTCCGTCACAATAAAATTTACATACTGTATCTTTACACATACAATTTCTGCATTTTGTTACACTTGGGTTTACATCTTGCTCACCTGTTTTCAACATATCTCTCATATCTTTTAATATACTTAAAGTTTGTTTCCTTAACTTTTTAGTATTTCTTACTTTAAACATAGCATCACTATATATAAGAAAACCTTTTTTAGGTCTACTATTATATTCTTCTTCTATTATCATAAAATATAAACTTAATTGCATTAAATCATTTTTTTTAGGCTCTAATTTTGCTCCAACCTTACCACTTTTTAATTCTACAGGTACATATTCATTAAATATTCTGTTTTTATAAATATAGTCTGGTTTACCAGTTACATCATATTTTTTACAATGAAGTATTTTTGAATATACTACATTTTTATTTTTTTTATCTGTACTTTGATCTGTATATACTAATCTATACATTAAACCTGGCAATCTTGGTCTATTTGATTTAACAAAACATTTAATTTTAACTATTATAATAAACTTTAGTAAAATATAAAAAATTAAAGATATTAAAAATACATAGAAAGTATAACTTATATTTGACAATATAACACCACCTTAAATATATAAAGATAGATACATTAATATAATGTATCTATCTTATAAATTAAAATCTATGTATTTAAAAAATAACACTCCAGAAATAAAGCCTAATAAACATACTATAGCGAAAAATGTATATATTATAATTTTTCTTTTCTTATCTTTTTTATAGTAAGAATTATGAAAATTTCTACCTTTTTCAAAATTACCTTTAAATCCATTTGAATTATTTTTATTATTTCCTTTTTTAGATAACTCTCTCATATGTTTTTGACCATAATATCTTTCATAATACCACTGATAATGACAATAGACATATTTATTAATTTCACTTGCAGATATTGTTCTTTTATTATTATACATTAAATATCAGTCTTTCTAATATTTCTCCCAAGCATTCTATGATATCCTACCCATTTTCCTTTTGTATTATCTTTTTCTATCATATCTTCATATATTTTTTCTTTTGCATCCATATCATCCACACAGTGAATTATAAATGCCTCTATTAGTTTAGGTTTTTGTGGTGAACCAAATTCCAATTCTCCATGATGAGAAACAATACAATGTTTTAAAATCATTAATACTTCCTCTGGAAAATCTTCTATACTTTTTGCTTCTTTTGTAATAAGTTCAACACCTATTACAATATGTCCTAAAAGTTCTCCCTCATCTGTATAATCATTTTCAGGAAAAGGAGTAAGTTCATATACTTTTCCAACATCATGCAATAATGCACCTGATATTAAAATATCTCTATTAACATACTTATATCTTCTACTAAGAAAATCACAAATTTGTGCTACAGAAACAGAATGTTCTATAAGCCCACCCATATAATTATGATGCATTTGTTTAGCAGCTGAATGAGATTTAATATTTTCTGCAATTTTTTCATTATTTATAAAAATGTTTTTTAATAGTTGTTTTATATATATATTATTTATAGACTCAATTAAATCTAATAATTGTTTATGTAAGCTTGTAATATCTTTATCTGTACACGGAATAAAGTCTACAGGATTGTATTCTCCCTCATTACTTTTTCTTATTTTATTTATTCTTAGTTGAAGTTCATTTTGATAAACTCCTACAACTCCGTCTATCTTAATAAAATCATTTTCTTCAAAACTTTGAATGTCATTATTTAACTCCCATACTTTAGCATCTATTAAACCAGTTTTATCTTGCAACTTTAATGAAAGATAATTTTTACCTGATCTGGTTTTTAAAGTTTGTTTTTGTTTGCATAAATAATGATCTATCACATGTTCATCATCTTTAAAATCTACTATATATCTCATTTACATCCTCCAAAACTAATATATCATAATTATAACAAAAATTTTAAAACAAACCAATAAAAAATTAAACCATGCCAGTGTAATTTACTATAACTTAGATTTTAGTACCAAAGCTTGATATAACAAGTTCATCTACCTTTCTACTAATTTCTAAAATCGAATCGCTAGTTAAATTATCTACATTTTCCTCTACCTTTTTATTTAGTATCTCTCTTAACTCTTCAAATGTTTTCACCAATTATAACCTCCTAATTGAATATAAACCCATAAAAGCACACAAATATATGCTATTATATAATATTCTTCCATATATAGCAATATATTCTTTTATTTTTCGTTGTTCAAATTATTACCTTGTTGCAGATACATATATGGCACTTCTCCAGTTATAATAGTATTTACAAGAGGCACTCTTCTCGTAATAGGAACTTCCTGTTTTCTAAGTGGATTTACTACTTGCATATTTGAATTTATATCTACCCAAATCTGAAAATTAATTTGATTAATTCCTGCTGCTACAAAAGAACTACCATAATCAACTAATGTATCTCCTATAAATAACACTTTAACTTTATATTTAGGTCCTAAATTAGATAACATATCTATTCCTAATAATGAACCTAATGGTATTGATATTTTTTTAATATCAGTGTCATTTAATTTTTTTGAAATATCTACTGCAAGTTTGCTACAAAGCTGATTTATTAAAACTGTATTAATAGATAAAGAATTTGTGTTAAGTTCATTACTACCGTTTTTATTGTAAAAATTATAAGCAGTTAAATCCATTTCATTTATTAAATCATTTAGAGACTCATTTATAACATCATTAACCGTAGTTTTCATATTTATACTAGCAACTGCTAAAACAGAAGGAAAAATTTTTTTATCTATACAAAATATAGTATATATTGTTGTAGATATAAACAAAATAAATATAGATATATTATATATTTTTATAATCGTATTATTAATGCTGTACCTTTTTTTACTTTTTTTAACCCAACGTTTATATGTATAATATTTTCTAACCATAAATAAGAACCCCCATAAGAACTACATAATTATATTTATGTACAAATTTTATTTATATTAACAAAACAATAAAATTTTATTCTAAAATATCTTATTTGAGGTTACAAAATTATTATAAAGTATAAATATACAATTATATATTAATTAAACTTATGTAAATTAAAATAAACTAATTTTATAATTGTTATAATTCTCTCATTAATGCAAATTGTAGTATATTTATTTGTAAATATAAACAAAATAATATAAACGTGTTATTTAACCTAATATATAATTATTTTAATTATTCAAATTTTACTATTATCTTAATAAAAGTATCAATTTAGGTAAAAAATACATAATTATATCTTAAGAACTATTTTTTAACTCACAAACCCTTATAACTCGTATTTATAATTGTAGTAAAATATAATTATTAAATGCTTTAATAGTAAATATTATTCTGATATAATTAAATTCTATAGTTATTAAAGCTTACATAATTATCTAAAACTCGTTGATTAAAGGAGGTTATTATACTGTAATGGACAATTATTCTACACATGATAATAAAAACCGCAAAAAAAGAAATAAATCTAACAATAAAAAGAATAAAAATAGATTATTTGTTATAATTTTGAGAATATTAATAGCTCTTATATTAATTGTTTGTTTTGCTGTTGGTGGTTTATTTATAGGAGTATTTGCCGGAATAAAAGAAAATTCAATAAAAATTTCTAAGATCTCTGTAACTCCAACAAAGTATACATCTATAGTTTATGATAAAGATGGTAATGAATTTGATAGATATAAGGGAGATGAAAATAGAGAATATGTTACTATAGATCAAATTCCAAAACATTTAAGAGACGCATTTGTAGCTATAGAAGATGAAAGATTTTATACACATTCTGGAATAGATCCAAGAGGTATTTTAAGAGCTGCAACTACTAAGCTTACTGGTGGAAGGCGTGAAGGTGCAAGTACTATAACTCAACAGTTAATAAAAAATAATGTAGCAAAAATTACTCATAATACTTTAAAAACTAAATTAGAGGAAATGTATCTTGCTGTAATATATGAAAAACAACTACAAGATCAACTAAAGTCTAAAGAAAAAACAAAAAATTATATCTTAGAAGTATATTTAAATTCTGTATATTTTAATAATGGACTTAATGGTGTTAAAACTGCTGCAAAATATTATTTTAATAAAGATGTATCTGATCTTAACATTGCAGAAAGTGCTGTGATTGCATCTATAGTTCAACGTCCTAGTGATATGGATCCCATAAGACATCCTGAGAATAACAAAAAACGCCAAAGAGCAGTAATTAAAAAAATGTTAGATTTAGGTTTTATAACAAAAGCAGAATACGATGAAGCTTATAATGACGATGTATATCAACGTGTTAGTCAATATAGAAATACTGTAGATAAAAAATCTCATAAGCACAATTATTTTTCAGACCAAGTTTTTGAATCTGTAGCAAAAGATTTAATAGATGAACATATTGTTACTACAAGATATGAAGCAGCTACAATGATATATAGTGGTGGACTAAAAATTTATACAACTATGGATAAAAACATTCAAAACAATTTAGAAGAAGTTTATCTAGATAATTCATTTTTTCCGAATAATAAATTTTCTATAGATCTTGAATATAGATTTACAATTAAACATCCATCATCTGATAAAACAGAGAATATTGTAGAAAAAACAACTGTTAAGAAAAAAGAAGATATAGAACCATTTAAAGAATCTGTAAAACAAAAAGTATTAGGTCCATCTGATATTATTGTAAAAGGTTCAGAAGATTTAACTGCTATAGTGCAACCACAGTCTGCTATGGTAATAATAGATTACTCTAATGGTTATGTTAGAGGTTTAGTAGGTGGTAGAGGTGAAAAACCAAATTATGAAAGAAGTTTTAATCGTGCAACTCAATCAAAAAGACAACCAGGTTCTACATTTAAAACAGTAGCTGCTTATGCTCCTGCAATCGATACTGGTGTAATAACACCTAATTCAATATTTATAGATGCCCCTATAAATATAAATGGATATGCTCCAAAAAACCATAATAATCGTTACGATGGTCCAATAACTGCTAAAGAAGCATTAAAACTATCAAAAAATACTATAGCAGTTCAAGTAATGAATAAAGTTGGTCCATCTACATCATTTAAATATTTAAAACAATTTGGATTTACATCCTTAGTAGAAAAGAAAAATATAAATGGTAAAATATATAGTGATATAGGTCTTCCTACTGCACTTGGTGGTCTTACAGTTGGTGTTACACAATTAGAAATGACTGCAGCTTACGGTACAATAGCAAATAAAGGTACTTATATAGAACCTACTTTCTATACTAAAGTTGAAGATCACAATGGTAAAGTTATTTTAAAAAAGAAACAAACTACAAGACAAGTATTAAGTGAATCTTCCTCTTATTTATTAACAGATATGCTTTTAGATGCTGTAAATGGTAGTGGTGCAACTGGTTCAAAGGCAAAATTAAAAAACTCCAGTATACCAGTAGCTGGTAAAACAGGTACTACTCAAAGATCTACAGACTTATCATTTATAGGTTTTACTCCCTACTATGCTGCAGGAGTATGGTTAGGTTATGATAATCCAAGTAAAAAAATATCTGGTGTATCTGGTGCCCAAGCAAAAATTTGGAGTGAAGTTATGAGTAGAATTCATAAAGATCTTCCTAATAAACAATTTAAAAAACCAAAAGGTGTTGTAACCGTACCAATATGTGCTGCATCTGGTAAACTTGCTATAGATGGTGTATGTGATCATACAGAAGACGGTAATAAAATTATAATGAGTACATTTGATATTAATCATGTTCCTAAAGAATATTGCAATATTCATAAAGAAATTGTGATAGATACACGTACTGGTCTTGAAGCTACAAACGATACTCCAGAAGAATATCGTAAAACTATAGTTAAAACTATAAATAATAGTAATACTATAATAAATAATACTCAAAATAATTCTGATGAAAACGAAGATTCTTACGACGACTATGAAAATGAAAATTCTAATGAACCTATAATTCAAGAAGAACCTTCAAATACAAATGATCAAGAAAATAATTTACCTATTATTTCTGATGATACTCCTATTCATTCAGAGAGACCTGTGCATAATGAAGAAAATAAACACAATAATGAAAATATACACAATTCTCCTCCTGTAATGACAGAAGAAAATAACAATTCATCAAATGAATCAACAAATGTAGAACAACCTATAATACAAGATAGTGAAACTTCTACAGAATCAGATCCTAATGCACCACCAGTGATAGAATAACAAATAAAAAGTATCCATAAAAATGGATACTTTTTTTATTAAGTTGATAATCTAAATCTTTGTACACATCTATTCTTAAATTGTGTAAAAACTTCTAACACTGTGCAATACTTATCTATAAGTGAAACTATCATAGATTCTTTATATTTAGGCATTTTATGAGTCATTGGCCACATATGATTTAATATACTGTCTTTTTCTATATCATTAAGTTCAATTAAACTTTGAGCTGTTTTTAATGCTAATTTAGGATGTATAGAGACATGTGATCCTTTTTCTGGTTTATCTATTCTCCAATCATAAAAGTAAAAGTCATGTAATAAAGCTCCTCTTGTTGCAGATGTATAATCTAAATTAAATTTTTTACATAATAAATAAGTATAATATGCCACATTTATACTGTGTTGTAATCTACTTGTATTTAAATGTTGTATATAATTATCTAGATCTTTCATTTGTTCTAAACTTAATAAATCTTTAGTAATATTAAAAAATTCTGCTGTTGTTTTATCATTTTCATCTATATACTTTTTTGATGCAATAGCTTTCATAATTAATACTCCTCTCTTCTATAAAAATCTATTTATATTCAACATTATATTGTATAATTTTAAAAAAATTATACTACTACTTATGTATCATAACAAGCTTTCATTTCATATTTTACATATATATTAATTTCCTTTAGAATGGAGGATCATGAAATGTTTTATAATAATAATTTTCTTCAAATGCGATTTTCAGACCCTATGGTTTCCTCAAAAGGTACGCTACAAGTAAATGTATATGATAGAACAATCGGTAAACCTGTTCCAAATAGTAATGTTAGAATTTTTAAATCAGATTCAGATAAAGCTACAATAGATAATTTAATAACTAATTCATCCGGTCAAACAGCAAATATAGAATTACAATGTCCACCTAAAGATTACTCTTTAGATCCAAATAATACATCAAAACCTTTTGAAAATTATAATATAGAAGTTAGTTCTGAAGGATTTGAAACAACAGTAATACAAGGTATAGAAATTTTTGATGGAACTGAAGCTATTCAAAATGTAGAATTAACTCCAAAAAAATCAAATGATACTAATGAAAGAACAATTTCTATTCAAGAAAATACTTTATGGGGTAATTTTCCTTCTAAAATCCCAGAAAAAGAAGTTAAAACTCGTTCTTCAGAAACAGGTTTTGTTGTTTTAGATAAAATTGTTATACCTGAAACAATAGTTGTACACGATGGTTTACCTGATAATAACAATGCTCCAAATTACTATGTTCCATTTAAAGATTATATTAAAAATGTTGCATCTAGTGAAATTTACTCCACATGGCCTGATGCTACGATTAGAGCTAATATATTAGCTATAATTTCTTTTACTCTTAATCGTGTATTTACAGAATGGTATAGAAATAGAGGTAAAAATTTTACAATTACATCTTCTACAGCATATGATCATGCATTCTCTTATGGAAGAAATATATTTTCAGAAATTTCTATAATTGTAGATGAAATGTTTTCAACATATATTACAAAGCCATCTATAGAACAGCCACTATTTTCACAATATTGTGATGGAAAAAAAGTATCTTGCCCTGATTGGATGACTCAGTGGGGAAGTAAAGATTTAGGGGATCAAGGATATAATGCTGTATCTATATTAAAATCATTCTATGGACAAGATATTTATCTTGAACAAGCTACACAAGTAAATGGTATTCCTTCTTCATTCCCTAATAAAAATTTACAACAAGGTTCTAGAGGTTCAAATGTAAGAACAATTCAAAAAGAATTAAATACTATATCAAAAAATTATCAAGATATTAAAAAATTAAATGAAGATGGTATATTTGTTCAATCAACAACAAATACTGTTGAAACTTTTCAAAGTATATTTGGCTTACCTGCATCTGGTATAGTTGATTATCCAACATGGTATAAAATATCAGACGTATATGTAGCAGTAAAAAAATTGGCAGAATTAAAATAAGTCTTACTAAAATTAGTAAGACTTATTTTTAATTTGAAAATATCATGAAATAACATATAACTAATATTCCCAAAAATATTCTATAATATCCAAAAATTTTAAAACTATTATTTTTTATGTATTTTAATAGAAATTTAATTGAAAATAAAGATACTAAGAAAGATACTGCTACTCCTATTAATAATATAATAATTTCTAAAATAGAAAAAGAAATGCCAAATTTAAATAATTTTAATATACTTGCTCCAAACATTATAGGTATTGATAAGAAAAATGAAAATTCTGTTGCTATATATCTCGATGTACCTAATATAATTCCTCCTAAAATTGTAGCTCCAGATCTAGAAGTACCGGGTATCAAAGATAAAAGTTGAAATATACCTATAAAAAATGCTGTACTATATGGTAAATTTCTAAAAGTTTTAATTTTAGAAATTTTATTTTTATTGTAATTTTCTACTATAATAAATAATATACCATAAAATATTAATGTAACTGCAACTGTTTTATAATTATAAAATTTTTCATTTAACCAATCATCTAATAATAATCCTACAATAATTGCTGGTAAAACGCCAATAATAACTTTATACCATATCTTCATTGTATCTTCTCTTTGACTTCTTGTTTTTTTCATTGAAAAAGGATTAAGCTTATTAAAATACAATATAACAACAGCCATAATAGCACCTAATTGAATAACTACAAAAAACATTTCCTTAAACTCATCTGTCACATTTAATTTTATAAATTCATCTACTAATATCATGTGACCTGTGCTACTTATTGGCAACCATTCTGTTATACCTTCTACTATTCCTAAAAAAATAACTTTTAAAATTTCTATAAACGACATATAATATATAAACCTCCATAAATTTTAATTATGTATTTTATAATTTATATTATATGTTTAATTTTATTCAAATAATGATAAGTTTGGCTATATTATTTATTTTTTAAAATCATTTCTATATGAGGAATACCATCTAATAAAAAGGTTTCTGAAATAGCCTTAAAATTAAATTCTTCATAAAATTTTTGTAATCTAGCTTGTGCTTCAATAAATATATCTTTATTAGCAAATTTATCATTAGATACATATATAAGCTTTTTTAGTAGTTCTCTGCCTAATCCTTTAGATCTAAAATCTTTATTTACTATTACTCTACCTATATGAGCATAATCATTTTCTAAAAATATTCTACCATATGATATAATATTATCATTTTCATAATCTTTACTATAAATATGAAAAGCTATCTTATCTTTTTCATCTACATCATTATATGGACAGTTTTGTTCTACTATAAATACTTCAGATCGTAATTTATAAATTTCAAATAATTCTGTATTAGTTAAATCTTCAAATTTTTTTATATACCACTCCATTAAAAATCCTCCTATAAATATAATTAATTTTATATTATATAATTATAAATTAAAATAAAATAATTATATATAATTATTTTTGCCACATTATTATTCATTTTTTAAAATCATTTTTATATGAAAAATACTATCCTATAAAAATAGTTCTGAAATAGCTTTAAAGTTAAATTCTTCATAAAATTTTTGTAATCTTGCCTGTGCTTTAATATATATATTTTTATCAGAAAATTTGTATTTAAATAAATTTATAAGTTTTTTAATAGTTCTTTACCTATGCCCATAGATCTAAAATTTTTATTTACTACAACTCTACCTATTTGAACGTATTCATTATCTAAAAATATTCTACCATATGATATAATAGTATTATTATAATTTTTACTATAAATATGAAAAGCTATTTTATTATCATTTACATCATTATGTGCACAATTTTGTTATACTATAAATACTCCAGAACGCAATTTATAAATTTCAAATAATTCTAAATTAGTTAAGTCTTCAAATTTTTTTATATACCACTTCATTAAAATCCTCCTCTAAATAAAAAATAAAAAGTTACGTTAAAATTATAGCGTAACTTTTTATTTTTTATTATTATTCTGAAATTAAATTTTTTAAGTAATTAAATACTTCATCACTTGTTTCTAAATTTAGAATCTCTTGTACTTTTTCTTTAAGTTCTTTATACGATAACTCTGAAATTAATTTTCTTGTAGGTAAAATAGCTGTAGGAGAAACACTAAATTCATCTAAACCTAACCCAATAAGGAAAGGTATCATATATTTATTTTGAGCAACTTCTCCACACATACCAACAAAAATATTATTTTTCTTAGCATTATTAACAGTGTTTGCAATTAATCGCATAACTCCTGGATTATATTCTGTATAAAGATGTGAAATTTTATCATTTCCTCTATCTACAGCAGTAGTATATTGTATAAGATCATTAGTTCCTAAACTAAAAAAGTCACATTCTTTTCCTAAAATATCCGTTGATACTGCAGCAGCAGGTGTTTCTACCATTATTCCAACTTCAATATCTTTATTAAATGCAATATTTTCTTTTGAAAGTTCTTTTTTAACTTCTTCTATTAGTTCTTTAGATTTTCTTATTTCAATTAAAGAAACTATCATTGGTAACATTATTCTTATATTACCATAAGCACTAGCTCTTAATAATGCTCTTAATTGAACTTTGAAAATTTCTGTTTTATCTAAACAAATTCTAATTGCTCTATAACCTAGGAAAGGATTGTCTTCATCAGGAAAATCAAAATAAGGAAGATCTTTATCTCCACCTATATCTAATGTTCTAATAATAACAGGTTTTCCTTCTAATGCTTCAGCAACTTCTTTATATACTTGAAATTGTTCTTCTTCTGTTGGAAAATTAGGACGATCCATGTATAAAAATTCTGTTCTAAAAAGTCCAACGCCTTCTGCTCCATTTTTTAGTAAACTAGGAACATGATTAGGAGTTCCTATATTACCAAATAGATGCAACTTAACACCATCTTTAGTAATAGTTTCTTTATCTTTATAAATTTCTAAAAGTCTTTTTGCATCTTTTTGTTCTTCAGAAATTTTTTTATATTTTTCAATGATATCATCTGATGGATTTATAATTATTTCTCCTGTTTTACCATCCATAATTATAAAATCTCCGTTTTTAACAGAACTCATTAAATTAGATACACCTAATATAGCAGGTATTTCCATAGCTTGAGATAATATGGCTGTATGTGATGTTTTTCCACCTACTTCTGTAGCAATACCTAAAATAATATCTTTATTAATACCACTGGTTTGAGATGGTGTGAGATCTCTAGAAACAACAATACATTGTTCTTTTAAATCCTTAATAGACTCCATCTTTTTACCTTGTAAAATGTAAATAAGTCTTGTTTTAATATCTTTTAAATCTGATGCTCTTTGGCTCATAAGCTCATCGTCCATTGAAGAAAACATATTAGCAAAATTATCAAATACTTCTGCAACTGCCCATTCAGCTGATATAGAAGAATTTTTTAAAGCTTCTTCTACAGTATTAACAATTTCTATATCTTCTGCTAAGAGAATATGACCTTCTATAATTGAAGCTTCATGTTCACCAGACTTTTTTTTAATTTCTTCTATCATTTGCGCACTAAGAACTTTAAATTCTTTATTAGCATTGTGATATCTTTTAATCTCTTCATCAGTAGTTAGAGTAGAATTTTTAGTTAATTTTAATTCTGCTTCTTCTAATCTAAAAACTTTACCCATAGATACTACATTTAGTATACCAGTTCCTATTGCTGTTAACATATTACTCACCTAGTCCTGATTCTATTACTTCCTCAATAGCTTTCATTGCTTCATTTTCATCAGATCCATCTACTTGAAATTCAATAGTATCTCCACATTTAATACAAGCTCCCATAATACCTAATAAACTTTTAGCTTCTATAATTTTATCGTTATGGTTAATTTTTATACTACTATCGAAGTCCTTAATAGCTTTTACCAATACACCAGCAGGTCTAACGTGTAAGCCTTGTTTATTTTCTATTACAAAAGATTTCTTTAACATTTTAGTACTCTCCTTTTAAGTTATTATACAAATTATTTATAAGAAATGATAACACAATTCATCATAATAGTACATAGTTTTCATAAAATAAAAGTTACTTATACATATATATGTATTTAAATTTTTTGTAATTTTATAATATATTTTAATTTTATTATATGTGTAAAATAACAAAAAATTTAATGTTTTTTTTGTTATTTTTGTACTATATTAAAACTTTTAATATAATAATTTTTTTAATTTTATCAGTGAATTTAATAATTTCTAATTTTCTATTTTTTTGTATAATTCTACAATTTCTTTTGCCAAATCTCTGGCTAATAATGCTGTCATCAAATGGTCTTGTGCATGTACCATTATCAAATTTATATCAATTTTGTCACCATTAATTTCATTTTGAATTAATTCAGTTTGTTTTTTGTGAGCTTTATTTATTTCATTATTTGCATTTTCTAATGCTATATCTGCTTCTTTAAATTTTTTTTCCTTTGCATATGCTATAGCTTCCATTGAATAACTTCTGCATGAACCACTATCTACAACTATATTCATTATATCTGTCTCTAAATCTATTGACATACTAAATTACCCCTATCTATGACAAAATTTTAACATTTAAATAAAATAGATTATTACTATTTAGTATATTAAATAGTAATAATTTATTTATCAATTTTATCCTAATAATTTATTAATTTGATTTATAACAGCTTCTCCATCCATTCTTCCATAAGATACTGTATCAATTACATCTACTTTTATATTTTTACCTTCTACATCTTTTTTTACTTTATTTAATAAGTATCTAACTTGTGGTCCTAATAATACTATAGAACAACCATCGTAATGTTCTTGTGCATTAGATTCTGGATATGCTGTAATATCAAATTCTAATCCTTTTTCACTTGCAACTTTCTTCATTTTTTGTACTAAAATACTAGTAGACATACCTGCTGAACAAATAAGTATTATTTTAGTCATATAAATCCCTTCTCCTTAAATTAACAAATATAATATGTAATAATTTTAATTTAAATTTTATCATATATACTTTTGTCTCACAATAAAATTTATAAACTTTGTTAATTTTATAGTAAATTTTATTTAATAATTTTGACAACTTTTACAGCATGATATTTATAATTTTTTATTTTTGGATAAATTTATTTACTTATTTTTATAAAGTTTCTTAATAAAAATTATTTTAAGTTAATAATTTTCTAAAAAACTATGTTTTTTACCATTTTCTTTATATCCCACAATTGCATTTAAATTAATATTTTCCATACTTTTGAAAATATTATGTTCTATAACAGGGCTTTTTCTTTTTAATCTTTTTATCAATGTTTTTATTTCTTGCCTTTTAGATGCTCCTGTATCATCAACACTACAACTTTCTGTAAATCTACATGCACAATTTATAAAACTTAAGTTATTATAATTTTTCCAATTTATAATACTTTCTTCTCTTACTAAATAAAGAGGTCTTATAAGTTCCATTCCTTCAAAATTAGTGCTTTTTAATTTAGGCATCATAGTTTTTAATTCTCCACCATAAAACATACTTAATAAACTTGTTTCTATTACATCATCAAAATGGTGTCCTAAAGCAATTTTATTACAACCTATTTCCTGAGCTTTACTATATAAATATCCTCTTCTCATTTTAGCACATAAATAACATGGTGATTTATCTGTGCTTTCTACTATATCAAAAATAGGTGTTTCAAAAATTTCTACTGGTATATTTAAAAGTTTTGCATTTTCTTCTACTTTATTTCTATTTACTTCATTATATCCAGGATCCATGACAATAAATTTTAAATTAAAATTTATTCTTCCATGTCTTTGCAATTCTTGAGCACATTTTGCAAGTAGCATTGAATCTTTCCCACCGGAAATACAAATAGCAACACTGTCATTTTCATTTATAAGTTCATAATCTCTAACTGCTTTTGTGAATTTACACCATATGTCTTTTCTAAATTTTTTAATTATACTTCTTTCTATTTCAGAATGTTTTTCCATTATATTCTCCATATTAATATTTTATTTTTTTAATTCTTTATAACAATAATCAAAAATTTCTAAAAATTTTCTAACTTCATCTTCTGTTGTAATATGAGATAAACTTATTCTAAAACTAGAAAATGATCTTTTTTTATCACAAGTAAGTGCATAAACTGATTTAGATATAGTATTTATAGGACAACATGATGCTCTTGTTGATAAATATACATCATTTTCATTTAATAAATTTAAAAATTGCATCCAATCTATATTTAAAATACTAAAATTTAAAATAAAAGGTATTGAATTAAGAGTACTATTTATTTTTATATTAGAATAACTAGATAAATTTTCTCTTAAAATTTTATTTAGTTTTTCAACATATTTATATTTTTCATCCATATCTCTATACGCAACATCTAAAGAAGTTTCTATAGATGATATTAATGCAGTATTAGGAGTTCCACCTCTATAATTTGTTGTACTATTTCCTCCTAATATTATAGGATCTAACTCTATATTTTGTTTTTTTATTAAAACTCCTACACCACTAAGTCCAAAAAACTTATGAGGAGCAAAAGTAACTAAATCTATATTTTTAAAATTTACATCTATTTTACCTACTGCCTGAGTAGCATCTGTATGAAAGTAACAATTAGGATATGACTTAAAAAATTGAGCTAATTCTTCTATATTTTGTTTGATTCCTAAAACACTATCAACATATGATATACTTACTAAAATTGTACTATCTCTCATAAGTTCTTCTAATAATTCCATATCTATAAGACCATTTGGTAATATATCTATATAATCAACTTCAAACCCTTTATCTTTATATTTATTTATTGTAGAAATAATAGAAGGATGTTCTAATTGAGTAGTTATTATATGATTACCTAAATGTTTATTCTTTTCAATTAAACCACTAATAGCTAAATTATTAGACTCTGTAGCTCCAGATGTATATATAATTTCATCTTCTAGAATATTGAATCTATCTGCTATATTTTTTGTTGTAGTATCTATTATTTTTTTAGATTCTAAACCTAATTTATGAATGGAATTGGGGTTACCAATATAATTTTTATTAATATAATTAAATTTATCTAATACTTCTTTATCTACAGGACAGTTGCTTGCATAGTCTAAATATATCATTATATCAACTCCTAAAATTTATAAAACTATTTAATCTAATATTATAAATAAATATAAAGACAAAATATTTGTATCATAACTTTTTGAAATTATATTTTAATAATATTATTTATTTTAATTTTAATATAAAAACATATATTTATATTTATTATATAATTGTTATTATAAAATGCATTTTACCTCAGTAACATATAGAATACAATATAGCAAAATAAAAAACTTTGCTTAATATATCTTTTAATAAATATAAAAAAGATATTTAAGCAAAGTTAATACTTATAATATTTAAATAGGTAAAATTGCTCATAATCAAGCAGTTTTACCTATTTTTATTGAATCTATAATATTATTTAAATCTGTTGGCTGTGTATCTTCTGCATAAGTAGAAACTATAGTATATAAATGATTATCATATAATACAAAATAATACTCTTCTTTTATATCTAAATTTGGATAAGAAACACTGGCAATAAATTTTTTAGCTTTATTATCTCCTATTTTAACATCTTCAGTATTAGAAAATGAAAGTGAATTAGCAACTTTTGTTTTTTTCATATCACTAATATATTTTTCTATATACTTATCTAAAGAAAATTTATCTTTATTATTTTTAATATTTTCAACTATTATATATAAATTTTGATTAAATTCTACAGTATCTCTATTATTTATATTATCTTTAAACACAACAAATATATTGTTTATATTGTCATCCTCAATTTTTTTAAATTCCTTTCTTTCTTCTTCATTTAAAACATACCAATTTTTTGGTACAACTAGTGACAATGAAAAATCATCAAATTGATACTTTTCATACTGATAATTAGCTGCAGATTCTTCTTGCTCTTCATCTAAAGCACTAACATTGTCTGAAAGTTCATTTTTTGGATTTTTTGCTTCTTTACTACATCCAACAAATATACTAAGTGATAAAACAAATAATAAAAGTGTATTTTTACTAAATTTATTCATAAAGGCTCCCTTCTTTACAAATTATCCTAAATATGAGTCAATAAGTTCAAATGTACCATCTGACTGTAATCCTCTAGACCATTCAGATACACCAGCGATATCATATTTTTTAACTAATTTTAATTTTTCTTCAAGTGATCTAAAATCTTCTAACCATGTTTTACAAATCACCTTTTTACCTTTTTCGGTTTTTTCAAACTCCCCATAATAACAACCTTTATCATCTAACCATTTAAAATTAACACCTTCTTCTGAAAAAATATTATAAGCATAGTTCATACCTACACTTCTTACAGATACATTTACATTTTTTTCATCGCTATCTTCATCAATATTTTCTGTTTCAGACCATACTCTAACAAAAAAGGGAATACTCATTATTACTTTGTCACTAGGTATTTCTGCAATAGTATCTTTTAATCCATTTTCTACAAATCCTATAGAAGCATTTGGTCCGCTTTTTTTAGATGCTGATGTATATTCGTCATAAGTCATAACACAAACATAGTCTACTACTCGTCCTATTTCTCTTCGATTATAATATAGACTCCACTGACTAGGTACAAATGTATCTACTGAAACAATTATACCATTTGAACGTAAAATTGGTGTCAATTCACGTAGAAATTGCAAATAAAATTCTATATAATCTTGCGGAACACGTTCAAAATCTATATTTATTCCATCTAAATCAAATTCTTTACAAGTTTTTAATAAATTTAAAATAATTTTATCTCTTTTTTTTGTATCAGTTAAAATACTAGTTGTTATTTTAGAATTTTCGCTATCTGTTATTAGTGGCCATACTTGATAACCAACATCATGTGCCCAGTCTACGTAGTCTTTACTAGCTAAACTAATAATATCCCCATTTAAATGTTCTTTATTAAAACTAAACCAAGTTGGAGAAAGTACATTTACACCTTCATGTATTACTCTTTTATTTTTTAAATTATTTGCAGTTTTATTTGTTATTAGATCCCATAATAAATTTACCTTTAATCCTGTTTTTTGCATTTTGTTACTAGTTAGAGTTTCATTAAATGTAGAACCTTTCTTTTCTCTAGTTATATATATTTTACTAGTTTTTATATATCCTATAAATCCATCATATGTTCTTATTTTAGTATATTTATTTTCTTTTTTATCTTCTAAAATTATAAATTCTTCATCTGGTGTCACTTTTCTTATAATACTAGATTTTATACTGTCTCCATTTCTTAATGTTTGATTATGCTTATTTACTTTTCCATAAGTAATATTATTTTTTTTATCATCTAATGTAACAACATTATTTTTCAATATATAATTTACTTTAATATTGTGATAAACAGTATCTAAGAAATTTTGAGGTACATATACTTCATTATTTATAATTTCTATAGGAATACCCAAATTATAATCTTTATAATTAATACTATATTTTTCGCTATTTGGATGTAATCTAATTAATTTTTTTAATGTAGTAATAGTAAGCGTTTTATTATCTTCATCCCAAAAAATATTTTTATCTACGTATTTTTTTAAAATATTAAAGGGTAAATATACGACATTATTTTTAATTATAGGTAAATTAGTACTCGTTTTTTCACTACCAATTAATTCAAGACTATCTCCAACTATTAAACTAATTTTTGTAGTATTTTCGTAAGGATTTTCAACTTTAAAATTTGGCATAAATAAAAAACATAATACTACAATACTAATAATAGCTAAAATTAGAATTATTATTCTACTCTTTTTTAAAAACTTTTTATTTTTTTTGTTCTCCATCAAAAATACACCCTTATCTACAAATTTATATATATAATTATAACATATATACTCATATATAACACTAAAATAAAAAAAGCGAAGAATAAGTATTAAATACTTATTCTTCGCTTTTTTCTACTTTATTTGAATTTTCGCCATATTCTATTTTAGATATAGAAATCTCATATGCAACTTTATTAATAATTTCTCCAGTATCTAGTTTTTTCTGATACTCTCTAGATTGCATTCTTCCAGATAATTTTATATTTTCACCAACAGGTAAATTAGATACAAATCTTGCATTTCTTCCCCATGCTATACAAGGTATATAATCTGATTTATTATATGCTCTATTTACTGCTAATAAAATATCACAAATTTCTCTACCAAAAGGTGTTACTCTAAATATCGGCTCTTTGCAAATATATCCATTTAATAAAACATTATTTGGATTTTTTATAGTATTATCCTCTTCCGATAATATTTCTATGTCCTTAGTAAATATAGTTAATATTAGTCTATTCTTTTTTTCTGGTTCTACAAAATTATTATATGATCTAATTTGCCCCCAAATATGTATTAAAGTTCCTATAGGTAACTTACTCCTATCTATAAGCCTTTCTGAAATAGTTATCGGTAACTTATCATATGTATCACTTAGTCTACTTACATCTAAATAAAAATTATAAAAACCCTCTCCATAAACTTCATGACTAAATGTAAAGTCACTAATAACAGACCCCACAATTTCTACACTATTATTCATAGTTAAATTGTCTTGTTGCATCTAAAGCTCTCCCCTCGTCTATAGTAATTTTCTATTTATAATTAATATATATAAAAAATAAATATATAATAACTTATTCATAAGGTATAAACTTTAGACTTAATTTTAAAATTTTATTTTAAAATAGTACTGTTTCTAAATATAAATTATCCTTACTTATTCCACTTAAAATTAATGCTGATACTACTGGTAAAATAGAATATATATTTTGAATATCTTTAGGTAGCAATAATGAAAATTCCTTTGGCTCTACTATTTCACCATATAATGTAGGTAAACTTTTTTGTATACAAAATTGAATTGTATTTTCTAAAGTACTAGATAAAGTAATATCGGAATCAAAACTAAAACCATAATTTATTATATTTTTAGTATTATTAAATTTAGGACATAAAATCTTATTATCATTATTAATTAAAATTATAGCTCTTTTATCTATATTTTCTAATCTAGAAGATAAGCCATATTCTTCTATATTCTTATCTATAATAATTATGTCAAAATTATATATATCATAATTATAAATATCTAGAAAATATGCCTTTACGCTATCTATAACTTCAAAAAATAAAATACTATCAATAGCTTTTAAAATCTTTTTATCATTACTATCTTCTAAAATACCTATATTTATCATAATAAATTAACCACCTTATATATCCAATTTACTATTTATTATTGCAAAATTTTTATAAAATAATTACAATTAATATAAGTAAGCTAAGTTAAATAATGTAATATAAATTTAAAGGACGTGATAACTTGATTCAACTGATAAAAAATTACATTAGACCTTACACAAAAAATTGTATTTTAGGAGCACTTGCAAAACTAGTAGAAGCAATATTAGAACTTGTATCTCCTATATTAATGGCAAAAATAATTAACTTTGGTATTCCTAATAAAGATAAATCTTATATTATACAAATGGGATTATCTATTTTACTTATTTCTACTTTAGGAGTAATTTCAGCATTATATTGTCAATATAGCGCTTCTGTAGCATGTGTAGGTATAGGTGGCAATATAAGGCTTGCTATAGTAAAAAAAATAAATACATTTAGCTATAAAAATTTAGATAAGTTCGGTACTAATACACTTAATAATATATTAACCTCTGATATAAATTATATTCAAGATGCTATAGCAAAGTGTATAAGATTACTTAGTAGAACTCCTTTTTTATGTATTGGAGCAATCATAATGTCTTTTACTATAAATGTTCAACTTACATTAATATTTTTAATAATGATTCCTTTAATAAGTGTAGTATTAATTATATTAATGAGATTAACTTCTAAATTGTATTCTTTATCGAGAAAAAAATTAGATGAATTAACTTTAATAATAAACGAAAATCTAACAGGTATAAAATCTATAAGATCTTTTCGAAAATTTTCATTCGAAAAAAATAAAGTGTCTAATAAAAGTATAGATTTAGAAATATCTAATAACAAAGTTGTATTTTTTTCTAGTCTCACATCTCCTCTCACAAGTCTAATTGTAAATATTGGTATTATTGCTGTTTTATATTTTGGAGCTATAAAAGTATACAATGGTCATCTTTTAGCTGGAGATATTTTAGCATTAAGTACTTATGCAACAAAAATATTAAATTCATTGATTGTAACAGCTAATTTAATAAATGTATTTCCTAAAGCTTTTACTGCATCAGTTCGAGTTAATGAAATTTTAAATGAAGAACCTGACTTAAAATTCTATGATGAAACTAAAAATATTAAAACTAAAAACAATGATTTTACTATAGAATTTAAAAATGTTAGTTTCAATCTTTTAGAAAATAAAATCTTAAAAGATATAAATTTTAAGTTAAGAAAAGGAGAAACTTTAGGCATAATAGGTGTTACAGGTAGCGGTAAAACAACATTAATAAATTTATTACAAAGATTCTATGATGTTACAGATGGAGAAATATTATTATATGGTAATAATATAAAAAATTATTCTAAAAAAGATTTAAGAAATAAATTTTCTATTGTACAACAAAAATCTATATTACTTTCTGATACAATAAAAGATAATTTAACATTAGGTAATAAAAATGTATCTGAAGAAGAAATAATATCGGCATTAAAAAATGCAGATGCATTTGATTTTGTTATAGAAAAAGAAAACAACCTAAATTATAAAATTTCAGAAGGTGCAAATTCATTTTCTGGAGGTCAAAAACAACGTTTAAATTTATCAAGAGGTTTTTTAAAAAAAGCTCCTATATTAATCTTAGATGATAGTCTCAGTGCATTAGACTATAAAACTGATAAAAAAATAATGAATAATATTAAAAATAATATAAATAATGAAAACTTAATAATAATATCTCAACGAGTAAGTTCAATAATGGGGGCAGATAAAATTTTAGTATTGTCAGAAACAGGAGATTTAGTAAATATAGGTTCTCATGATTATCTATTAAAAAATTGCGACATTTATAAAAATATTTTTAATTCTCAAATTAATTTAAAATAAAAAAGAAAGAAGGGACATCATGAGAAACTTAAAAAATTATAGCTTTTTATTTAATAAAAAGTCTAAAATATACATATCAATATGTTTAATATCTGCTTTAATAACTTCTTTAACATACATAACTTCTACTTTATATATAAGTAAGTGCATAGGTTATCTTATAGGTAAACATAATGTTAACTTCACACTTTTGGGTAAAAATTTATTTATATTATTTATATTATTTTTAGTAAATTCTTTATTTACTTGGGTTTTATCTATAATTTCTAATAAATTTGCAAATAAATTAATTACAAATTTAAGAATAACTTTATTTAATAAATTAAATAAAATACCTATATTTTATTTTGAAACAACAAGTATAGGAAATATTATAAGTATTTTTACAAATGATATAAATAATGTTGGTGATACTATTTCTGTTTCTATAATTAGTTTATTTTCTGGTATTGTTACTATAATAATATGTTTAATTATAATGTTATATTTAAATGTAAAAATAACCTTATTAGTTTTATTTGTAACTGCATTTAACTTTTTAGTAACTTATATTACATCTAGAATCTCTAAACCTATATTTGCATCACAACAACAAATTATTGGTGATTTAACATCATTTACTTCTGATGTTATTGGTAATCAAAAATTAATTATAGCTTTAAATGGAGAATCTGAAAAATTAAGCATATTTGAAAATATAAACAATAATTTCTTTCATACAGTAAAAAATGCAATGTTTATTTCTGCGATAACAAACCCTGTTACACGTTTTTTAGAGAACTTTTCATATTTATTAATCGGCATTTTTGGTGGAATAATTACTATAAATGATGGATTATCTATAGGAATTATCTCAGCATTTTTAATATATTCTGCACAATTTTCAAAACCATTTAATGAAATTTCATCTATAATAACAAATATTCAAACTGGATTTGCATCTTTAGATAGAATAATATATTTTTTAAATTTAAAAGAAGATAATGAAAATAATAAAACAGAAAAATTACCAGAAAATTTAGAATCAAAAATTAATTTTAATAATGTATGTTTTTCTTATATAAAGGATAAGCCCCTAATAGAAAATCTAAATTTTTCTGTAAATCCAAATGATACAATTGCAATTGTTGGTCCTACAGGAGCAGGAAAAACAACTATAGCAAATTTATTAATGAGATTTTATGAAATTGATAAAGGTAATATTTTAATTGATAATATAGATATTAATAAAATTAGCAAAAATAATTTAAGAAGTCATATAGGAATGGTATTGCAAGATACATGGCTATTTAGTGGAACTATTAAAGAAAATATTATGTATTCAAATAGTAAAGGTTCAGAAGAAGATATGGTAAAAGCAAGTAAAATTGCAAATGCTCATACATTTATAAGTAATCTAGAAAAAGGATATGACACTTATATATCTACACAAAATAATATTTTATCAGAAGGTGAAAAACAATTAATATCTATAGCAAGAACTATTTTTGCAAATCCAGATATTTTAATATTAGATGAAGCAACAAGTTCTATAGATACTTTAACAGAAATAAAAATTCAAGAAGCATTTAATAAGATAATGAAAAATAAGACATCTTTTGTAATAGCACATAGGTTATCTACAATACAAAATGCAACTAAAATATTAGTTTTAAATAAAGGTAAAATAATTGAGATAGGATCTCATAATGAATTATTAGAAAAGAAAGGCTTTTACTATAATTTATATAATAGCCAATTTGAATAATTTAAAATTTAAAAATCTTAAATTTTTAAATTAAAATAGCTTGACTAAAATCAAGCTATTTTAATTTATATCATTAACCTTCTTTTCTAGCTATAACTATAGCTTCTTTCCAAGTATCTCTCAAATTTCTAATTAAATCTCTAACTTCTAATAATGTATTCATATCTTTTTTAATATTTGAATCAACCAATTTTGTATGTATATATTCATACATAGCACCTAACTGATTAGATATTTCATATTTATAATTAAGTGTTATTTGTAATTCCCTTATAATTCTTTGAGTTTTTAAAAGCATATTCCCTGCTTTTTCTAAATCATTATTTTCTAGTGCAATTATAGATTGATTACAGAATTTAAGAGCACCGTTATATAACATAAGAGTAAGTTCTTCTTGTGGAGCACTAAATACCGTATTATTATATTTATCATATGGATTTCTTATAGCCATTAAATTCTCCTCCAAAATACTAAATAGTTTTGTCATATAGCAAACCAGAAAGCTCTTCAATTTTCGCAATAATATCCATTATCTTTTCAGGAGGTATTTCTTTTATAACTTCTTTTGTTTCAGAATCTATAACTTTTACCATTACCCTATTTAGTTTTTCATGTACAGAATAAGAAAATTCTTTCTTAATTACTTTTAATTTATCATTTGCATAATCTATTGCTTCTTTTAAAATTTTTTCAGAACTTATATTTTCAAAATTTGTATTTACAATATAATTAGTTTTATCTGTATTTTTATAATTATAAGACTCACAATCATTGTCTAATTTATTATTTTTAATCTTATTAGTATTTAAATTTGATTTATCAAAATTATCTATTTTCATTTTAATAAACCTCCTAATAATTTTTAATTAGTCTTATCAAAATAATATCCAGCATTATAAATTAAATCACTATTATCATTATAAATAACACTTACTTTTTTATAATCTTTAACATCCTTCATTTCACTTTTAATATAAGCCATTATTTTATTTATAACTTCCTGATTTTGTTTGTCTATATCTATTATTTTTTTAGATATTATACTAAATGAACTTTTTATACCATTTACATCTGCTAAAAAATTTTGACTTCCATTTAAAAATATATTTTTAAATTTTACATCATTTAACTTTTTATCTATAGACTTAATTTTGTCAAAATATAATTTTCTAGTTTCCATTAAATTTATATATTTTTCGTAGTTATCTTCCTGATTGTCATAAAAAGTTGTATTTATAGTACAACTTAATATTTCATCTAATATATATTGTTTTTCATATAACATTTCTAAAGCTATAGTCTCTATATTATTATTCAATTGTATAAATCACCTTCTCTTAAAATGATTACTGATTAAACATAGAATATAAATAATCCATTTGACTATTTGCTTGCATAATTACTGATTCCATCTTAGAAAACATTTTATAATAATATTCTTCTTTATTTTTTAAATATACTTTTAAATTATCAATTTTACTATTATATCGATTTATTTGACTTTGTAATGAATTATAAGGATCATTCTCACCAATAACACCATTTCCTATTTTATTTGATATAGAACCTTTGGCACCAACAGTAGAATTTACAAGATCATATAATCTTTCTGCTAACCCTTGAGTTTTCATTCTTTTATCTCTATTATCTTTATCATTAGAAGCTATATTTGATTCTTTTGTAAATAAATCTGCTATTTTATCTCCATCAAGATTTTCAAGTGCTTGATCTAATTTGCTTTCATTTATAACTAATTTTCCTTTTTCTTTATAATTACTAGAAGTACTTATACCTAAATCATATAAACTTATTTTTGTTCCATCTTCTAATTCTACACTTTGATTTAAAAAACTTCTCATTTCAGATGTAAGATTAGATATTATATCATCTCTATATAAAAGTCCTTCTTTAGCTTTTTCATCCCAAGCCTTAGCTTCACTTTCAGTAAGTTCTTTTCTTTCTTCATCTGTTAAAGGTTCGTAATAAGAATTATCTTGTGATCTTGGTCTATTTGTAGCAACTAATTTATTTAATTCATCAATAAGTGTATTATAAGATTCTACAAAATTTTTAATAGTATCTTTAGCACTTTTACTATCTTTTGATACTTCAATTTTTATTGGTTGATCTTCTTTTGTTACTTCTTTTAATGTAAGTTTTAATCCATCTATAGTAAATTCATTTGATTCCCTAGTTGTTTCTATTCCATCTAATATAATTTTAGCATCACATGCTGAACTTACTTTTTTAGTATCATCTATTCCTAAAATATTTTTTAATTTTTCAGAACCTTCTCCAAATTTTATTTCTGAACTAGCACCTGTTCTTTTAGATTCTAATGTACAATTATTAGATAATTTATTATAACTAAATGTAACGCCTGCCTTACTATTATTTATAGTATTTTGCATTTCTTTTAAAGTAAATCCTTTTTCTAAAGTAATTTTCTCATTATTAATTGTAAATGTCATTTTACCGTCTTTATCAAAAGCGTCTTCTCCAAATATATATTCTAATGTATCTGTATTATTAAGAATATTAGATGCTCCATTTTTTATATTACCTAACCCAGGTAATACTCTATTTCTATCTAATTCTATAGAATTACTGCCAGTAATATTTTTAAGTAAATCACCTGAAATATTAATAGATTTGTCTGTACCAATAGCTCTAAATTCTACTTTACCATCAGAATTTATAGATGTTGTTACTGATATTTTTTCGTTTTTTAATGCTGAATTTATTGTATTTATAGCTTTTTCTTTAGTCAATTTATTTTTATCGTTATCAAATTTAGAAAAATCTATCTCTACTTTTTTACCGTCAACTTCTAAAGTGTATTTACTACCAGCTAATTTTTCCCAATCTTCATCTTTCATAATTTTTGAACCAGTAAATAAATTATTTCTTCCTGTTCCTTCAGATATACGTAGCTCATGACCTGACTCTACACTAATTATATTTAATTTACCATCATTTAATGAAGCTTTTATTTTATTATCACCAAATTGACTAGACAACTTTTCATTTAATTTATTAATAAAATCTTCATTAGATTTAATGTCTTTTAAATCCTCTTCTGAAAAACTTATATTCCTACTTTTACCATCAAAATTAACATTAAAATTATCGCCTGCTTTAATATCTTGATAATTAAAATCCTCTGTACCTATAATTTTACCTTTAATAGAATCTATATCAGATTCATATTTATCTCCACTTGCAAGTTGTAAAATATTTAAAAGGTGTGTACCTACTTTAGCATCAGAATTTACAGTTACATTTGCAAAATCAGGATTATTTATATTTACTATTTTAGTTAAAAAATTTGATCTACTTCTTATACTTTTATTACTTCCTATACTTAAAATTGAATTTTGAAAATCTTTTAAAAGTTTAGATGTATTTTTATATGCTTCTTGTTTATATGATAATAAAGTTGCTTGTTTTTTAACTCTTGTTAATTTTGTACCTTCTGCTTGCATCAATTGTTTTATCCACTGCTCTGTATCAACCCCTGAAAGCCCTGTAACTCTATTAGTATTATTCGTATATATTGGCATAACAAAATTCCCCCTTTATTTTAAACAGTATTTGTATTATATGTTAAATTCTATATTAAATTTATTTATATAGATTGTTATATCGACTTAAAACACATAATTTTTAATCTAAGTACTGTTATAAATTATACTTATATATAGTTTTTCTAATAGAATTCAAAATAACTATTAATGTAACTCCTACATCTGCAAATACAGCTAACCACATAGAAGCAAATCCAAAAACACTTAAAATTAATACTGCAAATTTTACAAATAAAGCTAAGTAAATATTTTGTTTTACAGTTTTCATTGTAATTTTAGCAATATCTATAGTTTTTATTATTTTAGATGGCTCATCTGTCATTAAAACAATATCTGCTGATTCTATTGCAACTTCTGAACCTAAAGCACCCATAGCAATACCTACATTTACTCTACTTAAAACTGGAGCATCATTAATACCATCGCCAATAAACGCTATTTTTTGATCTTTATTTTCTAAATATAAATTTTCTATTATTTCAACTTTTTCATTAGGTAATAACTCTGAATAAGTTAAATCTATTCCTAATTTTTGTGATATTTTATTAGCATTTTCTTTTCTATCACCTGTTAACATTCCTATAGATATATTCTTTTCTTTTAATTTATTTATTGTATATTCTGCATCTTCTTTTATTATATCTGATACAACTATATATCCTTTATATTTATTATCTTTTAATATATAAATAACTGTTCCTATTCCATCATATTTTTTATAATCTATTTTATTATCATCTAATATTTTAGAATTACCTATTAATATTTTGCTATCTTCTAATATTCCTTCTAATCCTTTTCCTGATATTTCTTTAAAATTGTTTATCTCTGAATTTTTTATTTCTATATTTCTATTTTTACATTCTCTTAATATAGATTTTGCAATAGGATGATTAGAATAAACTTCTACACTAGCAGCTATTTCTAAAAGTTCATTTTGAGTAATACTGTCTTCACAATAAATATTTGTAACATCAAAAACACCTTTTGTTAATGTTCCTGTCTTATCAAAAATAATTGTTTTTATTTCTGCAATTTCTTGTAAATAATTACTGCCTTTTATTAATATTCCATTTTTAGAGGCTAATCCTATTCCACTGAAAAAACTTAAAGGTACTGAAATTACTAATGCACAAGGGCATGAAACTACTAAAAATACTAAACCTCTATATATCCAATCTTGTAAAGATGAATTATTTAAAAATAATGGAGGTATAAAAGCTATAATTATAGCCATAAAAACAACTGCAGGAGTATATATTTTTGAAAATTTAGTAATAAAATTTTCTGTCTTTGACTTTTTACTACTTGCATTTTCCACCATATCCATAACTTTAGCTACAGTAGAATCTTTATATATTTTGCTTACCTTTACTTTTAATGTTCCTGTTAAGTTTATTACACCGCTTAAAACTTTATCATTTTCTTTTAAAATTAATGGAATACTTTCACCTGTTAATTCAGAAGTATCTAATTGACTTTTTCCTTCTATAATTATTCCATCTAAAGCAACCTTTTCACCTGGTTTTATTAATATTATATCTCCTATATTTATATTTTGAGGATCTGTTTTTATTATATCTCCTTTTTCTCCAATCAAATTGGCATATTCAGGTTTTAAATTCATTAAGCTTTTTATTGATTTTCTTGATTTATTTACAGCAATATCTTGACAATATTCTCCTATCTTGTAAAAAAGCATAACTGCTATTGCTTCAGGATATTGTCCAATTGCTAAAGCTCCTAATGTAGATACAGCCATTAAAAAGTTTTCATCAAAAAAATTACCATTAAAAATATTTTTTATAGCTTTTAAAACAATATCTATACCTAATAATATATAACTAACTATAAAGAAACCTAATGTAATAAATGGTTCTGTAATATTAAGTAAAGCTACGAAATAAAAAAATATACCTAATATAATTACAAGTAACTTATATTTACTATTTTTATGAACATGTTCATGGCTATGTTC
>CAMLLW010000017.1 GCA_946481295.1 uncultured Clostridia bacterium | reverse complement strand
TTTTTCTTCTTTATGACAAGAAGGTTTTTCTTCTTTATGGCAAGAAGGTTTTTCATCTTTATGACAAGCAGATTTGTGACAAGATTTAACTTCTTCACCATCTTTTTGTTCTATTATTTTGCAACCTTCTGCTCCACAAATTGGGCATTTATCTGGAGCTTTTTCTCCTTCAAATACGTGACCACATACTGAACAAACGAATTTTTTCATAATTATATCCTCCTTAAAATTTTAAATTTTTAGTTTTAAGCTATAGAAGTTTAATTATTATATTAGAATATACTCACTCTAAACAGGGCATTATTTATATTGAGTATTATACTTTTTATGATTTTATGACTTAAATAAACTTTGTATAACTATTCATCTTAAAACTAATAATAAATACTATATAATAGTAATTATCATTTAGTACCGATTACTAAATAATTATAGCATAAATATTAAAAAAGTCAACAAAAAGTTTTACTTTTTATTATTAAATAAAAAAACTTTATTTATTTATATTTTTAGTTTAATATTAATAATATATAAATATTATTGCTTATATTTATAAAATTATACTTATATTTTAGGAGAAGATTTTTATGCCAAATAAAATTATGTTAATAGATGGTAATAGTATCATAAATAGAGCATTTTATGCAATACCTATTTTAACAAATAAAGATGGTGAATATACAAATGGAATATATGGATTTTTAAATATTTTTTTTAAATTATACGATGAAGAATTACCAGATTATATAGGAGTTGCATTTGATTTACCATCACCAACTTTTAGACATAAAAAATATGACTCATATAAAGGACACCGAAAGGGAATGCCTGAAGAATTAAGACCTCAAATAGATGAACTAAAAAAATTACTTTTAAAAATGAATATAAATATATATGAAAAAGAAGGTTTTGAAGCTGACGATATTTTAGGTAGTATTGCTAAAAAATGTGAAAAAGAAGGAATAGATGTTGTTTTAGTTTCAGGGGATAGAGATTTATTACAAATAGCTTCTGAAACTACAAAAATAAGAATACCAAAAACTAAATCTGGAAAAACAGAAATAGAAAATTATTTTATGAAAGATGTTATAGAAAAAATAGGAGTTACACCAATAGAGTACATAGATGTTAAAGCATTAATGGGTGATAGCTCAGATAATATACCAGGTGTTTTAGGTATAGGAGAAAAAACAGCATTAAAAATTATTAAAGAATATAAAACTGTTGAAAACGCAATAGAAAATGTTCAAAATATAAAGCCTAAAAGAGTAGCTGAAAATATAGAAAAGTATAAAGATATGGCTATTTTAAGTAAAGAATTAGTTACAATAGTTACAGATATATCTTTAGAAATTCCTAAAAATAAAATAACTAAAAAAGATATGTTCAATGATATTGCATTTCAAGAAATAAAAAGACTAGATTTTAAAAAATTAGAATCAAGATTTATTGAATTTAATAATGATAAAATTAATGATATTTCTAATAATAATAATTATAATTACATTTTATTAGACACAGAAGAAAAAATATTAGATATTTTAAATAAATTAAATAATAGTGATATAATTGCATTTAATATAGTAAAATTTAATAAGATTAATGTAGGTATAAGTTTAACATTTGAAAAAGATACAGGGTATTTTATAAATTTTAATATATTAAATGAAGAAATAGTTTTAAATATTTTAAAAGAATTTTTAGAATCCAATAAAAATAAAATTTTATTAGACTCTAAAAAAGATAAATTATATTTAAAAGAACATAATATTGAAATAAAAAATGTTATTTTTGATTCTGTTTTAGCTGGATATATACTAAATTCTTCTAAAGATACTTATAATTATAATGATATAGCAAAAGATTTTTTACAAGCTTCATATATTTCAGAAGAAGAATTAATAGGAAAAGGAAAAAATAAACAAAAATTTGAAGATTTAGAATCTAATGTTCAATTAGAGTATGGATGCAATCAATCTTTAATAATATTTAATTCTTATAAGTTAATGTACGACAAAATAATAGAAAACAATCAAAAAAACTTATATTTTGATATAGAGTTACCTCTTATTGATGTTTTAGTTAGTATGGAAATAGAAGGTATAAAAGTAGATGTAAAAGCTTTAAAAGAATATGAAGATAATATTTCTCAAGTTATAGATGTTTTAACAAATGAAATTTACAATCTAGCAGGAGAAGAATTTAATATTAATTCTCCTATACAGTTAGGAAGTATATTGTTTGAAAAACTTAATTTAAAAGGAAGTAAAAAAACAAAAAGGGGTTATTCTACATCAGCAGATGTATTAGAAAAAATAAAATTTAGCCATCCTATAGTATCTAGAATATTAGAATATAGAACTTTAGTAAAATTAAAATCTACGTATTGTGAAGGATTATTTAATGTTATAGATAGTAATACTAATAAAGTACATTCTACTTTTAATCAATTTGTAACTACAACTGGAAGAATTTCTAGTACAGAACCAAATTTGCAAAATATACCTATAAAAATGGAAATAGGTAAAGAATTAAGAAAAGTTTTTATTCCATCTGATGATGATCATATTTTTGTAGATAGTGATTATAGCCAAATAGAATTAAGAATTCTTGCACATATGTCTCAAGATGAAACTATGATAAATGCTTATAAAAATGGTGAAGATATTCATAGAATAACAGCAAGTCAAGTTCTAAAAATAGAACCTTCTAAAGTAACTGAGTTTCAAAGAAATAGTGCTAAAGCTATAAATTTTGGTATAATATATGGAATAAGTAGTTTTAGTTTAAGTCAGGATTTAGGCATAAGTAAAAAAGAAGCTCAAGAATATATAGATGCATATTTTCAAAGATATTCTAATATTAAAGAATACTTAGATAATTCAGTAAAGATTGCAAAAGAAAAAGGATATGCAGAAACTATATTTAATAGAAGAAGAGAAATAAAAGAATTATTTTCTTCAAATTTTATACAAAGATCATTTGGAGAAAGAGCAGCTATGAATATGCCTATACAGGGAAGTGCTGCTGATATTATAAAAATTGCAATGGTAAAAGTATATAAAAAATTAAAAGAAAATAATTTAGATTCTAAAATAATTTTACAAGTTCATGATGAATTACTTTTAGAAGTTAAAAAAGATGAATTAGATATTGTGAAACAAATATTAAAACAAGAAATGGAAAATTGTGTACAACTTATTGTACCATTAGATATAGATATGCACGAAGGCAAAAATTGGTTTGAAGCGAAATAGGAGATATTTATGAAAGTTATAGGACTAACTGGAGGAAGTGGAACAGGAAAAACACTTATAAGTGAAATAATCTCAGAATATGGTGCTTTTATTATAAATGCAGATGATATAGCACATCAAAATTTGATGTATAATAATGAAATGATCAATAAAATAAAAAAAAGTTTTGGGTTAAATGTAATAGAAGAAAATGGTTTTGTAAATAGAAAGGAACTTGGCAAAATTGTTTTTAAAGATAAATTAAAATTAGAAGAATTAAATAATATAACTCATTACTATATTATAGAAGATATTAAAAAAACAATAGAAAATAATAAAAATAAATTTGAATTAATAGTGATAGATGCTCCTTTATTAATTGAAACAAATTTGCATAAATTATGTGACTATATTTTTATTGTTTATGCTGATTTTAATACAAGAGTTGAAAGATTATTAAAAAGAGATAATAAATCTAGAGATGAAATAATAAATAGATTAAATAGTCAAACATCTTTTGAAGAAATAAAAAAATATGCAGATTTTATAATAGAAAATAATAATAATATTACACTTAAAGAATTACAGGAACAAATAATAAAATTATTAGATAATTTATAAAAGATAAGAGAGAAAGGTTTTATTATAATTATGTTTTATGTGTTTAAAATAAATAAAAGGCGAATATTTATAATATTTTTAGTATTTATAGCATTTTTAAGCATACTTAATTTTTTACTTTTTGTTAGATATCCTGTTAAATATTATGGAATAATAGAAAAATATTCCAATATATATAATGTGGATCCTATTTTAGTAACTTCTATGATAAATGTTGAAAGTAATTTTAAAAAAGATGCTATATCACCAAAAGATGCCAGAGGACTAATGCAAATAAGAAGAATGACTGCT
This sequence comes from uncultured Clostridia bacterium, assembly GCA_946481295.1. Classification (GTDB taxonomy): domain Bacteria; phylum Bacillota; class Clostridia; order Lachnospirales; family UBA5962; genus CAMLLW01. The sequence goes on along the minus strand of CAMLLW010000017.1, from coordinate 28,922 downwards.
GATTGGGCAGCAAATGAAATAGGAATAGTAGATTATGATTATAGTAAAATTTGTGAACCAGATATTAATATTATGATAGGAACATGGTATATAAGTAAATTATTAAATCAATATAATAACGATATTAATATAGCATTAGTAGCATATAATGCTGGAAGTGGCAATGTATCTAAATGGCTTAAAAATTATAAATACTCTTTAGATGGTGAAAATTTGCATAAAATACCATTTAAAGAATCAGAAAGGTACATAAATAAAATAAAACGTAATATGAAAATTTATAAATTTATGTCTTGGAGGATGAAATGAACAAAAGAGCACTACTATTATTATTAATTTTTATTTTAGTTGGGTGTAATAATAGAGAAGATGATATACAAATTAATGAAGAAAAAAATGAAATTACGTATATACCTAATAATACTGGAAAATTATCTATTTCAATGAGACCTCCTAAAACATTAAATCCACTTATAAACCAAGATGTAACAGTAGATAATGTTTTAAAATTAATTTTTGAGCCTTTGTTTACGTTAGATAATAAATTAAAACCTATACCAAATTTAGCTAGTAGCATAGAATATTTAGATAATGGAAGATCAGCAATAATACACCTTAATCAAGGTATAAGTTGGTCAGATGGGACTAGTTTAAGTGCAGAGGATGTTATATTTTCTTTAAATGTAATAAAAAGTGCAAGTGGAAGTACTATATATAAAGAAATTGTTAGTAATATAAGTGGTTATAGCGCTATAGATAATAGTACTGTAAAAATAAATTTTTACAATTCTAATGGAGCACTGGGATATGAACTCTGTTTTCCTATTATTCCAGAACATTATTATAAAAATGGACTTAGTTTAAATTCAACACAAAATATGAAACCAATTGGAAATGGACCTTTTGAATTTCAAAATTATGTTACAGTTAAAGAGATGAATTTAACTACTAATAGTTCATATTTTAAAAATCAACCTTCTATTAAAGATATAAATGTAATAATTAGTTCTGATGATGAAACAGATTTTTATTCATTTGATCAAGGTATTACAGGTGCACTTGAAGAATCATTAACAGATTGGGGTAAATTTGGAGGATCTAGAAAAGTAAGTTATAATAGTGTACTTACTAATTATTTTGATTTTATTGGATTTAACTTTAGAAATTATATCTTACAAGATGTTAAAGTTAGAGAAGCTATAGCAATTTCTTTAAATAAAGAAAAACTTGTAAATGATGCATATTTAGGACAAGGATTAATAACAGAATCTTTTATAAATCCAAAATCTTGGTTATATAATAAAGAATTAGGTGCATATAATTATAATTTAAAGCAAGCAAGACAACTATTTTTACAATCAAATTATAAATTTAATGATCAAACTAAAAAACTACAAAAAGTAGTATCTGGAGTTGCAACAGATTTAAAATTTAAAGTTATAGTAAATGAAGAAAATAGTGAAAGAGTTAAAATAGCACATGTTTTAAAAACTAATTTAGAAAGTATAGGAATAACTATAGATTTAGTTGTTGTAGATTTTGATACTTATTCTCGTATGTTACAATCACATGATTTTGATTTATTTTTAGGTGGAGTTAATTTTTCTAATTATCCAGACTTTGATTTTCTTTTAGGATCATCAAATGGGAATAATTATTTTTACTATAGCAATAATTATGTAGATGAACTATTGTCAAATTTAAAACATTCAGCTAATTCAGAAGAATATTTAGTTAATTTAAATCAGTTACAACAAGCAGTTTTAGATGATATACCTTTTATTAGTATAGCTTTTAGACAAAATATATTATTATTGGATCCTAGTATAAAAGGAGATATAAGCCCTAGAAAAAATAATATATATTACGGTATAAATAATTGGACTTATTAAATATTTTATTATAAGCTTTGTCATATTTTTAATAAATATGGCAAGGCTTTTATATTTTAAAATTAAGTATAATTTATTTTATCTAATATATATTGTACAATTTAAATACATTTTTAAAAAATACAATCATATAATAATAAAAAAGAATTAGGTGATAATTTATATGGTTAGAATTTATGAAATGCGTCAAAAAGAAGTTATTAATATATCAGATGGTGGTAGATTTGGTTATATTTGCGATGTAGAAATTGATATAGAAGAAGGTTCTATTAAAAATATAATTGTTCCATGTGAAGGAAAAGTGCTTGGAATTTTTGGCAGAGAAAAAGAGTATAAAATTCCTTGGGATTCTGTTAAACAAATAGGAAATGATATAATACTAGTTGATGTTAATATGAATGATGTTTGTGTTGATTGTGATTTGACATAAGAAAAAAATGTTTATATAATAATTAAAAAGCATGAAAAAGGTGTAAATATGAAATGTCCATACTGCGGTAATATAGAAACTAAAGTAACTGATAGCCGTGTTGTAGAAAATGGTAATAGCATTAGAAGAAGAAGAAGTTGTGAAGAATGTAATGAGCGATTTACTACATATGAAAGAATAGAAACTACAGTTTTAACTGTTGTTAAACGAAATAAAACAAGAGAACCATTTAACAAAGATAAATTGTTTAATGGCATATTAAAATCCTGTAATAAGCGACAAATAAGTAGAAAACAAATGGAAGATATAGTACTAGAAATTGAAAATATTATTAAAAATTCACCAAATAAAGAGATAGAAAGTACTAATATTGGAGAAATTACTTTAAGAAGATTAAAAGAAATTGATCAAGTTGCTTATGTAAGATTTGCATCTGTATATAGACAATTTGAAGATATAGATTCTTTTATGAATGAATTACATCTTTTAATGAAAGAAAATAAATTTAATTAAAAAATTCTTATAAGCGTAAGCCATAAGAATTTTTTTTATATTATGGATCAATAAGTACATACACTAAAAAAATCTTAAATCATAATATGTAACTATAAGCGCTACCAAAGTTCATTATTTTAATTTTAGTGAATTATTTTAAGGAGGACTTTAATTATGATGCCAGGATTTAGTGGATATGGAAATAACGACATGATTATGATGCTTATACTCTTAATGCTTTTATGTCCAGGGTTTATTGGAGGACCAGGCGGCTGTGGTTGTGGCGGAGGAAATAATATAATGTTTATTATATTGTTACTATTATTAATGGGTGGAGGACCTGTTTGTTAAATAGTAAAATAAAATGGTAGATAAATAAATCTACCATTTTAATTTAATTATTTAAAAATATAATTAATAAATTGGATTTATTAGCATAGAAATATTATATATAAATTTTTAATCAATTATAGACAAAGAATAAAATATACGCAAATTTGGAGGATTTTATTATGAAAATTATATATCAACCAGTAGCTATATCTATACTAGTTAAACCTGAAAGCTTTAATATAAATCTTATTTCTGAAAAAATAGAAAAATTAAATAACAGTTTACAAAAAGAGCTAGATAAAGTTAAATTAAATTCAGATTGTGAAAAATTACAAATTTTATTGAAATTATTAACTATAAATGATAATGTTATAAAATCCTTAATATTATATAAAAATAGAATAATAGATGACTTAAAACTTAAGATTGATTTAAATATAGAAAAAAAAATATTACTAAATGATGATATTATGAAAGAGATAGAAAAATACAATAATAATTATAGTTTTGAAAATAGTTTTATAATAGATAATATAGAAGATTTAAAAAATATTATCTACAATATAGACTTAAAATTAGATTGTTTAGAAGATAGCGATACTATATATTCTATCAATAATTTATTTTTAAGTATGGTAAACATTCAAGAAGAAATAATATTAAGTTTACAATTTTTATGTTCAAAAGGAGACGATTTACTAGATTATTTATAAAATAATTTTTAAAAAAAATTATTTTTAGCTATAAATAATATAGACTATATAATTTTAAAATTAATTTATATAAAACTTCTTAAAAAATTATTTATTAAAAGCAAATTACAATACTAAAATATAACTAAAAAGTGATAAGGGATACTATATATAGTATCCCTTATTGTTATATATACAATATAGAGATAGTATGATATAATGAAAAAAGAATACACTTTAGGAGTGATTATAATGTATGTTATAAAAAGAGACGGAAGAAAAGTTGATTTTAATTCTATAAAAATAACTAATGCTATTAGAAAATCATCTTTAGATTTAGACTCAGAGTTAAATGAAACTGAACTTTCTAATTTAACTAATGATGTTATAGAAAAAATTAATTCTAGAAATATTTTAGAAATAGAAGTAGAAGAAATTCAAAATATAGTAGAAGAAGTTTTAATGAAAAACGACTATATAAAAATTGGTAAAAGTTATTCTAATTATAGAAATGAAAGAAATAGAGTAAGAGAAATAAAATCAGATTTAATGAAGGCAATTAATAAAATAGGAATAGAGACTGATAGAGATAATGGTGCGAAACGTTTCTACTTTAATGTTTAAATATTAAAAAGAGTAGACAGTAAATATAAATTTACTAGAACTAATAATATCTAGAATCGAATGATGGAGTAACGTCCTGAAAGGTTCTCCCTAATACTCCGACATGCATATATATAACAAGGTATATATGTATGAAGCTCGGTAAAGTCAGTTTTGTTACTTCCCTAACAGATAATGCTGAGGAAATGCGAATTAGAGATAATCGAGAAGTATATGGACTGGGGGTCATTGTTTTATATTTATTATTTCTGTTTAAAATATAATTTTAGGTAGAAATAATAAATATAATAACATAATATATCTATGGTTAGAATGTATTTTAAATACTGACGAACTTTTGAATGTACGTGTCTAAACTCTATATTAGTAGAAATGCTAAATTTTATATTAGTTTGTGAGGATTAGTACAAATCATTATTAGGAAAATCCTTATACTATAATTGGTAGTATCAAGCAAACAGGCACAGAGAAAGAACCTAAGGATATAGAATGAGGATATTATTGGAACGTTGAAAGCTGGCAACGTAAAATTAATAAGCATCTTGTTATGTATAAAACGTTTGTAAGGAAAAGAAATCTATAACTTACATTAATGTCAGTGAGAGCGGTGGCACAGTACTTATGAAACAGTGATAATAAACTGTGGAGGGATAGCCACTAGCCAAATTTAAATTTGGTGGAAAGCCGTATGAGGTGAAAGTTTCATGTACGGTTTGGAGCGGGGGAAAAGTTAGAGATTATTTCAAATACTTACCTATCGCTATCTAATGTAGGAAATAATTATAGTGCAAAATTATTAAGAATAGCTAGTGAATCTAATAAATGGCACAATTTAGCCAATATGCCTAAAAACTTATCTAAGGCACATGAAAATGGAGATTTATATTATCATGATTTAGATTCATATAATTTAAGTATAAATTGTTTACATATTCCAACTAGACAAGTTTTAGAAAGAGGATTTAATACAGGGTATGGTTATATAAGACCACCAAAAAGAATAGAGTCTGCAGCAGAACTATCATGTATATTATTACAATCTACTCAAAATGATATGTTTGGAGGACAATCTCATCCAAATTTTGATAATGATTTATCTATATATGTAGATAGAACTAGACAAGAAATTATAAAAGAATACTTAGATTTAGGAATACCAGAAGAAAATGCTAAAGAATTTGCTGAAAAGAAATTATTAAAAGTTCTTCACCAATCTATGCAAGGTATAATATATAATTTAAATACTATGCATTCTAGAGCAGGATCACAAGTACCATTTAGTTCCATAAATATTGGAATACCTGAAAACGAAGATGCTAGTTTAATATGTGAAGTATTTTTATTAGAATACGAAAAAGGTTTAGGTAATTCTGAACAACCTATATTCCCTAATATAATATTTAGAGTTAAAGAAGGGGTAAATAGAAATAAAGAAGATAAGTATTATTATTTATTTAGATTAGCTTGTCGAGTAGCCTCTAAAAGAATGAATCCTACATTTATGAATATAGATTCAAGTTTCAATAAAAAAATATATGATCAAGGTATTATACCATCTACAATGGGATGTAGAACTTATGTTGCTTCTAATGTAAATGGAAAATCTGAACCTACAGGGCGTGGAAATATAGCACCTGTAACAATAAATTTACCACGTATATCTTTAAGAGCGAAAAAAAATATAGATAAATTTTTTGAATTATTAGATGAAAATTTAGATTTAGCTAGAAAATCTTTAATGCATAGATATGATACATTAAAAAATCTAAAGATTAAAGATTTACCATTTGTTGGTGGAGAAAAACTTTTAAAAGGTTCTGAAAATTTAGATGCAAATGACAGTATAGAGCCTATTTTAAAACAAGGTACATGGGCAATTGGATTTATAGGGTTAGCTGAAACTTTAGTAGGTTTAATAGGAAAACATCATGGTGAAAGTGAAGAAGCTAGAGAATTAGGTTTAAAAATTGTAAAAAGAATAAGAGATTACACTGATAAACTTACAAAGGAAACTAGTTTAAATTGGAGTTGTTATGCTACACCTGCAGAAGGTCTTAGTAATAAATTTACTATAAAAGATAAATTAGTTTTTGGAGAAATAAAAGGAGTAACAGATAAAGATTACTATACAAATTCTTATCATGTACCTGTTGGATGTAATATTTCTATAAAAGAAAAAATAAATATAGAAGCTCCATATCATGAAATTTGTAACGGTGGACATATAAGTTATATAGAACTTGATGATTATCCTGATGAAGATGTAGTATTTAATATTTTAGACTATGCTTATTCTAATACTAATATAAGTTATGTTGGTATAAATTTTCATATAAGATATTGCAAAGATTGTGGTACATATTTACATGGTGAAAATGTATGTCCAAAATGTAATAGTTCAAATATTCAAGGTATATCTAGAGTAACAGGATACTTATCTTTAGATGAACGTTTTGGTGAAGGAAAAGTAGCTGAAAGAAGAGATAGATTATCTCATATTACAGGAAAAAACGTATATAAGGATCTTTAATATGAAAAAATTTGTGAATTTATATGGTATGTTACCAGAAAGTTTAGTAAATGGTGTTGGACTTAGAAGAGTTTTTTTTGCACAAGGCTGTAAACATAATTGTAAAGGCTGTTTTAGCCCAGAAAGTCATGATATGAATTCTGGTAAAGTATTTGATGTAGATGATCTTGTAAAAGATGTTTTAGAAAATCCAATGTTAAAAGGTGTAACTTTTTCTGGAGGAGATCCATTTTTTCAGAGTGAAAGTTTTGCATATATGGCATATGAATTAAAGAAAAGTGTGAAACGTTTCTATCTTAAAATAAAATAAAGGATAGACCATAAATAGAAATAAGCTATTTATGAGAACTGATAATATTTAGAATCAAATGAAGAAGTAACGTTCTAAAGGGTTCTCTCTAATACTCCGACATGCGTATATATAGCAAGGTATATATGTATGAAGCTCGGTAAAGACGGCTAGGATTTCTCCCTAACAGTTAAAGCTGAGGAAATGTGAATCAGAGGTGGTCAAGAGATTTATAGGCCGGGAGTCATTGATTATTTAAAGATAAATATTTTAAAATAATCGTAATATATCTATGATTAGAATGTAAATACTGACGAACTTTCGAATGTACATGTCTATATTAATTATTAGTAGAAATGCTATTATATACTTTATTGTATAGTATGTGAGGATAAGTACAATTTTTTCTTAGGAAAGTCCTTATACTGTTAAAGGCAGTATCAAGCAAACAGGCATATAGAAAGGATCTAAGGATATAGAAAGAAAATATTATCGGAACGTTGAAAGCTAACAACGTTTATGAATAAACATCTTGCTATGTTAAGAAACGTTTATTAGGAAAAGTTAAACTATAACTAATATTAATGTTAGTGAGAGTGGTGGCACAGTACTTATGAAGCAGTGATAATAAGCTGTGGAGGGATAGCCACTAGTCAATTAAATAATTAATTATTGATACAAAAAATTTAATTATATTTATTACAACATATAATTTATATAAAAATATAGCAATATAAAATATAAATTTTAAAATCAATTATTGTCTTTGAAGATAGCTTAAAAACTTATGATAATTTTTATTATATATTGTATTATTAAATAATTATTAATTGATGGAACGCCGTATGAAGTAAAAGCTTCACGTACGGTGTGAAGCGGGGGAAAAATTGTAGATAATTTCAAAGATTTACCTATCGCTATATAATATAAACATATGGTGCTATACAGGATATACTTTTGAAGAATTAATTAATTCTTCAAGTAAGTCTAAAAGAGATCTTTTATATAATATAAATGTTTTAGTTGATGGAAAATTTGAGATAGAAAATAAAGATGAAACTTTAAGATTTAGAGGATCTACGAATCAAAGAATTATAGATGTAGAAGAAAGTTTAAAACATAATAAAATATTACTTTATAAATTATAAAAAGTAGTCTTGCTATAATATGCAAGACTACTTTTTTATTATATTTAATTATAAAAATTCTGTACAGACACTAAAAAAATTTTTTAACTTATAATAATATTAAACTCTATTTTAAGGAGAAGACTATATGATATATCCAGAAAGTTTAAAATTAGGAGATTATGTAGGTCTTATTGCACCTTCAGGATGTATTAATAATACAAAGTTCGAATTAGCTGTACAGGGAATAAATATGTTAGGGCTCAAACCTATTATAGGACAAAGTTGTTATGAAAAATATGGTTATTTTGCAGGGGAAGACTGTACTAGAGCGGAAGATATTAATTTTATGTTTAAAGAAAAAATTGTTAGAGGTATTTTTTGTATAAGAGGAGGTTATGGCTCTCAAAGAATAATTGATAAAATTAATTGGGATATTATTAAAACAAATCCAAAATTATTTATGGGTTATAGTGATATAACAGTTATTCATAATATGATTAATCAAAAATGTGGTTTTATAACATATCATTCTCCTATGCTTGGTGTGGAATTTTGTAAACCTGATTTAGATCTTCTTACATTGGAAAGTTTTTTTCACTATGTATTTTTAAATCCTAAAAGTCGTTTTAATTTAGATTTAAATAAATGTGATATAGAAACAATAGTTAAAGGAAATATTTCTGGAGTATTAACAGGAGGAAATTTATCTGTAATAACTTCTTCTTTAGGTACAGACTATGAAATTTGTACTGATAATAAAGTTTTATTTTTAGAAGATATAGGAGAAGAACCATATAAAATAGATAGAAAATTAAATCAATTAAAAAATGCAAAAAAACTAGATAAAATAAAAGGTGTAATTTTAGGATATTGGACAAATTGTAATTCTTCTATAAAAGATAGTTTTAATGTTAATCAAGTTTTATATGATTTTTTTAAGTCTATAAAGAAACCTTGTATAGCTAAAATAAAATGTGGACATGATTTGCCAAATATAACTATACCATTAGGAGCTAATATAAATATTGCTAATTAATATTTAGAGGTGAAAATGTGGAAAATGGATTTATTAAAAAAAGTTTATCACCAATATTAGATGATATTTATGGAAATTTAATAGATGAAGGTATTTATGGAACAAGTGTAGAAATATTAGATGAGTATAAAGATTTTTTTAAGATAAAGACTTTTTATAATTATGAAGGGTATATTTTAAAAGATTATATAGAAAATAATAATGAATATTATAATTATTGGAGTAAGTTAGAAAAGTTAATTGTTGTTCATAATTACATAAGTGTAAGTGAAAAACCAGATATAAAAAGCAATATTTTATGTAATCTTGTAAAAGGTGATATAGTAGGTAGCAAATTTGAAGAAGAAGAAAATTGGACAAAAATTATATTATTATCTGGTAAAGAAGGTTTTATAAGAACAAAATTTTTGGATAAACCTATTATAAATTATAAAGATTATAATGAACTTTACATAAGACGAAATATTGTTAGTACTGCATTAAGTTATATGAATACACAGTATAAATGGGGTGGGAAAAGTGCTTTAGGTATAGATTGCTCAGGTTTATCTTTTATGTCTTATTATTTAAATGGCGCAATAATTTATAGAGATGCTAAATTTAATAATAAATATATAAATGAAATAAGTATAAAAGATTTAGATAAGAGTGATTTATTATTTTTTCCTGGACATGTGGGTATATATATAGGTAATAGTTATTATATTCATTGTTCAAATGCAAATGGGAAAGTAGATATTAATAGTTTAAATAGAAATAAAGAAAATTTTAATGAAAAACATTATAATTCTATAATTAAATTAGGAAGTATATTTTAATAAATAATATAAAAAATAAGTAGCAATATAATTTTTAATATTACTACTTATTTTTTAAAAGTCCAAATTAAATTTATTTTAAGTAAATATATTTATATATTTACTTTTTTTATGCAAGATATACCTAAAACATTTGGACCTATATGAGAGCCAATAGTTGGCCCTATATCTATAAATGGATTTGTACATTCTATAGAATGTTCTTTTTTTAATAATTCTTTTAATTTAATACATTCTTCTTCTGAAACAGATTGAGTAATAGCAAATTCATAGTCATCTAATTTATCTTTATAATTTTTTATAAATGTTTCATATACTATTGAAATAGCTTTTTTACGTCCTCTTGCTTTAGTATATGGCAATAATTCAGAATCTTTTAATACTATTATAGGTTTTATATTAAGTAATGTACCAGCAAATGCAGAAACTTTACCTATTCTGCCGCCTTTTTGTAAATATTCTAAAGTATCAACTACAAAAATAATAAAACCGTAATCTATAATTTCATTTAATTTTTCTAAGGATTGTTCAATAGAATATCCAGCATCTCTTAATCGTACAGCTTGTAATACGAATAAACCTTGAGAACCTGTGGCTTGTTTTGTATCAATTACAATTATTTTATTATTAGGGAATTCTTCTTTTAAAATATTGCTAGCTGTTAATGCACTTTGATAAGAACCACTAAAATTAGAATTTAAACAACAACATAGAATATCTTCACCATTTTTTAAATAAGGTGTAAATTTATCTATGTAATCATGCACAGATGGTAAAGATGTCTTTACTGTAATATCAGAATTATTTAATAATTTTTCATAAAACTCATTTATATTTATATCTACATATTCTTTTAAATAATCTTTTTCATTAAAAGTGACATAAAAAGGTACAACATCTATATCATTTTTTTCTAACAAAGTTTTATCTAAATCACAAGCACTGTCTGATATGATTTTATATTTAGTCATAAGTTCCTCCATAATTCATAATATTGGATACATTTAGTAATATACAGAAGTTTTATGATATATACATTTGTTAACTTAAATTTAATTTAATATTCTTCTGTACATATAATAACATATTCTAGTAATTAAATATTATTTATAGTATAGCAAAAAAATGATATTTTAACAATTATGCAAATATAAAATTTTATTTAAGTAAGAATTTATTGTATAATTTAAAATAAAAATTTATATAATAAATTTTTATTTTAAATTATTCTATTGGAGTGTTAAATTTGAAAAAAATATTAGTTATAGCTGAAAAACCTTCAGTAGCACAAGACATAGCAAAAGTATTAGAATGCAAAAAAAAGGGAGAAGGTTATTTTTATTCAGAGATATATATAGTTTCTTGGGCGATAGGACATTTAGTATCATTATGTGATCCTGAAGATTATGATGTTAAATTAAAAAGTTGGCAGTTTAACACTTTACCTATTATTCCAGATACTATTAAATTAAAAGCTACTAAGAAAACTAAAGCACAATTAAATATATTAAAAAAATTAATGAATTCTCAAGATGTAGAAAAAATTATTTGTGCAACAGATAGCGGAAGAGAAGGAGAATTAATTTTTAGATATATATACCAATTTGTAAAATGTAAAAAAGAATTTCAAAGACTATGGATTTCTAGTATGACTAATACTGCTATAAAAAATGGATTTGAAAACTTAAAACCTAGTAAAGAATATGATAATTTATTCTATTCTGCAAAATGTAGATCTGAAGCAGATTGGATTGTAGGTATAAATGCTACAAGAGCATATACTTTAAAATATAATACATTATTAAGTATTGGAAGAGTACAGACTCCTACATTATCTATAATTGTTAATAGATATAAAGAAATAGAAAATTTTAAACCAGAAAAATATTATGAACTTAAATTAAAATATAAAGATTTTGATGCTTTATGGATAGATTTAAAATCAAAAAGTAATAAATTATTAAAAGATCAAGCAGAAAAAATAGAAAATAAAATAAAAAATAAATCAGTATCTGTACACAGTGTAAAATTAGAAGAAAAGCAACAAGCACCTCCACTTTTATATGATTTAACTGAGTTACAAAGAGATTGTAATAAAAAGTTCGGATATTCAGCGCAAAAAACATTAAATATAGCGCAAAATTTATATGAAAAAAGAAAATTAATAACATATCCAAGAACCGATAGTCAGTATTTATCTTCAGATATGATTCCAAATTTAAAATTTATTTTAAATAGAATATCTATAGATAAATATAAAGAATATATAAATAATTTAGGAAATTTACATATAACAAAAAGAATTGTAGATAATTCTAAAATAACAGATCATCATGCAATAATACCTACAGAAAAGGTTTTTAAAGTTAATAGCTTAGATAAAGATGAATTTAATGTATATGATTTAATAGTAAGAAGATTTATAGCTGTTTTTTTACCTAATTATATTTATAATATTTGTACAATAATAACAACTACCGAAGATGAATTTTTTATTTCTAAGGGAAATAGTATAGTAAGTTTAGGGTGGAAACAACTTTATAAATCTAATAGTATAGATAAAGAAGAAGATAAAGATGAAGTAAAACTCCCTAAAGTAGAAAAAAATGAAATAAGACAAATAATTAATACAAATATTGAAGAAAAAACAACAAAACCACCAAAAAATTATACAGAAGCTTCATTACTTAAAGCTATGGAAAATGCAGGCCGATTTGTAGTAGATGAATCTATAAAACATGAACTAAAAGAGTCAGGTTTAGGAACACCTGCTACAAGAGCATCTATAATAGAAAGACTTATAAGTGTAGGATATATTAAACGTTCTGAGAAATCTTTAATACCAACAGAAAAAGGTATAAAACTTATAGAAGTTGTTCCTAAAGAACTTAAGTCAGCAGAAACAACTGGTAGATGGGAAAAAGGATTAAATGCTATAGCAAAAGGTAAAATGGAAAATATAAGATTTATGAATAGTATTAAAAGATATGTAAATTATATTGTTGATGAATCTAAAAAAAGTTCTATAGATATTAATTTTCCTAAAGAAAATAATTTAAGCAAACTAAAAGTTTCAAATTTTGGAATTTGTCCAAAATGTAAAAAAGGTATTATTTTAGAAAACTCAAAAGCCTTTTACTGCAGTAACTGGAAAACAGGATGTAAATATACATTATGGAAATCTGATTTAGATAAATTAGGTATAAAATATACAGTAACAGATATAAAAAAATATATAGCTAAGCAATAAAGTTATTTTTTTGTATTATTTTTTCTAAAGTTTTTTCAAAATTTTCTTTATCATTTAAAGAAAATTTTTTAATTTTAGTAGTGTATTTTCCCCTCTGTCTTTGCTTTTTACTTATATGACGTTCAAAAAGTAATCTATCAATATTTTTATCTGTATATATAAATCCTCTTGGGCTTATAACAATTGCTTTTTTAGCTAATGCTATAGATGATAAACCATAATCTTGAGTAATAAGAATAAAATTTTTTTGAATTAAACTTAATATCATAAAATCTGCAGAATCTGAATATTCTTCCACAGTAATAACTTCACTATAATTGTCATTTATTATATGTGATGTATTACAAACCATAGTAACTTTTATATTGTATTTTTTTGCTATCTTTACTATTACATCTTTAACTGGACAAGCATCTGCATCTACAATAATTTGCATATTTAAAACCTCCAAAATAATAATTTATATTTCACAATAATTTTATATTTTATAATAAATATTATTTTAATACAAAAAAGTATCTATATAAAAATTTAAAAACTTCCATAAATTTTAAAAATATTCATTAATAATTCCTTTTATGAAGTTTTAAATTATGTTATGATACTTGTTACAAAAGATAGATTTTTTAGAGGGAGGTTAATAAAATGTCTAACTTTAAAATAGTATCTAATTTTAAACCTACAGGAGATCAACCAACAGCAATAAATTTATTGTCTGAAGGTTTTAAAAAGGGTAAAAATTATCAAACATTATTAGGGGTAACTGGTTCTGGAAAGACATTTACAATGGCTAATATTATAAAAAATTTAAATAAACCTACCTTAATAATAGCGCATAATAAAACTTTAGCTGCGCAACTTTATGATGAATTTAAAGAATTTTTTCCTGAAAATAGTGTAGAATACTTTGTAAGTTATTATGATTATTATCAACCAGAAGCATATGTTGCATCTACAGATACTTTTATAGAAAAAGATTCATCTATAAATGAAGAAATTGAACAATTAAGACATTCTGCAACTGCTGCACTATTTGAAAGAAAAGATGTAATAATAATATCTAGTGTTTCATGTATATATGGATTAGGAGATCCTATAGATTATAATCAAATGTCTTTATCATTAAGACCAGGTATGATTAAAGATAGAGACGAAGTTTTAAGAAAATTAGTTGATATTCAATATGTTAGAAACGATATAAATTTTACTAGAGGTACATTTAGAGTAAGAGGAGATATTGTAGAAATTTTTCCTGTTATATCATCTGATAGAATTTATAGAATAGAATTTTTTGGTGATGAAATAGAAAAAATAACAGAAATGAATTATTTAACAGGAGAAATTTATGGGACAAAATCTCATATAGTAGTTTTTCCTGCTTCTCATTACGTTATAGCAAAAGAAAAAATGGATTTTGCTATAGAAAGAATTCAAAAAGAATTAGATGAACGTATTGAAGAACTTAAAAAAGAAGATAAACTTTTGGAAGCTCAAAGGTTATTACAAAGAACAAATTATGATATAGAAATGATGAAAGAAATGGGATTTTGTACTGGAATAGAAAATTATTCTAGACATTTATCTGGAAGAGAGGCTGGTAGTATGCCTCATACTTTAATAGATTATTTCCCAGATGATTTCTTAATGATAATAGATGAATCTCATGTTACTATACCTCAAATAAGGGGAATGTATGCTGGTGATAAATCAAGAAAATCTAATTTAGTAGAGTATGGTTTTAGACTTCCATCAGCAATGGATAATAGACCTCTTAAATTTGATGAATTTGAAAGTAAAATTAATCAAATATTGTTTGTTTCAGCTACTCCAGCTGATTATGAAATTAATCATTCATTGCAAGTAGTAGAACAACTTATTAGGCCTACAGGTTTACTTGATCCATTAGTAAATGTTAAGCCAGTAAATAATCAAATTGATGATTTAATATCAGAAGTTAATAAAGTAAAATCAAGAGGAGAAAAAGTTTTAATTACAACTCTTACAAAAAAAATGGCAGAAGATTTAACAAATTATTTAAGCCAAGTTGGTATAAAAGTAAATTATTTGCATTCTGATATAGATACATTAGAAAGATTAGAAATTATAAGAGATTTAAGATTAAATGTATTTGATGTTTTAGTAGGAATAAATTTATTACGTGAAGGTTTAGATATACCAGAAGTTTCTTTAGTAATAATTTTAGATGCAGATAAAGAAGGATTTTTACGTTCTGAAACATCATTAATTCAAACTATTGGGCGAGCTGCTAGAAATGCCAACGGTAGAGTTATAATGTATGCTGATAGAATTACAGATTCTATGCAAAAAGCTATATCAGAAACAAATAGAAGACGTAGTATACAAGAAGAATATAATGAAATAAATGATATAGTTCCAAAAACAATAGTAAAAAAAGTGCATGATGTAATTCATATAACAAAAGCTGAAAATGAAAAAGATATTACTGGTTTAGAAAAAGATCCAGAATCTATGAGTAAAAAGGAAATAAAAGATTTAATAAAAAAATTAGATAAAGATATGAAAAAAGCTGCAACTAATTTACAATTTGAACAAGCAGCTTATATAAGAGATCAAATTGTAATATTAAAAGAGTATGAAAACAAATAAGATTTTTAGAAAGATGTGTATAAATGGGAAATATTAAAATAAAAGGTGCTAAAGAAAATAACTTAAAAAATATTAGTGTGGAAATTCCTAGAGATAAATTTGTAGTTATAACTGGAGTATCAGGCTCAGGTAAATCATCTTTAGCTTTTGATACTATTTTTGCAGAAGGACAAAGAAGATATATGGAATCTTTAAGTTCTTATGCAAGACAGTTTTTAGGACAGATGGAAAAACCAAATGTAGATTTTATAGAGGGACTTTCACCTGCTATTTCTATAGATCAAAAAACAACAAATCATAATCCTCGTTCTACTGTAGGAACAGTAACAGAAATATATGATTATTTAAGATTACTTTATGCTAGAATAGGTGTAGCTCACTGTCCTAATTGTGGACAAAAAATCCAAAAGCAATCTATTGATGAAATAGTAGATAAAGTTATGTCACTTCCAGAAGGTACGAAAATTCAACTTTTAGCACCAGTTGTAAGAGGTAAAAGAGGAGAACATGCAAAATTAATTGCAAATGCCAAAAAGAGTGGTTATATAAGAATACGAATAGACGGAGAAATTTATGATTTAGATGAAGATATAAAAGTAGAAAAGAATAAGAAACATAACATAGAAATAGTAGTAGATAGACTTATTATAAAAGAAGGATTAAATAAAAGATTATCTGAATCTATAGAAACTGTTATGGCTCTTTCTGATGGAATATTAATTGTAGATACAAATACAGATCAAGGAGAATTAAGTTTCAGTGAAAACTTTGCATGCCAAAAATGTGGGATAAGTATAGAAAAAATTGAACCTAGATTATTTTCTTTTAATAACCCTGCAGGAGCTTGTCCAGATTGTACAGGGCTTGGGATACAAATGAAATTTGATCCAGAATTAATAGTTCCAAATCCAAAATTAAGCTTATCAGAAGGTGCTATACAAGCTACTGGTTGGACTTCTATTGGTGTAAAAGATAGAATGTCAAATAATATTTTTAAAGCATTAGCCAAAAAATATAATTTTGATTTAGATACACCATATGAAGATCTTTCTGATGAAGCTAAAGATGTAATAATGTATGGTACTAAAGGTGAAAAATTATCTGTTGAATATGCTAGTGATGGAGAAAATAAAACTTTTACTTATAATTTTGAAGGTGTTATAGAGAATTTAAATAGACGCTATAAAGAGAGTAGTTCTGAAAGCAGTAGACAAGATTATGAAAGTTTTATGACAAATAGTAATTGCCCAACTTGTCATGGTAAAAAATTAAAACCAGAAGTTTTAGCTATAACAGTAAATGATATAGATATTTCTAGTTTAACAGATTTTACAATTTTAAAAGCAAAAGAGTTTTTTAAAGATTTAACTTTAGATGATCATGAAAAATTTATAGCAAAACAGATTTTAGTAGAAATAGATGTAAGATTATCATTTTTAATAGATGTTGGATTAGATTATTTAACATTATCTAGACTTGCAAGTACACTTTCTGGAGGGGAATCTCAAAGGATAAGATTAGCCACACAAATAGGTTCTGGTTTAGTAGGTGTTGTATATATATTAGATGAACCTAGTATAGGTTTACATCAAAGAGATAATGATAGACTATTAAAAACATTAAAATATTTAAGAGATTTAGGAAATACTCTTATCGTTGTAGAGCATGATACAGATACAATGTTAGCCTCTGATTACATTATAGATATTGGTCCATTTGCTGGTAAATTAGGAGGAGATCTTATTTTTGCTGGTAAGCCAAAAGATATTTTAAATTGTGAAGAGTCTTTAACAGGACAATATTTAAGTGGTAAGAAAAAAATAGAAGTACCTACTCAAAGAAGAATTGTAGATAAAGATAATGTTTTAATTATAAAAGATGCTTATGAAAATAATTTGAAAAATATAGATGTTACTATACCTCTTGGAGTTTTTACTTGTGTAACGGGAGTATCAGGTTCTGGAAAAAGCTCTTTAGTAAATCAAATATTATATAAAAGATTAGCGAGAGATTTAAATCGTGCAAAAATCAAACCAGGAAAACATAAAGATATTATAGGAATAGAAAAATTAGATAAGGTTATAAATATAGATCAATCTCCAATAGGTAGAACTCCTAGAAGTAATCCTGCAACATATACTGGCGTTTTTGATTTAATAAGAGATGTATTTGCAAATACATCTGAAGCTAAAGTTAGAGGATATCAAAAAGGTAGATTTAGTTTTAATGTTAAAGGAGGTAGATGTGAAGCTTGTAGTGGAGATGGTATTATAAAAATAGAGATGCATTTTTTACCTGATATATTTGTACCATGTAAAGTATGTAATGGAAAAAGATATAATAGAGAAACATTAGAAGTAAAATATAAAGATAAAAATATATCAGAAGTTTTAGATATGACAGTAAGTGAAGCTTTAACTTTCTTTGAAAATATTCCTAAAATTAAAGATAAATTGCAATCTTTATATGATGTTGGATTATCCTATTTAAAATTAGGACAGTCTTCTACAACTTTATCTGGAGGTGAAGCACAAAGAGTAAAATTAGCTACAGAATTATCAAAAAGAAGTACAGGAAAAACTATATATATTTTAGATGAACCTACAACAGGACTTCATACTTATGATGTTCATAAACTTATACACATATTACAGAGGTTAACAGATGGAGGTAATAGTGTAGTAGTTATAGAACATAATTTAGATGTTATAAAGACAGCAGATTATATTATAGATATAGGACCTGAAGGTGGATTAAGAGGTGGTACAGTTGTAGCTAGTGGTACACCAGAAGAAATTGCTACTATAGAAGAATCATACACAGGTAAATATCTTAAACCTATGTTATAAAAAATCAAGTGTTTTAAGGAAGTGGACATATTTTGATATTATCAGGATTAGAGATTAAAAAAAAAATAGGAAAAGAAATTAAAATAGAGCCTTTTTCTGAAAGTGCATTAAATCCAAACAGTTATAATTTAAAATTGCATAATGAACTTTTGGTATATGACGAAATGTATTTAGATATGAAGGCAGAAAATAAAACTAAAACTATAGTAATTCCAGAAGAAGGGTTATTATTACAACCTGGAAAATTATATTTAGGTAGAACTGTAGAATATACAGAAACTCAAAATTACGTGCCTATGTTAGAAGGACGTTCATCTATTGGACGTTTAGGCCTATACATACATGTTACAGCAGGCTTTGGAGATTTAGGATTTAAAGGATATTGGACTTTAGAAATACATTGTGTTGAACCGATAAAAATATATCCAGGAGTGCAAATTTGTCAAATTTATTATCATACTGTAGAAGGAGATTATGAAAATTATTCTTCTGGTAAATATCAAAATAACAAAGGTATACAACCTAGTTTATTGTATAAAGAACTATAAAATTATTAAAGAGAGGGTTTTAGTATATGGAGGATATAGTTAATAGCTACTTAAATTCTAAAAATGAACTTATGTTATTTTTCGATTGTAACGATGATTATTTTATAAGATATATGCAAAATTATGATTGGAGAATATATGATAATGAAGGATTATATTTTTTAAATTATTGGAATGATAATACAAAAATTGATTCTATAATTGTTAGAAAAAAAAATAATCCTCTTATTTATGAAAAAGAAGACTATACTATGGTTATTGCCATAGACTGCGTTAAAATAGCATTTATTCTTAAAAATGAAAATAGAAAATATACATAAATAAATGTAAATAAAATTATAATTACATATAATTTTATCTTTTAAGGAGTAATGGTATGGAGGAAGAAAATATAAAATCTAAAAAAACTATGTTTGATAGGTTCTTAAATTTTGTAAGTAAATTGAAAGAAAGAAAAAATGACAATACTATCATAAAAAGTTATTCTAAATTTGAAGATTTTTTATTAGAAGTAGATCCAGATAGTGAAGTATATGATATTATAAAAAAAGTCATTTCACTTTGTGATAATGCTATTGATATTGCTCATCAAAGAATATTTATAACTCAAAAAATTCAAATATTAAATGATGAATTAGAAGATGTAAAATGTTATCAAAATCTTTCAGAAGAAGATACCGAAGAACTAAAAAAAATGTTATCTAGATTTATATCTCTTAGTAAAGACAAAACTGCATTAAGACATAAAATTATAAGTTACGATAAAGGTCTTATAAATATGGAAGACTTTAGAAAAGATGCTAAATTAGTTTTAAATAGTTTAGAAGATGCAGAAAGACATCAAAGAATTTTAAAACATGATATAAATTATTTAGATGGTGAAAATTCTGAATTAAAATATCAAAGAGAAATGTTATTAACAGGTAGAAGTTTATTAAATAAATTTTCAGTATTTATGGTTACTATATTTAGTATTAGCTCTATAGTCTTAGTATTTTTTGCTATGTTTAAAAAACTAAGTATTTTTATACCAGTTACATTTATGTGTATTTTATTTATTTTAATAATTACTACTGTATACCTATTAAATGATAAAATTAAAAAAGAATTAATAATAAATGCTAAAAAACAGAAAAAAGCAATACTATTATTAAATAAAAAAAATGTAGTATATGCTTACTATACTAATTTTGTAGATTTTGTATATAATAAATATAATATTAATAGTTCAGAAAAATTAAAACAAAATATTAAAGACTATTCTAATTATAAACAACTTACTACAAGATTTGATGCTATAAAAGGTAATTTATATAAGACAGAAAATGACATAGAACTCTTTTTAAAGAAAAATAACATAACAAATTTTGCTATTACTACAGAGAAATTTGCTAAAACTATAAATATAGAAGATAAAAGAAATTATTATAAAGAGCTAGAAAAAGAATTAAATCGTTTAGAACTTAGATTAAAACAATTAGACGAAAAACACTTAAGTATTTGGAATGAACTTTCTATTTTAAATAATTTTGATAAAACAGAAGATAAAGTTATAGATAAAATTATACAAAGATATTTAGAAGAAGTATCACATATAGCAAATATTAATTTTAATTTTGAAAATGAAGAAGAATTAGAAAATTTAAACAAAGAAATAGATAAAATATTAAATAATATAGATAGTGTAAATATTGACAATACAGATAATATGAACTATAATATGTCAAAATGAGTTTATTATTATATATGTATATGAAAAGAGGAGTAAGTAATAAATACTTTTTAGAGAAAGATATTCTTGGCTGAAAAATATCTAAGTTTAAATTATTGCTGGAGGTAGCTTTTTTACATTTATAAACACTTTTAAATTAAAAAATTATAATTTAAAATATAAACGGGTGGCTTTATGTTATAGTCATAGAATCTAAAATGTAAATTTAGAAACTAAGGTGGTACCACAAGCTTTCGTCCTTATAATAGACGAAGGCTTTTTATTTTGTGGAGGTAGTTTTATGCTTAATATAGGTATTATTGTTATAATATCAGGTTTTATCATAGCACTTTTTAGTTATTTTTTTATATTTAAATTACTTGAAAGACAAATGAAAAATATGAATTTTTTTTCAGAAAATGATGACAATAATAAAGACGAAAATGATTATAAAGATTTTTTATACATATTAAAATTCACAAAAACTTTAGTTTATGGTTTTTGTTCTTGCATTATTATTGCAGGAATTATATTATATATTATTTTTTAGGAGGAAAATCATGAAAAAAGAACTAGATAAAAATTTTAATCCTTCAGAGGCGGAAGATAGAATTTATAAAAATTGGTTAAACAAAGGATATTTTAACGTTAAAATAGATAAAGCAAAAAAACCTTATACAATTGTTATGCCACCACCAAATATTACTGGTCAATTACACATGGGACATGCATTAAATAGTACAATACAAGATATTTTAATTAGAACTAAAAGAATGCAAGGATATAATGCATTATTATTACCTGGAACAGATCATGCAAGTATATCAACAGAAGTTAAAGTAGTAGAAAAACTTGCAAAAGAGGGTATAAAAAAAGAAGATATAGGCAGAGAAGAATTTCTAAAACATGTTTGGGATTGGAAAGAAACTTATGGTAATAAAATAGTAGAACAATTTAAAAAGATGGGTATTTCTTGTGACTGGAGTAGACAAAGATTTACTTTAGACAGTGGATTAAATAAAGCTGTAGAAGAAGTTTTTATTAAATTATATAAAAAAGGATACATCTATAAGGGTAAAAAACTTGTAAATTGGTGTCCACAATGTAAGACTACTATATCAGATGCAGAAGTAAATTATATAGATAATGAAGGATATTTCTGGTATTTTAAATATCCTATAAATGGTACAGATGAGTTTTTAACATTTGCTACAACTAGACCTGAAACTATTTTAGGTGATACATCAATAGCAGTTAATCCTAATGATATTAGATATAAAAAGTTTATTGGTATGACAGTTACTGTTCCTATAGTTAATAGAGTAATTCCTATAATAGCAGATGATTATGTTGAAATGGATTTTGGAACAGGTGTAGTTAAAATTACTCCAGCACATGACCCAAATGATTTTGAAGTTGGAGAAAGACATAATTTACCTATTATAAATGTTATGAATGATGATGGAAGCATAAATGATGTCTGTGAAGCATATAAAGGATTAGACAGGTATGAGGCACGAGAAAAAATAGTAGAAGAATTTAAAAACTTAGGATTATTTGTAAAAAAAGAGGAAATTAAAAATTCTGTTGGTACCCATGAAAGATGCAATTGCGTTATAGAACCTTTAATAAAAGAACAATGGTTTGTTAAAATGGATGAAATGGTTAAGCCTGCAATAGAAGAATTTAAAAATAATAATTTAAGATTTATTCCAGATAGATTTGGCAAAATATATATGAATTGGTTAGAAAATATGCATGATTGGTGTATATCTAGACAATTATGGTGGGGTCATAGAATACCTGCATATTATTGTGATGATTGTCATGAAATAATTGTATCATCTGAAAAACCTATAAAATGTAGTAAATGTGGTGGAACAAATATAAAACAAGATGAAGATACATTAGATACTTGGTTTAGTTCTGCACTATGGCCATTTTCAACATTAGGTTGGCCAGAAAATACAGAAGATTTAAATTATTTTTATCCTACAGATGTTTTAGTAACAGCATATGATATTATTTTCTTCTGGGTTGTAAGAATGGTATTTTCAGCTTTAGAACAAACAAATCAATTACCATTTAAAGATGTACTAATTCATGGTTTAGTGAGAGATTCTGAAGGAAGAAAAATGAGTAAATCTTTAGGAAATGGTATAAACCCATTAGATGTAATTGAAAAATATGGTACAGATGCTCTAAGATTAACACTTATTGGCGGAAATTCCCCAGGAAATGATCAAAGATTTTATTGGGAAAAAGTAGAAGTAAATAGAAACTTTTTAAATAAAGTATGG
This sequence comes from uncultured Clostridia bacterium, assembly GCA_946481295.1. Taxonomy (GTDB): domain Bacteria; phylum Bacillota; class Clostridia; order Lachnospirales; family UBA5962; genus CAMLLW01. Next base: position 5,367 of record CAMLLW010000017.1, on the reverse strand, counting down.
AACGCTACAAGATTTATATTAATGAATTTAGAAGAAGCTAGTCCAAAATATTCTAAAGAAGATTTAACTCCTGCAGACAAGTGGATATTATCTAAACTAAATAGCTTAATAATGGAAGTTACAAATTTAATAGATAATTATGAATTGGGAATAGCTATTCAAAAAATATATGATTTTATTTGGGAATATTATTGTGATTGGTATATAGAGATGGTAAAACCAAGACTATACAATAAAAATGACCCTACAAGAAATATTGCTTTATGGACATTAAAAGAAGTATTAATAAATTCATTAAAATTATTACATCCATATGCACCATTTATAACAGAAGAAATTTTTAATTCTATTCAAGATGAAGAAGATACAATTGTTTTATCTAATTGGCCGAAATATAATAAGGAATTTGTTTTCGAAAAAGAAGAAAAAGATATAGAAATCATAAAAACTGCTGTTAAAAATATAAGGTATTTAAGAGCAGAAATGAATGTAGTTCCTTCTAGAAAAGTAAAAACAATTCTTGTAACTCAAGAAGAAAATATAAGTAATATTTTTAAAGATAGTGAAAGTTTCTTTAAAACATTAGCTTATTCTAGTGAATTAATTATTAAAGATAATAATGATCAAATAGATAATGATTACGTTTCTGTAGTTATTTCTGGTGGAGCTATTTACATGCCATTTTTAGAACTTGTAGATATTGAGAAAGAATTATTGCGTTTAAATAAAGAAAAAGAAAAATTAGAATCTGAAGTAAATCGTGTAAATAAAAAATTATCAAATGAAGGATTTGTAAGTAAAGCACCACAAAAGTTAATAGAAGCTGAGAAAGAAAAACAAATAAAATATGAAAAAACTTTAGAAGAAGTATTAGAACAAATAAAAAGATTATCTAAATAAATTTTAGTTAAATTATAATAAATATTTTGGGAGGTTTTTATGATAGACTTTAATAAAGAAATTGAAAAATATAAACCTATTGTTGGTATAAATGATATAGATGAAACAGTAAAATCTGATGAAATTTTAGACATAATGGATTTATTACAGCACATAATAAACAATATTCCTAAAAGTTAGTAGAGGAGTGAAAAAGATGAAATGTCCAAATTGTGGGATTGAATTTTCAAACAAAGAAACAATTTGTCCAAATTGTGGTATAGATCCAACATTATTTGAAAAAGCAAATTTAGCTTCCAATTCTTTATATAATAAAGCTATTAATAGTGTAAATTCTAATGATTTATATAATTCTATAGAGTATTTAAATAAAAGTATTTATTTTAATAAAAATAATTATAATGCTAGAAACTTACTTGGGCTTATATATTTTGAAGTAGGGCAAGTTGGAGAAGCAATAAAACAATGGAATACAAGTAGAATTATAAAAGTGGAAGATAATTTAGCTAATGTATATATAAATGATTTAAAAAAAGAACCTAAACAAATAGAAGAATTTAATAATTATATAGAAATATATAATCAAGCACTTATTTATATAGAACAAAAAAATGATGATATGGCAGTCATACAGTTAAAGAAAGCTATAGAAATAAATCCTAAATTTGTAGACGCATTAAATTTACTTACATTTTGTTATTTAATTCAAAATAAAAAGAAAGAAGCAGAAGATTTAATTATAAAAGTATTAAATATAGATTATAATAATCAAACAGCTTTACATTATTATAGAGAATTATTTCCTGATAAACAAAGGCCTGATGCACCTGCACCTGTTATAATAAATAAAGTAGAAGCAAAAACATCTTATAGTCAGAGTGGGTCATATACTAGACTTACTCCTGAAGATAATAAAAAGAAGTTTGGAAATAATTTTCATATAGCTGAAATTATTAGTTTTGTTATAGGTGGTATTTGTGTTTTTGTTTTAATGAAAACATTAATTAATCCTGGTATTATAAATGAAAAAGAAATGAAAATAGAAGAATTACAAAATACAATTAAAAAATCAGAAAAAACTTATAAGAAAAATATTTTAGAATTAGAAGAAAAAGTAGGTTTTCTACAAAGTGAGAATTCTAAAATACATTCTGAAAATAATGAATTAAAGAAGCAAACAAGTGAAATAGAGGTAACAGAAATTATACAAAGTGCTTTTGATTTAAATAAAAAAGGAAAATCAGAAGATGCTGCATATATGCTTAACAGCGTAGATTCTGAAAATTTATCTCCAGAAGTAAAAGAAAAGTATGAAAATGCAAAAAGTAAAGTATATAAAGAGGCTGGAAGAAAAACATATAGCCAAGCAATAAAATTATTTAATCAAAAGAACTATGCCGATGCAAAAAATATGTTTGAGAAATCATTTATTTATAGTTTAAGTGATAGTCCATATTTAGCAGATGCTACTTATTATTTAGCAAGAATAGCAGAAATAAATCAAGAGAATGAATTAGCATTAACATATTATCAAACTATATTAGATAAATATCCAAATTCTAATAGAGTAAAAATTGCTAATTCAAAAATACAAGAACTTTCATAAATAAAAAACTTCTAAGGAAGTTTTTTATTTTTTTTAAAATTGTAAAATAGAAAGAAGTTAAATTATATGTTTGAATTAAAAAATACTAGAAAATTAAATGAAATAGATAGTACAGGATATTTTTATCAATGTAGTGAAGGTACAAAAGTTGTTTATATTAAAAATAAAAATTTAAATAATGTATTTTCAATAAGTCTTAAGACACCACCACTTAATGACAAAGGTATACCACATATTTTAGAACATTGTTTACTAACTGGTTCAAATAAATATCCAATAAAAGACACATTTAATGCATTAGCTACAAAAAAAATGTACACTTATTTAAATGCTATAACTTTTAATGAAAAAACAGTTTATCCATTTTCATCTTATAATAAAGAAGATTTTTTCGATATGATGGATGTATATTTAGATGCTATTTATAATTCTAACTTAAATAGTAGAAAAGAAATCTTTTGGCAAGAAGGATTTAGATATGAATTAAAAAATTTGAAATTAAAACCAAATGGCATAGTATATAATGAGATGTTAGGAATGTATTCTGATAAGGCTTATATTATAAAACGTAAATTATATAAATATTTATTTTATAATAAAAATATTAAGTTTGATTCTGCAGGTGATCCTAAATACATAAAAATTCTTAAATTTGAAGATTTATTAGAATATTATAATGAATATTATACTATGGATAACTCTTTAATTTATTTATACGGTGATTTAGATATAGAGTTTTATCTTAATTATATATATATTAATTATATACATAAATATAGTAAAAGTATTTCTAAAAATTCTTTTAATTTATCAAAATCTGAAAATAAATATTTTTCTAAGTTAATTAATGAAACTTACTATTTTAGTAATAGTTGTTTATGTGTTGGATTAATTATGTGTAAGGCAAATAATGAACTAGAAATTTCATGTGTTGAAATTTTAATTAATTATCTATTTAAATTTAATAATTCTCCTTTAATTAAATTTTTAAAATCAAATTTCAATACAAATATTTTTTATGAATTTGATAAAGATATTTCAGAGCCTGTTTTATTCTTTTATTTAGATAATAAAAATAATATAGAGTTAAATCATTTAGTAAATACACTTAAAGATTTTTGGCATTTAATTTTAAAAGAAGGATTAGATAAAGAATTATTATTAAAATCAATAAAACTTTATGAGTTAAATATTAAAGAAAAAAATTATGGATATAAACCTGAAGGACTTATCTACAATTTAGAAATAGTTAACAATTTTATTTTAGAAGATGATTTATTAAAAGGTTTTGAAAAATTTAAATACCTTAATTTTATTAAAAAAAATTTAGATATATTTGAAAAAACTATAAAAGATAAATTTATAAATAATAAAAATGTTGTTTATTTGTATATAAAAAACGATAAAGAAATTGAAACAAATAATTATATGCCAAATGAAAAAGATAAAAAAATAATAAAAAAAGAAAATTTAGCATTACAAAAATTTCAAAAACATGACGATAAAAAGACAATGAATGATTTGATAAAAGATTCTAATATTAATAGTTGTCAATTACTAGAAAATTACAATTCTAAAATAGAGACAATCAATGTCTTTAATCATAATTTTAAATATATAAATATAGCTATAAAAGATATTAATTATATGAATTTTTATTTTAATATTAATAATTTAGAAGAAAAGTATTTACCATATTTAGGTGTATTTATAATATTAGTAAAAGAAATTAATAATAAAATGGATGAAAAATATAATTATATTTTAGAATCGGCACAATTTGATGTAAATTACTATAAAAAAGATTTATTTTTTGAAATTAAATTTAAAGTTTTAAAAAATGATACAAATTTTATTTTTGAAGTATTTAATAATATATTATTAGCTTTTAATTTTAATAGTACAAAAGAAATATATGAAATATTAAATAATTTTAAAAATAAAATTACAACTAATAGTTTTTATTATAGTAAAAAAATAGTCAAAAATATTTCAGAAATATATTTTTTTAATAGTGCACTTAAAAAAGACAAAATTTTTGGTTTTAATTTTATAAAATGGTTAGAAGATTTTTTAATTAATTATAATGAACATAAAACTAATTTGAAAAACAATATAATTAAATTAAAAGAAAGTATTTTTACACAAAATAATTTAACAGTTTATTTAATTAGTAATATACAAAATCAAGAATGTATTTTAAATGTAGCCAAAAAAATTTATAATTTATTCCCTAAAAAAAATTATAAAAATGAAAATTACATATTTATAAGAGAAAAAAATAATATTTTTATTAATAAGCAAAAGAAGATAAATGATATTTCAGTATGTTCAAGTTTTGAAAAAAGTGGTTTAACTTATTCTGGTAAATTATTAGTAGTAGAAAAAATTATCAATGATTACATCTATAATAATATAAGATTAAAGTTAGGTATTTATGAATCTGGGGTAGAAATTAAAAAAGATGGCAATATAGTATTTTATTCTTATCAAAATACAAATTATAAAGATACAGTAGATACTTTTTTAAATTGTTATAAGTATTTAGAAATTTTTGATTTTGATTTAAACAAGTATAAAATTAATGCAATAAATGACAATTTTAATTTTAGACATGAATATAATTATGCTTTAGCTTTAATAGAAAATGATATTTTAAATTTAGATAAGGATTTTATGTTAAAAGAGTATGATGATATTTTAAAATTTAATATAAATGATATTAAAATTATATCACACTTTTTTAAATTAAATTTACAGGATAATAATATAATAATTTTATATTCTATATATTATTTAATATTTACTAAATATATTTTATATAAAATTTAAATTTTTAAATTTATTTGGCGATATGTAAA
>CAMLLW010000016.1 GCA_946481295.1 uncultured Clostridia bacterium | reverse complement strand
ATATAAGAGCATATACATTAATTCATAATTTAGAAGATATATGTACTAATATTACTTATATTCCAGAAGATATTATGAATGATAAGACAGCAGATTTAATAAAAAAAGATGGATTTACCTTAGAATTTATAAGCGAACTAAGTTATAGTGAAATGAATGAAATACTACAAAAAACTATATATTTAAAAAGTTTATCTCTAGAAATTATTGATATTAATGATAATAAAAATAAACATACTTATAAAGCAACAGTATTTTTTGAAGATAATGTTGGTATGGAAAATATAAGAGCATATACATTAATTCATAATTTAGAAGATATATGTACTAATATTACCTATATTCCAGAAGATATTATAAATGATGAGACGGCAGATTTAATAAAAAAAGATGGATTTACCCTAGAATTTACAAGTGAATATAGTTATAGTGCAATGAATGAGATACTACAAAAAACTATATATTTAAAAAATTTAACTTTAGAAATAATTAATAATAATGATAATAAAATTAAACATATATATAAAGCAACAATATTTTTTGAAGATGGTTGTGAAATGGAAAATGTGCGAGCATACACATTAGTATATAATTTACAGAATAAAGTAGATAGTATAGTTTCTTTGCCAGAAGATATATTATCAGAAAGTTCTGTAGATGTTATAAGGGCAGAAGGGCTACAATTACAAATAACAACAGATAAATCTTATGAAGAATTAAAAAAAGAATTAAACTTAGTAATATATTTAAAAGAACTACATTTAGAAGAAATATTTGATATAGATAATAATATAACTTTAGATACAGATAATAAAACAGTAAATAATGATAAAAAGAAAATTGAAGATAAGAGTGAATTTGAAGATAAAAGTGAATTACACGAAGAAAATTCTAAATCTTCTGAAAAAAATAATAATTCTAAAAATAGAAAATCAGCTATGCAAGCAATTAGTGTAAATGTACAAAAATTAGATCAATTATTAAATCTTGTAGGTGAATTAGTTATTTCAGAAGCTATGGTTACACAAAATCCAGATTTAGAAGGGATAGAATTAGATAGTTTTACAAAAGAAGCAAGACAACTTCATAAAATAATAAATGAAGTACAAGATACAGTAATGTCTATGAGAATGGTCCCTCTATCACCAACATTTTTTAAGATGCATAGAATTGTAAGAGATATGTGTAAACAACTAGGGAAAGAAGTCCAATTAGACATTATAGGTGAAGATACAGAAGTTGATAAAAATATAATAGAACATATATCAGATCCTTTAATGCATATTATAAGAAATTCTATTGACCATGGAATAGAAATGCCAGAAAAGAGAAGAGAACTTGGTAAATTTGAAAAAGGCAAAGTAGTGTTAGAAGCTAAAAATACAGGTGGAGATGTATTAATAATTATAAAAGATGATGGAGCAGGATTTGATAAAGAAAAAATTATGGCTAAAGCAAAAAAACAAGGTCTTTTAACTAAACCTGAAGAAGAATATACAGATAAAGAAATATACCAATTTATTTTCTTACCTGGATTTTCAACAAACGATAAGGTTACTTCTTATTCTGGTAGAGGTGTAGGCATGGATGTTGTTTCTACAAATATAGAAATTGTTGGTGGAACAGTTATTGTAGACAGTGTAGCCAATGAAGGTAGTACTTTTATATTAAAAATACCTTTAACTTTAGCAATTATAGAAGGTATGTTAATTGAAATAGGAAAATCAAAATATACAATTCCTATAATATCTATAACAAGGTCATTTAAAGCTACAAAAAAGGATATTGTTTTAGATCCTAATGGAAATGAAATGATATTAGTTAGAGGAGAATGCTATAACTTAGTTAGATTAAATAATTTTTTTAAATTAGATGTGGGAACTAATGATTTAGAAGAAGGTATTGTACTTATGTTGGAAAATGGAGATCAGCGTGTATGTGTTTTTGCTGATGAACTTATAGGAGAACAACAAGTAGTTGTTAAAAATATTCCTAAATATATAAAAAAGGTTCCTGGAATAAGTGGGTGTACTCTTTTAGGAAATGGAGATATAAGTTTAATAATTGATGTTGCTGCATTTTTTGACAGATAAATCAAGGAGGTTATTCTTAAATGGAAAAGTCAGCAAGTAGAAATATTGATACTTTTAAAGAAGATACTACTAAAAATAAATATTTATCTTTTATTATTGGTGAAGAAGAATATGGTATAGAAATATCTTGTGTTAAAGAAATTATAAATATAGTAACTATAACACAAGTACCTAGTACTCCTAATTATATTAAAGGAATAATAAATTTACGTGGTGATATTATCCCTGTTATAGATATTAGAACAAGATTTTTTATGGAAGAAAAATCTTATGACGAATTAACATGTGTAATTGTTATAGAGCATCAAGATAATAATATTGGTTTAATTGTAGATAGTGTTACAGAAGTAAAATATATAAAAGAAAGTGATATATCTCTTCCTCCTTCAACTAAGTTAAGCTTTTCTAATCAATTTATAAAAAACCTTGGGCGTATGAATGATAAAGTTATATTATTACTAGAACTTGATAAATTACTTTATGATGAATAATATTTTTAATATTATTAATAATTAATATATATTAATTATTATAATTACTTACTTATTAACTTTAGAGATATAAAGTTATATTAAGAATTTAAATGATATATTATATAAAATAAATAGTATCAATATTTTTGAATGAGTGTGAAAGCACTCTATTCTTATATAAAATAAAGTAAATAAATTGTTATTTAATATAATATAAAGTAGCTTATAATTAGTATAGTTATCAGTAAATGAAAAATTAATTATATAAAAATTTATAGCATTTTATGTCTAATTATCGTATTGCATACAATGAACATTTAATATATAATTAATTACGATGAAAACTTTATTAAAGCCGTAGGAGGTACAATTCAGTGAATTTTTTAGAATCTATTAAACAAAAAGTAAAAACTCAAAAAAAGACAATAGTTTTACCGGAGACATACGATAGTAGAGTTTTAGAAGCTGCTCATATAGCTTTAAAAGAAGAATTAGCTGATATTATTTTAATAGGAGATAAAAACGAGATTATTAATAATAATAAAGATTTTGATTTATCTAAGGCTACATTTATAGATCCAAATAACTATGAAAAGTTAGATGAACTTATAGATAGTCTTGTAGAATTAAGAAAAGCTAAGGGAATGACAGCTGAGAAAGCTAGAGAATTATTAACAAAAGATTATTTATACCTAGGAGTTATGCTTGTAAAACATGATATAGCTGATGGTATGGTAGCAGGTGCTGCAAATTCAACTGCTAATGTTTTAAGACCTTCTTTACAAATTTTAAAAACAGCTCCTAATACAGAAGTTGTTTCTACATTCTTTATTATGGATGTACATGATCAAAATTATGGAGAAAATGGTATATTAGTATTTTCTGATTGTGCATTAATGCAAAATCCTAATGCAAAAGAACTTGCTGCAATTGCTAAAAGTGCAGCTAAAAGTTTTAAATCAATGGTCGGAGCTGACCCTAGAATCAGTATGTTATCATACTCTACAAAAGGTAGTGCAACTCATCCAGATATAGATAAAGTTATAGAAGCAACAAAACTTGTAAAAGAAAGTGAACCAGATTTAAAAATAGATGGTGAATTACAATTAGATGCATCAATTGTACAAAAAGTAGCAGATCTAAAAGCACCAAATAGTGAAGTAGCTGGAAAAGCAAATATATTAGTTTTCCCTAATTTAGATGCTGGAAATATCGGTTATAAACTTGTTCAACGTTTTGCAAAAGCAGATGCCTACGGACCTATTACACAAGGATTATCTAAACCGGTTAATGATTTATCTAGAGGATGTAATTCTAACGACATCGTAGGTGTAATTGCATTTACAGCATTACAAGCACAACAAAAATAATGAATAGATAAGGAGTACACATTATTATGAAAATTTTAGTTTTAAACTGTGGTAGTTCATCTTTAAAGTATCAACTTATAAATATGGAAGATGAAAGTGTTTTAGCTAAAGGACTTTGTGAAAGAATAGGTATAGAAAATTCTAGAATTAAACATGAAGGTAAAGGAAAATATGAAAATATCTGCAACATGAAAGATCACAAAGATGCTATTAAAATGGTTATTGATGCATTATTAAATCCTGATTATGGAGTTATTAAATCTATAGATGAAGTTAATGCTGTAGGTCATAGAGTAGTACATGGTGGAGAATTCTTTAGTGAATCTGTAATTGTTACAGAAGAAGTTAAAAAATCTTTAGAAGAATGTGTTGAATTAGCTCCTCTTCACAATCCAGCTAATATTTTAGGAATAAATGTATGCGAAGAATTATTAAAAGGAAAACCACAAGTAGCTGTTTTTGATACAGCATTTCATCAAACTATGCCAGAAAAAGCATATTTATACGCAATTCCTTATGAATATTATGAAAAATATAAAATTCGTAGATATGGTTTTCATGGAACAAGTCATAGATATATATCACAAAGATTATCAGAAATTATTAATAAACCATTAGAAGAATTAAAAGTTATTACTTGTCATTTGGGAAATGGTGCAAGTGTTTGTGCAATTAAAAATGGTAAATCTGTAGATACTTCTATGGGATTTACACCTTTAGAAGGTTTAGTTATGGGAACTAGAAGTGGAGATTTAGATCCAGCTATTATACCTTATTTATGCGAAAAAGAAAATATGTCTGTTAAAGAAGTAGAAAAAGTATTAAATAGTAAATCAGGTGTTTTAGGTGTATCTTGTGTTTCTAGTGATTTTAGAGACATAGAAGATGCTGTATCTAAAGGTGATAAAAAAGCTGAAAGTGCTTTAGAATTATTCTACTATAGAGTTGCTAAATATATTGGATCATATGCAGCTGCAATGAATGGTGTTGATGCTATTATATTTACTGCTGGATTAGGAGAAAATAGTCCAGAAACAAGACAAAATATTTGTAATTATCTAAATTATTTAGGAGTACAAATAGATGATCAAAAAAATAATTGCAGAGGTAAAGAAACTATAATTTCCACAGAAAATTCCAAAACATCTGTTTATTGTATACCAACAAATGAAGAACTTGTAATAGCTCGTGACACTAAATGCTTGCTTGACAAATAATATTTAAATCTATATAATGTTTCCTAGTATGTTAACATTGTCGTTATATCAAATGGAGGATTAAAATGATTGTTAATATAACATCATTGTCTGAAAGTGAAGATTTAAATATTAGTTATGAGGAGCTATTAAAACTACCAGATGGCTATAATTTATTTGACAATAATGCTAAAGTAAAAGTTGAAGGTGTTTTAAAAAAACATAATAATCTTATTACTTTAGATGCATATGTAACTACAAATATATATTTTAGATGTGATAAATGTTTAGCTAAAGTAGAAAAGGTTCTAGAATTTCCTATAAAGGAAGTTTTTTCTAGTATTGAAACAGATGATGACGAAATTTGGTTTTTTAAATACAAGGAAATAGATTTAGATCCATGTATTATTAGTAATATTTGTTCTGAAATACCTGTAAAAATTTTATGTAATGAAGATTGTAAAGGATTATGTAAAATTTGTGGTTGTAATTTAAATTTGGAAAATTGCGACTGTGAAGAGGTTATTATTGACGATAGGTTTGCAGTTTTAAAAGATTTATTTAAAGATGATAAGGAGGTGTGACATATGTCTATATGTCCAAAAGGTAGAGTTTCAAAGTCTAGAGGTCGTATGAGACGTGCAAATTCTTGGAAAATAGATACTCCAACTTTAGTAACTTGTCCTAAATGTGGTGAATTAATGATTCCTCACAGAGTTTGTAGATCTTGTGGTTCTTATAAAAAACAAACTGTATTAGATGCTAAATAAAAAGCTATGATAAATCATAGCTTTTTTTTATATAAATACATTAAATTTAATATTAATATAACATAAAATGTATATTTAAAATATGTATATTAGTTAATTTCATGTATATATTAATATATTATTTTTATTATCATCTCATCTAATTTAAACATTAGTTTATAAGCTATTATTAAATGTTTTAGTTGAGTTTAATTTTATTATGTTGTATAATTTAGGCAAGTTACAAAATTTTAAAAGAGATTTAAAATGTATAGGAGTGATTTAGGTTGGAAAAAAGATATAATATAGCAATAGATATCATGGGTGGCGATAATGCTCCTATAGAAATAGTAAAAGGTGCTGTAGAATCTCTTTTAGAAAATGAAAAAACTAACTTAACTTTAATAGGTCAGGAAGAAATTATAAATAAAGAGCTTTTAAAATATAAATATGATAAAAATAGAATTAACATTGTAAATGCAACTGAAATTATAGAAACTCACGATGTACCAACTAAAGCTATACGTACTAAGAAAGATTCTTCTATGGTTGTAGGTTTTAATCTTTTAAAAGAAAATACTGTAGATGCTTTTATTTCTGCTGGAAATACGGGAGCATTACTTACAGGTTCTACAATAAAAGTAGGAAGATTAGAAGGTATAGAAAGACCTACACTTGGAACTATTGTACCTACACAAAAAAATTACATGTTTTTAACAGATTGTGGTGCTAATGTAGACTGCAAACCAAGTTATTTAGTACAATTTGCAAAAATGGGATCTGTATATGCAGAAAATATATTAGGAATAAAAAATCCAAAAGTAGGTCTTATTAATGTAGGCGTAGAAGAAACTAAAGGCAATGCATTATCTAAAGAAGCATATAATTTATTAAAAGAATCAAATGTAAATTTTGTTGGAAACGTAGAAAGTAGAGAAATAGTAAGAGGCGTTGTAGACGTCGTTGTATGTGATGGATTTATAGGTAATATATTATTAAAAAACATAGAGGGACTTTCTATGACTTTATTATCTATGCTTAAAGAAGAACTTATGTCTAGTACGAAAACTAAAATAGGAGCTTTATTATCAAAACAAGCATTTTTAAATTTAAAAACAAAAATGGATTCTTCTGAAATTGGAGGTGCACCATTTTTAGGACTTAAAAATTTAGTTGTTAAAGCACATGGTAGTTCTAAAGCTAAAGATATTAAAAGTGCAGTAAGACAAACTTATAATTTTATAGATAATGATATGATAGAAAAAATAAAACAAAAATTATAATTAATTAGGAGAAAATCTTATGGAATTTGAAAAAATATGTGAAATTCTTTCTGAACAAATGGGCATTGCTAAAGAAAACATAAATATGAATACATCATTTATTGAAGATTTAGGGGCAGATAGTTTAGATATATTCCAATTAATATCAGAGTTAGAAGAAGTTTACGACGTAGAATTTTCTAATGAAGATGCAGAAAATATAAAAACAGTTGGAGACGCTGTGGAGTATCTTAAAAGTTTAGAAGATTAATGTAAAAACCATTAGTTTATTTATACTAGTGGTTTTTATATGTTTATATAATTAAATTATGTATATTAATTGTCGATATATTGTTTTGAAGGAGGTATTGAGATGGAAAAATTCGAGAAATTGATAAATTATAATTTTAAGAATCCTAAGTTGCTAAAACAGGCATTTACTCATAGTTCATTTGCACATGAACATAAAATGAGTTCGCTCGAAAATAATGAACGCTTAGAGTTTTTAGGGGACGCAGTTTTAGAACTTATAATTAGTGAATATCTTTATCAAAATTTTCCAGATATGCCAGAAGGTGAACTAACAAAATTTAGAGCTAGTATAGTGTGTGAGTCATCTCTTGCAAAAAATGCAATGAAACTTGATATGGGGAAATTTGTCTTATTAGGCAAAGGCGAAGAAAATACTGGAGGTAGAACGAGGGAATCTATTTTAGCTGATGCATTTGAAGCCGTAATAGGAGCTATATTTTTAGATGGTGGACATAGTGTTGCGAAAAAATTTATAATAGATATTTTATATGAATCTATAGAACAAGGACATGATACTTTTAAATTAAGTGATTGTAAAACATATTTGCAAGAATTATTACAAAAAAGTAGTAAAGAAGTAATTCGATATTACATAGTTGATGAATATGGGCCAGATCACAATAAAGTTTTTGTAGCAGAAGTAAATCATTCAAATTCTATTTTAGGAAAAGGAATGGGAAAAAGTAAAAAAGAGGCAGAACAAAATGCAGCTTATAATGCTATAAAAAATTTAGAAATTGATATTTAAAATTAAAAAAGATAGTTCTAAATAGATTTTAGGATTATCTTTTTTAATTTAGAGATTGGACTTAAATTGTTTTATTAAATTATTACTTTACTAAAATAAAAGTTTTTATTTATAATTAAACTAGATTTATAAAATATTTTTTGTTTTATTAATTACAAATTTTATATTTATTTAAAAGGAAAGATTTTTGTGAAAAATGTAATTGTTATAGGTGGCGGGCCTGCAGGAATGATTTGTGCTATTGAAGCTGCTAAAAGAAATAATAATGTTACTATATTAGAGAGAAATAATAAATTAGGTAAAAAATTATATATAACTGGAAAAGGTAGATGTAATATTACAAATGCTTCAGATGTTGATACTCTTATTTTAAATACAACTACAAATCCTTATTTTTTATATAGTTCATATTACACACTAGATTCTTCTATGCTTATAGATTATTTTGAGAAATTAGGAGTTAAATTAAAAATTGAAAGAGGAAATAGAGTATTTCCTGTCTCTGATAAAAGTTCTGATGTAATTAAAGTATTACAAAATGAATTAAAAAAAAATAAAGTAAATATATGTTTAAATTCTTATGTAAAAGAAATAAAAAATATAAATGATAAAGAAAAACAAGTTATTTTAGAAAATAATGAATGTTTAGATTGTAATGTTATTGTTATTGCTACTGGAGGATTATCATATCCAGTTACAGGTAGTACAGGTGATGGCTATAAATTTGCTAAATATCTTGGCCATAATATTACTAAATTATATCCATCTTTAGTTCCATTAAAAACAAAACAAAGTTGGGTTTCAGATTTATCAGGATTATCATTAAAAAATGTAAAAGTACAGGCAATATGTAGTAATAAAGTTGTTTATGAAAATTTAGGAGAAATGTTATTTACCCATGTTGGAATAACAGGTCCTCTAGTTTTATCTGCTAGTAGATTTATATCACCAAAATTACAAAGTGAAGAATGTAAAATAAAAATAGATTTAAAACCTGCATTATCTGAAAAAGAGTTAGATAATAGAATTTTACGTGATTTTGAGAAAAACAAAAATAAAGATTTAAAAAACTCATTATATGAATTATTACCACAGAAATTAATTCCTATTATAATAAAAGAATCAAAAATTTCTGATGAAAAGAAAATTCATGATATAAATAAACAAGAGAGAAAACAATTAATACATTCATTAAAAAATTTAACACTAGATATTACAGATACAACAGGATTTAATGAAGCTGTAATTACATGTGGTGGAATAAATATAGATGAAATAAATCCTAGTACTATGGAATCTAAAAAAGTTTCTGGAATATTTTTTGCAGGTGAAGTACTAGATGTAGATGCTTTCACTGGAGGTTTTAATTTACAAATAGCATTTTCTACAGGATTTGTAGCAGGGAATAATTGCTAGTATATTATTATTAATAATAAAAATAAAAGTTACTTATCTAAGTAGCTTTTATTTTTTTAGCTAGTTAAAAATTACTCTTATTAAAATATTTAGTTTATTGACAATAAAATTTAAGAGTATTAATATGAAAAGAAATTATTTTAAATTAAAATGAAAAAATATTTTTATAATATAAAGATTTAATTGTAAAAATTTTATGAATTTTTTATAAAGTAATAGTAATTAATAGAGAGGAATATATTTTATGAATATAATTAGTATTAGAGGTGCTACTACTGTTGAAAATAATTTAGAATCAGAAATTTTACATAATACAGAAATTTTATTAAATGAAATTATAGAAAAAAATAACATTAATATAGATGATATAATATCTATATTTTTTACAATGACTAGAGATTTAACAAAAGTATATCCTGCTGTTTCTGCTAGAAAATTAGGAATAGTAAATGCAAGTTTAATGTGTTTAGATGAACTTTATATTGAAAATAGTTTAGAAAAATGTATACGAATAATGTTTTTTGTAAATTCAAACAAAAAACAAAAGGATGCAAATCATGTATATTTAAATAATGCAAAAAATCTAAGAAAAGATTTATTAAAAGATAATGAGGTGTAAATTTATGAAAATTTCTATTGCCATAGATGGACCAAGTGGCTGTGGTAAAAGTACAGTTGCTAAGGAATTTGCAAGTAGAACAGGATTATATTATATTGATACAGGAGCCATGTATAGAGCAATAGCATTATATTTTTTAGGAAATAGCTTAGATATTTTAGATGAAAATGTAATAATAAATCATATAGATAACATAGAATTAGATGTAAAATATAATTTTAATAATCAAATTATATTTTTAAATGGAGTGGATGTTACTAATAGACTTAGAGAAAATTATATATCCCAAGGTGCATCAAAAGTATCAATCTTTAAAAGTGTAAGAGATAAATTAATAAAAATACAACAAAAAATAGCTGAAGACAATAATATTATTATGGATGGTAGAGATATAGGAACAGTAGTATTACCAAATGCTCAATTAAAAATATATTTAACAGCTTCTGTAGAAGAAAGAGCAAATAGAAGAAAACAAGAATTAATAGAACTCGGGCAAGATATTTCTTATGATAAAATAAAACAAGAAATAATAGAAAGAGATGAAAGAGATATTAATAGAAAAATATCGCCTCTTAAAAAAGCAGAAGATGCTATTGTAATAGATACTAGCAATATAAGTAAATTAGAAGTTATAGATATTATTTATAAATTAGGAGCTGATAAAAAATTATGGAAGTATTAGTTGCTAAGTCTGCTGGATTTTGTTTTGGGGTTAAAAATGCAGTAAAAACAGCATATAGTAATGTAAATAAAAATAAAGTAGTTACATTTGGACCAATAATACATAATAAATACGTGATAAATGATTTAGAAAATAAAGGTATAAAATCTGTAGAAAATTTAAATAATATAAAAGATGAGACAGTATTAATACGATCTCATGGTATTGGACCAGAAATATATAACTATATGAATAAAAATAATATAAATTACATAGACTGTACTTGTCCTTATGTAAAGAAGATTCATAAATATGTAAAAGATAAGTTCGAATTAAACTATAAAATTATAATTATAGGTGATAAAAATCATCCAGAAATAATAGGCATAAATGGATATTGTAATAACACTGCTATTATAATAAAAACACCCGAAGAAGTAACAGAAATTGATTTTAATAAAAATGAAAAATATATAATTGTTGTTCAAACAACATTTAGAAAAGCAATTTTTGATAAAATTATTGAGGAAATAAATAAAAAAGTATCTAATTTAGAAATTTATAATACAATTTGTAATGCAACTTCTACTCGACAACAAGAAACAGAAAAAATTTCTAAATTAGTAGACGTTATGATTGTTTTAGGTGATAAAAAAAGCTCAAATACCTCTAAGTTATATGAAATTTCTAAAAAAAATTGTGAAAAGACCTTTTTATTAGAATCTATTAATGAATTGCAGTTGAATAATTTTAATACTAATGATAAAATTGGAATAACTGCTGGTGCGTCTACACCGCCAGATATAATAAAGGAGGCTATCTATAAAATGAGCAATATTGATACAAAAGACAATCAAACATTCGAACAAATGTTAGATGAATCTTTAATAACTTTACATACAGGAAGTATTGTTAAAGGAACAATCGCACAAATTTTAAACGGAGAAATTTTAGTTAGTTTTGGATATAAATCTGATGGAATTATAAATCATAATCAAATTTCTAATGACCCTAACTTTGATATAAACAAAGAGTATAAAGTGGGAAACGAAATAGAAGCTTATGTTCTAAGAGTAAATGATGGTGAGGGAAATGTTCTTTTATCTACAAAAAAAATAGAATATAAAAAAGGATTAGATAGCTTAGAAGAAGCATTTAATAATAAAACTACTGTAAGGGGTAAAATTACAGAAGCTATAAAAGGTGGATTTATTTCAAATATTAACGGTGTTCGAGTATTTATACCATCTTCCCATATTTCAAATAAATTTGAAAGTGATACTGAAAAGTTTATTGGAAAAGAATTTGATTTTAAAATTATTGAATTTGATAAATACAAGAAAAAGATTGTTGGAAGTCGTAAAGTTATTTTAAAAGAAAAAGAATTAGAGGATAAATCTAAGGCAATAGAAAATATATCTATAGGAGACAAATTAAATGGAAATGTAAGTAATATTACTGATTTTGGTGCTTTTGTAGATTTAGGTGGAATAGAAGGTCTTATCCACATTTCAGAACTTTCCTGGGGTAAAGTTAAAAAAGTTACTGATGTAGTAAATATTGGTGATAATGTAGATGTCGTTGTACTAGACGTAGATAAAGACAATCTTAAAGTAAAGCTTTCTTTAAAACAAGCAAATGGTAACTTATGGGACAATATAGAAGATAGATATCCTATTGGAAGTGATATAGATGTTAAAATTGTTAGATTTGCAACATTTGGAGCATTTGCAGAATTAGAACCGGGTTTAGATGGTTTATTACACATCTCACAAATATCTCGTTCACACGTTAAAAAAGTAGAAGATGTTTTGAAAATAGGAGACGTGATAAAAGTGAGAATTACTGATATAGATAAAGATAATAAAAAAATAAGTTTATCTAAAAAAGCATTAGAAGATTCAATGGTTACAGAGGTTCATGAACCAAATGCCGAAATTAATGGAAATCATTTTGATGAAACAATCGCTGAAGATGTTATAGATGAAGTTCCTAATAATTCTTTAGACCCTAAAGGTCAAAAAATCTGAATTTTTAAAGACTGAACTTATAAAAAGGCATGTATGGGATTATATATGTCTTTTTATTTTTCAAATTATAAAAAATTATTGTACAAATTAGGAGTTTTTTATGAAGGATAGACAATATAATAAAAGTATAGCAGTTATGGGAGGAACATTTGATCCTATACATTTAGGACATTTAGCAGTAGCACAAACTGTATTTGAGGAGTTTAGTCCACAAAAAATAATATTTATACCATCAGGAATACCTCCACATAAAGAAGGTGTTTCTAATAAAGAAGATAGATATAATATGACAGTATTAGCTACTTTAAATAATTATTTTTTTGATGTTTCTAGGATGGAGATAGATAGGAAAGGTACAACTTATACTATAGATAGCATTTTAGAGTTAAAAAATGAATATGGACAAGACACAAAAATTTTTTTTATAATAGGACTAGATATAATAAAAGATATTTTTTATTGGAAAAACTATGAACAACTAATAAAATTATGTGAATTTATAGTTGTACCTAGACCTAATATTAACGAAGATGAAATAAAAGAAATGATTAATAAGTTTAGTAAAACAGAAATTAAATTTACTTTTTTAGAAGCTAATAAATTAGAAATATCATCTACAGATATTAGAAATAAAATAGCCAATAATAAGTCAATAAAGTATTTAACAACACCAGAAGTAGAAAGTTATATTATAAAAAATAGACTGTATAAAAATAATAAATTTATAAACATAGATATAGATGAAATAGATAAATTTATAAAGTCAGAATTATCTTCATATAGATATACTCATAGTATAGGAGTTGCTGAAACAGCATCTATGTTAGCTGAAAGATTTGGAGATAGTAAGGAGAAAGCATATATAGCTGGTTTATTACATGACTGCGCAAAAGAAAAGAAATATGAAGAAAAATTATCACTATGTGAAGAATATAAAATAGATTTAGACCCTATTATGCGTTCTAATCCAGATCTTAGTCATGGTTTAATTGCAGCAGAAATAGCTAAAAAAAATTTTGATATCTATGATGAAAATATTTTAAATGCTATTAGATATCATACAACAGGTAGAAAGCATATGACAACATTAGAAAAAATAGTCTTTTTAGCTGATATTATAGAAATAAATCGTGGTGATAATCCATTTTTAAAAGAATTAAGAGATATAGCAATTTATAATTTAAATGCTGGTGTTTTATTAGGTCTAAAAAAATCTATGGATTTATGTATAGAAAAAAATATAATTTTTCATCCTATGGGTTTAGAGGCCCTAAATAGTTTGGAAAGTAACATGTAGTTTTTAAGGAGAATTTTTATGAATATAATACAAAAAAATCAATTAGAATTATTAAAGAAGATATTTATTGCTATGGATGATAAGTTTGCAAAAGATATAAAAATATTAGATTTAAAAGGAATTTCTGATATAGCAGACTATTTTATATTAGCTTCCGGTAATAACCCTAATCAAATTAAGGCTATTGCAGATGCTGTAGAAGAAGTTGCTTATAAAAATAATTTAAAGTTAAATCATTCTGAAGGATATCAAAATTCTAATTGGATACTCTTAGACTTTTATAATGTAGTTGTACATATATTTGATGAAGAATCTAGGAATTTTTATGATTTGGAAAGAATATGGGCAGATGGCAAAATTATAAATGTATTAGAGTAAATATATAAAAATATTCGAGGAATTTCAATGAATAATTTAATTTTTATTGGTTTTATGGGAACTGGGAAAACATCTATTTCTAATTTATTAAGTAAAAAATTAAATACTAAATTAATAGATATAGATATTTTAATAGAAGAAAATAAAAAGATGTCTATATCTCAAATATTTGAAAAATTAGGTGAAGATTCTTTTAGAAATTTTGAAACAGAAACTTTAAGAAGTTTACATGATATTAAGAACACTATAATATCATGCGGTGGAGGAATAATTTTAAGAAAAGAAAATGTAGAGTATTTAAAAAAAATAGGAACTGTAATATTACTTAAATCAAAACCAGAAACTATTTTAAATAGATTAAAAAATACAGTAGATAGACCTTTATTAAATAATAATATGAATTTAGAATTTATAAAAAATAAAATGAATGAAAGAGAATTACTGTATGAAAATGCAAAAGATTTTGTAATTTATAATGAAAATAAAACAATAGAATTTGTTGTTGATGAGATAATTAATAAAATAAAAAAAGATAATTTAATTTAAAATTATCTTTTTTTTATTGATTATTTGTAGTCTTAAATTGAGATGGAGTAATACCAACTATTTTTTTAAATTGTCGTGTAAAGTGACTTTGAGTTTTATATCCTATTAATTCTGATATTTCAGAAACACTATAATTTGTTAATTTTAAAAATAATTTAGATTTATTTATGCGAATAATAGAAATAATTTCAGATGTTGTAATTGAAAATTCTTTTTGTATTAATCTACACAAATAACATTTATTAATATATAAATTTTCTGCAATTGATTTTAATGTTATATTTTGTTCATAATTATTATTTATGTATTCTATAGTAGATTTTATGTATTTATTAGATGTTTTAAGATAAGATAAGTCTAAATCTAAAGTTATAAAAATTTCTTCTTTAATTATATTAATCATTTTTTCAATATTATCGATATTAATATCTTTTGTAAAAGGCCCTAATATAATAGCACCTATATTTGGATGTTTATTATCAATATAAAATGAAGCATATATGTAATTATTATCTGTAGAATTATAAATTATATAATTATTTAAATTATCTAAGTAATTTTTTTTTAATAATTCTAATAAATATTTATTATTATATTTTAAACCATTATCTTTACTAGGATAAAAAAATTTTAAATTTGAATAGTTATCATATAAAGTTATTTGTATATTATAATTATAGTAAAAATTTTTAAAAATATTTTCCAAACTATACATTCATTTAACCTCACTATAAAATAATTATAATATATTAAAATATATAATTATTATAAATCTACTGAAAGTTTTGTATCAATAATTTAATATTAAAATATATTATTAATAAGTAATTAAATAAATAAATAAAATATATAAAAAAATTAATTTATTTATTAAAATAATTTTTCATTTCTATAATTATTTAACAATAATTTTCTAAAAAAGTCAATTACATGAAAAAATTTTTAAGTAGATTATGGTATACTTGTTAAGTAGTTAGCTAAAGGTAACTGGAAAAATGTTAGCTTAAGAAAACTAAGTTAACAGCTAAAATTTATTTATTATTATATTTATACAAAGGGTGATATATGTTTAAACGCATTATAATATTATCTATTAGCCTTATTATTTTAGGAGGTATTTCATTATTTATTGGTGTTAGTGATATAACTCCTTTAGATATTTTTCAAGCAGATAGTGATAAGTTACATATTTTTTTTATAAGTAGAGTACCAAGGTTAATGGCCATTTTATGTACAGGAATGGGATTATCTATTGCTGGGGTTATAATGCAAAGTATTATGTCAAATAATTTTGTTTCTCCATCTACAGCATCTACTATGGACTGGGCAAAATTTGGCGTATTAATAGCAATTTTATTTTTTCCTGGAGCAACTTTAAAAACTAAAATGATAATATCAACATTATTTGCTTTTTTTGGCTCTATGCTTTTTGTACAACTTTTAAGTCTAATAAAATTAAAAGATCCTATTTTCACACCATTAATAGGTATTATGTTAGGAAATGTTGTTAGTTCTGTTACAACATATATAGCATATAAATATGATCTTATACAAAATATATCTTCTTGGTTACAAGGCAATTTTGCAATGGTTTTGCAAGGTAGATATGAGCTTTTATATATAGGAGTATTAATGTTAATAATAGTAGTATTATTTGCTACTAAATTTACTATTGTTTCTATAGGAGAAGATTTTTCTAAAAATTTAGGGGTTAATTATAAGTTAACTGTAACAATAGGAATTATTATAGCATCAATAATAACATCTGTAGTAGTTGTTACTATAGGAAGTATACCTTTTATTGGCATGATAGTACCTAATATTATAAGAATTATAAGAGGCGATAATTTAAAAAACAATATATGGGAAATAGCTTTAGTAGGAGGATTATTTGTACTAGTATGCGATATTTTTTCTAGAATTATAATATATCCTTTTGAGATACCTATTAGCGTTACAGCTGGAATAATTGGTAGCATAATATTCCTTTATATTTTACTTAGGGGGAATAAACATGTTAAAAAAACAGCATAAAATTTTAATAATTCTCTTTATATTAACAATAATATCCTGCTTATTATTTTTATTTTGGGGAATAACACGAAATAATTATGGCTATAATATTCCAAGAAGAATAAATAAAATTATTGCATTTATTATTACAGGTAGTGCTATAGGATATTCTACAATAGTATTTCAAACAGTAACTCATAATAGAATATTAACTCCTAGTATTATTGGATTAGATAGCATTTACATGTTTGTTCAAACATTAATAGTATTTTTTTTAGGTACAGGAAGTCTTGTTATGGTTTCTGGATCAATAAATTTCTTAGTGTCACTAGTATTTATGTTAGGGTTTAGTGTTATTGTCTTTTATATAGTTTTTAATGGAAAAAAAGATAAACTTTTTGTAACTATGTTAGCTGGAGTTGTATTTGGAAGTTTATTTGGTAGTTTTAGTACATTTATGCAAGTTGTAATAGATCCTAATGATTTTTTAATCGTACAGGATAAGATGTTTGCAAGCTTTAATAATGTAAATGTTTCAATATTAAAAATAACAATGTTAATATTATTTTTATCTTTAGTATATGGATACAAAAATTGTGATAAGCTAGATATAATGGCCTTAGGAAGAGACATTTCTCTAAATTTAGGTATAGCATATGATAGTGTTATTAGAAAATTTATGATTTTAATTTGTATAATGACAGCTGTATCTACAGCATTAGTTGGACCAATAACATTTTTAGGAATTTTAACAGCTAATATAAGTAGACAAATTTTAAAAACATATAAACATAGCATTATGATAACAGGAGCTATTTTACTATCTATAATTTCTATAGCTTTTGGACAATTTATAGTAGAAAGGATATTAACATTTAGAACAACTATAAATGTTATTATTAATTTTATTGGAGGTATTTACTTTATTTATTTATTAATAAAGGAGGGGCGTTTATGATAGAACTACTAAATATTAATAAAAAATATGATGATAAGGATGTTTTAAAAAATATAAATTTATCTTTACCTAAAGGGAAAATTATATCTCTAATAGGAGCAAATGGTGCAGGTAAATCTACATTACTATCTATAATTAGTAGATTAACAACATCTGAAGGAGAAATAATTATAGATGATAAAAATATAGACAATTATCATATTACAGAGCTTTCAAAAAAAATTTCTATTTTAAGACAATCAAATTATTTAAATATTAAGCTAACAGTAAGAGAGTTAATTTCATTTGGTCGATACCCTCATTCTAAATCTAGATTAAATGAAAAAGATAATAAAATTATAGATGAATCAATTAGCTATATGAATTTAGATTATTTAAAAAATAAATATATAGATGAACTTAGTGGTGGAGAAAAGCAAAGGGCTTTAATAGCTATGATACTAGCTCAAGATTCAGATTATATATTTTTAGATGAACCTTTAAATAATTTAGATATGAAACACTCTGTTTCAATAATGAAATTGCTTAGAAAAATTGTAAAAGAGAAGTCCAAAACAGTAATATTAGTTGTACACGATATAAATTTTGCTTCATGTTATTCGGATTATATTGTTGCATTAAAAAATACAGGAGTATTATATGCGGGTGACGCTGAAAAAATTATAACTAAAGAGAAGTTAAAAAATATATTTGATATGGATTTTGAAATTGAAGATATTGATGGTAATAAAATTTGTATTTATTATACATAAAAATATATAGATTTTAAGGAGGAACAATTTAATGAAAAAATTAGTATTACAAGCAGTATTAGCATGTACTGTATTTTTAGTAGGATGTAGTAATAATAATAAAGAAACTACACCTGCAAATTCTAATAATGTTATAGAACAGTCAGAGGAAACTCAAAAAACAGTAGTTATAAAACATAATTACGGTGAAACAGAAGTTAAAACAAATCCTAAAAAAGTAGTTGTTATGGATCTTGGATTATTAGATACATTAGATAATGCTGGTGTTCCATCAATAATTGCAGTACCTAAGAGTGGTCCATTACCATCTTATCTAAATAAGTTTGAAGACAGTAAATATGAAAATGCAGGCGGATTAAAAGATGCTGATTTCGAAAAAATTAGTGAGTTAACTCCTGATTTAATTTTAATTACAGGAAGATTAGCATCAAGTTATGATGAATTTTCAAAAATAGCACCTACAGTATATATAGAAATGCCTAGATTAACTTATTTAGATACATTTCAAAAAGATTTAGATATTTTATCTACTATATTTACAGATCAAAAAGATAAATTTGAAGGTAGTTTAGAAAATTTAAAATCTAGAGCTGAAAAAATTAAAGAAAAATCTAAAGATATTAAGGCTTTAATAGTACAAACAAATGAAAATAATGTATCAGTAAGTGGAACAGATTCAGGTTATGGTGGAGTAATTTATAATACACTTGGATTTACACCTACTGATGATAAAATACAATCTAATGCACATGGACAACAATCATCTTTTGAGTATATAGGTAGTCAAAAACCTGATTATATATTTGTATTTGATAGAAGTGCAGCTATTAACACAGAAGGAGCTCCATCTGCAAAAGATTTATTAAATAATGATATTATTAATAAAATGGATGCAGTTAAAAATGGTAAAATATTTTATCTAGATTCTGAAATTTGGTATAAAGTTTTAGGTGGATTAACTTCTACAGATCGAATGTTTAAAGAAATAGAAGATGCTTTAGAAATAAAATAAATAAGAAGCTAGTATATACTAGCTTCTTATTTATTTTATAATTAATCATAAGTTGTATGTAAAATTTTCTTATGATATAATTATCATTATTATTTGAGGTGATTTTATGAAATTTTCTAAGATGCAAGGATTAGGTAATGACTATATTTATATAAATTGCTTTGAAGAAAAAGTAGAAGATCCAAGAAAATTATCTATTAATATGAGTAATAGAAATTTTGGAATAGGTTCTGACGGAATAGTTTTAATAATGCCTTCTAATAAAGCTGATTTTAAAATGAGAATGTTTAATTCAGATGGTTCTGAAGCTGAAATGTGTGGAAATGCAACAAGATGTTTAGGTAAGTATGTATATGAAAAAAAATTAACATCTAAATTAGATATAACATTGGAAACATTAAGTGGTATAAAAAATTTAAAATTGCATATAAAAGATGACATAGTAGAAAAAGTTACTGTTAATATGGGTGAACCTATTTTAAATACATATGATATTCCCCTAAATTTTTCTAATAATGTATTTGATTTAAAAATATTAGATAAAAATTTTAACATTAGATGCGTATCTATGGGTAATCCTCATGCGATAATTTATTTAGAAAATTTAGAAGAATTAGACATACAAAAATACGGTAAATTAATAGAAAATAATGCTATTTTCCCAAATAGAACTAATGTAGAATTTTTACGAATAAAAAATAAAAGCGAAATAGATATGCGTGTTTGGGAAAGAGGTGCAGGAGAAACACTTGCTTGTGGCACAGGTGCTTGTGCTGCTTTAGTAGCTTCTTCTTTAGATAATAAAACATATCGAAAATGTAAAGTTAACTTATTAGGTGGATCTCTTGATATAAATTGGGAAAAAAAAGATAATTGTGTATATATGACAGGGCCTTGTGAATTTTCATTTGAAGGAATTTGGTTAAAATAAACTAGGGGTGGAAATATGAGTTATATTCAAGAATTATTTGCAGACAGAATTGGTGGTAATAATTTTGGGAAAGATACAACTTTATATAAATTTGAAAAAATAAAACGTGCAAAAAAATTAGCAAAAGAAAAATATCCAGATCTTGAAATAATAGATATGGGTGTAGGCGAACCTGATTCTATGGCAGAAGATTTTATAATAGAAGAACTAAATAAGCAAGCAAAAAATTGGGAAAATAGGGGATATGCTGATAATGGAATAGATGTATTTCAAAAAGCAGCAGCAACATACCTTAAGAATGTATTTAATGTAAATAATATAGACCCTTATAATGAAATAAATCATAGTATAGGGGCTAAACCAGCTTTAGCAATGATAGCGCAGGCATTTATAAATCCTGGAGATATAACTTTAACTACAATACCAGGTTATCCAATAATATCTACAATGACAAAGTGGTTAGGTGGAGAAGTATTTAATTTACCACTAAAAGAAGAAAATAATTTTTTACCAGATCTAGATAATATTCCAAAAAATATATTAAAACAAGCTAAATTACTCTATATAAATTATCCAAATAATCCAACAGGTGCTGTTGCCAATGAAGAATTTTATAAAAAAGTTATAAAATTTGCTAGAGAAAATAATATTGTAGTAGTACAAGATGCAGCATATGCTGGATTAACATTTGATCAAGAAAAACCATTAAGTTTTTTAAGTATTGAAGGAGCAAAAGATGTCGGTATAGAAATACATTCTTTAAGTAAATCATTTAATATGACAGGATGGAGATTAGGTTTTGTAGCAGGTAATAGTTTAATTGTAAAAGCATTTGCATCTGTAAAAGATAATAATGATTCAGGACAATTTAAAGCTATACAATATGCTGGAGCATGTGCTTTAAATCATTATGAAATTACAGAAAAAACTTCTAATAAATACTCAAGAAGACATGATATTTTAGTAGAAACATTAAAAAAACTTGGGTTTAATGTTAAAAAGCCAAAAGCTACATTTTATTTATATGTAAAAATCCCTAAAAGAATAAAAAATGGTGAAATATTTAATACAGCAGAAGATTTTAGTCAATATCTAATAAAGGAAAAGTTAATTTCAACAGTACCTTGGGATGATGAAGGTAATTTTATAAGATTTTCAGTGACATTTGTAGCAAAAGATGAAGATGATGAAAAAAGAGTTATTGAAGAAATATATTCAAGATTAAAAGATGTAGAATTTGAATTTTAATTAAAAAGAGCCTTAAATAGGCTCTTTTTAATTTATCTATTATTATTTATAAATTTTTCAGCATCATTGTATGAATTTGTATAACTTAATTCTTTATATTTAATAATTCTATTATTTTTTACATGTATTAAAACAGGTTTATAGTATTTTTCTATTGCACTTGTCCAGTTATCATTATAATTATAAGATTTATCATTATAGTCTACAGAATATATTGTTTTTTCTAAATCATAACAAGCATCATTTACATCAGATACAATATCGCTATCATAATCAGAATTACTATAAGAACTATTATATACTAAAATTATATAGTCAGAATAAGATGTTTTATTAAACATATTTATTGAATCAGAATAACTTATATCATTTAAATAATCATTTCTATTATAGGAACGTTTATCATAGTATTTATCTACAAAGTTTTTAGTTTCTCTATAAGCATTATTTTCATTCTTTATTTCTGAATATTCTTTTATTCTACCATTTTGAATATATAGTAAAACAGGCTTATCATATCTTTTTATTGCATTTGTCCAGTCATTATTATAACTAGAAGATTTATCATTATAGTCTACAGAATATATTGTTTTTCCTAAATCATAACAAGCATCATTTATATTACTTACAATATTACTATCATAATCAGATTTACTATAATAACTATCATATACTAAAATTACATAACTAGAATTACTATTATTAAACATATCTTCTGCTTTAGAATAATTAATATCTCTAAGATAATTATTTCTAGAATTATTATTTCTATTATTATTGTATCTATCTATAAAGTCTCTAGTATCGCTATAAGCATTATTTTTATTTTTAATTTCTTGATATCTATCTATTTTGCTATCATCTATATATAATAAAACAGGTTTATCATATTTTCTTACTTTATCTAGCCATTTTGTATATTTACTATCTATATTAGAATTATCATAGTTATAATCTACAGAATAGATATCTTCTTTTTCATAATCTGTAGCACGTATAATTTCTTTTATAGTATCTTCTTTGTTACTATCACTGCTATCATAAACTAAAATTATATAAGAGTTATTATTATTAAATTTATTATATGCCTCTTTTTGGGATAAATCTGTAATGTATTTAGCATCACTTATCATACCATAGTTACCGCTACTATTAGAAGAATTTTTTGTAAAATCATTTATATAAGTTGTAACTTCTGCTACAGAAGATGGTGATGTATATGAATTTATATTTAATTTATCTTTTTTATCTCTATCATTATATACAAGATATAATACTGGTAAGTTACTAGATGTATAATTAATATCTGAAACAAAATTTAAATAATTTTCATAATTAGGATTAGAGTCGATATCTACAGCATAAATATTCTTTTTATTTTCTGCAGCAGCAGCTTTTATAATAGGTACATATAATTTAGAATTATCATCTGTAGAATCATATAAAACAAACATAAATTCTTGTCCTCTTTTATTAGCATCATAAAGATCTTTAGCATTTATATTTTTAAAATAAGTAGTGGATTTAAAATCACCATATTCTACAGAAGTTTCTGAAAGAGTTTTAAATTTTTTAAAATCTACTTTTAATTTATCCATATCTGTAGGTCTAATACTAGATTCAACTTTATTTTTAGAATAAACATAAAGTATTGTTGGATCTTGAAAATTATTTTGTCGTATGTAACTCCATAACCATACATTTTCTTGAGTATTATTTTTATTTGTACTCATATCTAATCCATAAATTCTATAAGAAGAATCACTAGCAACATCTTGAATATTAGGAACAATTTTTTTAGAATCTTCATTTTCCCTATTATAAACAACTAAAATAAAAGGGTTAGAATTACTATCCTGATATCTACTTTTTGCTTGTCTAGAAGAAATGTCCTTAAAATACGATGTGTTGCCAAAATTATTATAATTTTGTTGATTTAATGAATTAGATATTGAATTTGAATTATTACATGTATTGTCTCCATTTGATTTAATAGGTGGAGATGTAACTACTGCGGTAGATGTATCTGAATTCCAAACTACCTCTGCACCTAAAGCTTCTCCCAAACCTCTAACAGGTATATAAGTTAAATTATCAATAATTTGAGGAGGAACATCAAGTATAGATTCATTAGTAGTTGTAAAACTTATTTCGCCTAAACTATTCATAGTAAAATTACCGTACTGTATAGATGTTTGTCCTATATGCATTATAGAATATGTGTCTCTTTTATAAATTGTAATCTTTTGAGTTGCAGGATCCCAATTTACAGAACCATGCATAGCTTCACCTATTTCTCTAAATGGAACTAATATTCTACCATTTATATTTTGAAATTGTGAATTTGTTTTAAGCACGGTACCATCTAAAATAATGTTTGCATTTACAGGAGTTGCATATACATCTTGATAGGATGAAAAAGATCCAATTACACATAGTGATAAAATTAGACCTGACATTATTTTAAATTTCATTCTAAACTCTCCTTTATTTAATTTTAAGTTAATATATCTTAGTATATAATAAAATATTGAATTTTACAATTGTATGAAAAATGTATAAAAAAATATATATATATCTTTTATTAGTAGAAATGTTATATAAAACATGTAAAATTAAAGAAATGTTAAAATTTTATCTAATATAAATCTATAAATTGTAAAAAATATATAACATGTATACAATATAGATAAAATTTTTAAAAATTTTACTATATTATATAGCAATTTGTAGTTAAATTACTATATATTAATTTTGATGTAATTTGCTTGATTTAATCTCTTTTATTGTGTTAAACTATTGATTGAGAATTTATGTAAATCATTATATATTTATATTAGATTATCTAATATAAATATAAATTTAAAATATTAAAGTTACAGAAGGGAGTTTTTCCAAATGCTTAACAAAAAAACTGTAGATGATATAAATGTTAAAGGTAAAAAGGTTTTAGTAAGGTGTGATTTTAATGTACCTTTAAAAGATGGTATTATAACAGACGAAAATAGAATAGTTGCAGCCTTACCAACAATTAAAAAACTTATAAATGATGGTGCAAAAGTAATTTTATGCTCTCATTTAGGTAAACCTAAAAATCCTGATAATGCTTTTTCTTTATTACCTGTAGCTAAAAGACTTTCAGAGCATTTAGATAAAGAAGTTGTATTTGCAGATGATGATAACGTTGTAAGTGATAAAACTAAACTATTAATAGAAAAATTACAAGACGGAGACGTATTATTATTACAAAATACACGTTTTAGAAAAGAAGAAACAAAAAATGAAGAAGCTTTTTCTAAAGAATTAGGAGAATTAGCAGATTTATATGTAAATGATGCATTTGGTTCTTCCCATAGAGCACACTGTTCTACAGTTGGAGTAACAAAATTTGTTAAAGAGTCAGCAGTAGGATATTTAATGCAAAAAGAAATAGAATTTTTAGGAAATGCTGTTAATAATCCAGAAAGACCATTTGTTGCTATTTTAGGTGGAGCAAAAGTTTCTGATAAAATAAATGTTATAAATAATCTTTTAGATAAAGTAGATACACTTATTATAGGTGGAGGTATGGCATACACTTTTTCTAAAGCACAAGGATATAATACAGGAAAATCTTTACTAGAAAAAGATAAAGTAGAATATGCAAAAGAAATGATTGATAAAGCTAAAGAAAAAGGTGTACAATTATTAGTTCCTATTGATACTGTAGTTGCTAAAGAATTTAAAAATGATGTAGAATTTAAAAATGTAGATATTTCTCAAATCGCAGATGATGAAATGGGATTAGATATAGGAGAAAAAACAATTGAATTATTTAAAAATGCTTTAAAAGATGCAAAAACAGTTGTTTGGAATGGACCAATGGGAGTTTTTGAATTTGAAAACTTTGCAAAAGGAACTAAAGAAATAGCAAAAGCATTATCAGAAATAGACGCTACTACTATTATAGGTGGTGGAGATTCTGCAGCTGCTGTAAATATTTTAGGATTTGGAGATCAAATGACACATATTTCTACAGGTGGAGGAGCTTCTTTAGAATTCTTAGAAGGAAAAGAATTACCAGGAGTTGTTTCTGTAGATAATAAATAATTTTTTTGATAGAGAGGTGTTTATATGTCACGTAAAAAAATTATTGCAGGTAATTGGAAAATGAATTTAACCCCATCTGAAGCAAAAGAATTTGTTACAAATTTAAAAAGTAAAATTAATACAGATAAATGTGATGTAGTTCTTTGCGTACCAGCAATTGATATTCCAGTTGTTTTAGATACTGTAAAAGGAACAAATATTGAAGTAGGAGCGCAAAATATGCACTTTGAAGAAAACGGAGCTTTTACTGGTGAAATTTCTGCTAGAATGTTAACAGATATGGGTGTTAAATATGTAATAATAGGACATTCTGAAAGAAGAGAATATTTTGGAGAAACAGATCAAACTGTAAATAAAAAGGTACTTAAAGCATTAAATAATCATATAATTCCTATTATTTGTATAGGTGAAACTTTACAACAAAGGGAAGAAGGAATTACAGTTGATCTTGTTAGATTACAAACAAAGATTGCTCTTAAAGGAGTTTCTAGAGAACAAGCTAAAAATATTGTTATAGCATATGAACCAATTTGGGCTATAGGTACTGGTAAAACAGCTACAAGTCAACAAGCAGAAGAGGTTTGTAAGGCAATTAGAGAAGTTTTAGGAGAAATATATAATGTAGATATTGCTTCTAAAATTAGAATTCAATATGGTGGAAGTGTAAATGCTTCAAATGCTTCAGAGTTATTTTCTATGCCTAATATAGATGGAGGTCTTGTAGGTGGCGCAAGTTTAAAACCTGAATTTGAGCAAGTAATTAATTTCTAAAAGGGGATGATATTATGCAAAAAAAACCAACTGTTTTAATGATATTGGACGGTTTTGGCTTAACTGACGAGGTTGAGGGAAATGCAATAAAAGCAGCTAAAACTCCAAATTTAGACAAATTAATGCAAACTTATCCTTGGTCAGAAGGCTTCGCTAGTGGTTTAGCTGTTGGATTACCAGAAGGTCAAATGGGTAATTCAGAAGTAGGACATACAAATATGGGAGCAGGTAGAATAGTTTATCAAGAACTTACAAGAATAACTAAAAATATTCAAGACGGAGAATTTTTTAATAATGAAGTTCTTAAAAATGCTGTAGAAAATTGCAAGAAAAATAATTCTGCTTTACACATATATGGATTGTTATCTGATGGCGGTGTTCATAGCCATATAGAACATTTGTTTGGACTTTTAGAATTAGCTAAAAGAAATAATTTAACAAATGTTTTTGTACATGTTTTCTTAGACGGTAGGGATACACCACCAGCATCTGGTATTAGTTTTATTGAAAGTTTACAAAATAAAATGAATGAACTTGGTGTAGGTAAAATTGCAACTCTTTCCGGTAGATTTTATGCAATGGATAGAGATAATAGATGGGAAAGAGTAGAAAAAGCTTATAATGCAATAGCATTGGGAGAAGGAGAAAAAACTTCTAATGTTATAGAACATATAAAAAATTGTTATGATAATGGTATTACTGATGAATTTGTTGTACCAACTGTAGTAGAAGAAAATGGTAAGCCAGTAGCTACTGTAAATGATAAAGACACTATAATATGTTATAACTTTAGACCTGATAGAGCTAGAGAAATTACAAGAACTTTCTGTGATAAAGATTTTTCTAATTTTACAAGGAAAAAAGGATTTATTGATGTTTTCTATGTTTGTTTTACAGAATATGATGTAACTATAGAAAATAAAGAAGTAGTATTTCGTGCTGAAGACTTAAAAAATACTTTAGGAGAATATATTTCTAATTTAGGTTTAAATCAACTAAGACTTGCCGAAACTGAAAAATATGCACATGTAACTTTCTTCTTTAACGGAGGATTAGAAAAACCTTATAAAAATGAAGATAGAATTCTTGTAAATTCTCCAAAAGTACAAACATATGATTTACAACCAGAAATGAGTGCATTTGAAGTTACAGATAATCTTGTAAATTCAATTGAATCATTAAAATATGATTTAATAGTTGTAAATTATGCAAATGCAGATATGGTTGGACATACAGGTGATATGGAATCTGCTATAAAAGCTGTTGAAGCAGTTGATACATGTGTTGGTAGAGTTGTAGAAGCTTTATTAAAAGTAGATGGTCAAATGTTCGTATGCGCAGATCATGGTAATTCTGATAAACTTATAGATTACGTTACAAAAGAACCTTTCACAGCACATACAACAAATCCTGTGCCATTTATAATTGTTAATTGTAAAAAAATAAAAGGCATTAAAAATGGTGGTAGATTATGTGATATAGCGCCAACATTATTAGATATGATGGATTTAGAAAAACCTGCAGAAATGACAGGAGATTCTTTATTAGTAAAATAAAAGCTAAAAAATAATATATTGTGAAAACACAATTTTATTATATATTATTTAAAATGAAAGGAGCATACAAAAAATGAAAGGTTATATTGAAATTTTAGATGTTTATGCAAGAGAAGTTTTAGATTCTAGAGGAAATCCTACAGTAGAAGTAGAAGTAGTTGTAGGCGATGACGGCGGAAACCAATTTATGGGTAGAGCAGCTGTTCCATCTGGTGCTTCTACTGGTGAACATGAAGCTGTAGAACTTAGAGATGGAGATAATGAAAGATACCTTGGAACAGGTGTTTTAAATGCAGTTAATAATGTAAACGATATTATTGCTGATGAAGTTATCGGTATGAATGCTTTAGATCAAGTTGCTATTGATAAAAAAATGATAGAATTAGATGGAACTCCTAACAAAGCTAAATTAGGTGCAAATGCTATTTTAGGTGTATCTATGGCTGTAGCAAAAGCTGCTGCAGAATCACTAAATATTTCTTTATATCAATATTTAGGTGGATTTAATGCTAAACAATTACCAGTTCCTATGATGAACATTTTAAACGGTGGTAAACATGCAGATAATACAGTAGATTTCCAAGAATTTATGATTATGCCTGTTGGAGCTAAAAGTTTTGCAGAAGCTTTACGTATGGGAGCAGAAATTTATCATAATTTAAAAAAGGTGCTTAAATCAAAAGGTCTTGCAACAGCTGTAGGAGATGAAGGTGGTTTTGCTCCTGACCTTGCAACTCCAGAAGAAGTTATTGAAGTAATTTTAGAAGCAGTTCAAAAAGCAGGTTATAAACCAGGAGAAGATGTACGTGTTGCATTAGACGTTGCTTCATCAGAATTATTTAAAGATGGAAAATATTATTTTGTAGGTGAAACAAAAGCTAAAGGTTTATCAGAAACTATTACAAGAACATCTGAAGAAATGGTAGATATGTATGAAAAATTAGTAGAAAAATATCCAATCATTTCAATTGAAGATGGTTTAGATGAAAATGACTGGGAAGGTTGGAAATTGTTAACTGATAGAATTGGTAAAAAAGTTCAATTAGTTGGTGATGATCTTTTCGTTACAAATACAGAAAGATTACAAAAAGGTATAGATTTAGAAGTAGCAAATTCTATTTTAATTAAAGTTAACCAAATAGGTACTTTAACAGAAACATTTGATGCTATAGAACTTGCTAAAAGAAATAATATGACAGCAGTAGTTTCTCACCGTTCTGGAGAAACAGAAGATGCTACAATCGCAGATATTGTTGTAGCTGTTAATGCTGGACAAATTAAAACAGGTGCTCCAGCTCGTTCTGATAGGGTTGCTAAATATAATCAACTTCTTAGAATAGAAGAAGAATTAGGTGATGTATCAGAATTTGCAGGACTTAATGCTTGGTATAATTTAAAAAATAAATAAGATAAATAAATAAAAAAGATGTAGTTTTAAGCTACATCTTTTTTTACTTTTAATACAAAATATATTATTATTTAAAATATTTATTGAATAAAAAACATTAAATGATATACTTTATTTAATATAATTTTAGGAGGATATTAAAATGTATACCTATAACACAAAAAATGTATGCTCAAAAACTATTAATTTTGATATAGAAAATAATATTGTTAAAAATGTTAGTTTTAAAAATGGATGTAATGGAAATTTAAAAGGAATATCTTCTTTAGTTGAAGGATTAGATGTAGATACTGTAATAGAAAAATTAAAAGGAATAAATTGTGGACAAAAAGGAACTTCTTGCCCAGATCAACTTGCAAATGCATTAGAAAACTGGAAGAAAGAAAACAAATAATTACTATTAAAAGATAGTTCTAATTATTTGCACTAGAAATATTATAAATAATATTGTAAAATATATAAAATATACATGTGAAATTTAAAAATATGCACATAGTAAATATAAGATTATATGCTAACATTAATATCAGATTATTGAAAGGGGTTTAATTATGTATAAATCTTTAGAGGTAAAAAAGGACATATATTGGGTAGGTGCATTAGACTTTGATTTAAGAACTTTTGATATAATAATGCACTCTGATTATGGTACAACTTATAACTCTTATATAATGAAAGGTGAAGAAAAAACAGTTCTTTTTGAAATTGCAAAAGAATCTTTTTTTGACGAATTTTTAGAAAGAGTTAAAACAGTTTGTGATCCTTCAGAAATAGATTATGTTGTCGTTTCACATACAGAACCAGATCACACAGGATCCTTATCAAAACTTTTAGAGTTAAATCCTAATATGGAAGTAATAGGCTCAGGCCCAGCAATTAAAAATTTAAAACAAATAACAAATAGAGATTTTAAGAGTAAAATAGCAAAAGATAATGAAACAATAGATATAGGTGGAAAAACATTAAAATTTATATCTGTACCATACTTACATTGGCCAGATAGTATGTATACTTATATTCCAGAATGCAAAACTTTAGTTACTTGTGATTCTTTTGGATGCCATTACTGTGATGAAAGAGTATTTAATGATAAAATAGGTAATGCAGATGATTTTTTAGATGCTTATAAATACTATTTTGACTGTATAATGGGTCCATTTAAAAGTTATGTTTTAAATGCACTTAATAAAATTAAAGACTTAGATATAGAAACAATTTGTAATGGTCATGGACCTGTAATAAGAGAAAATGTTTCTTATTATTTAAATCTTTATAGAGAATGGGCTACAGTAAATAAAAGAGAAGTACCAAAAATAGTGATAGCTTACCTAACAAGTTATGGTTATACAGGAAAATTAGCTTCTAGTATATTTGAAGGTATAAAGAGTAATAAAAATGTAGATGTTGTATTATGTGATATGTTAGAAGTGTCTGAAGAAAA
The DNA here is from genome assembly GCA_946481295.1 of uncultured Clostridia bacterium. Taxonomy (GTDB): domain Bacteria; phylum Bacillota; class Clostridia; order Lachnospirales; family UBA5962; genus CAMLLW01. Next base: position 2,587 of record CAMLLW010000016.1, on the reverse strand, counting down.
AGTATTAGAAGAAATTTCAGATGCAAAAGGATTATTAGTTGGATCTCCTACTTTAATTTGTGATACATTACCACCTGTACTTACTCTATTAAGTCATTTAAATCCAGTAATAAATGAAGGATTATTAGCAGGAGCATTTGGTTCTTATGGATGGACTGGTGAAGCGGTTGATAATATAGAACAAAGATTTGAACAATTAAAATTTAAAATGCCTCTTAAAGGTATGAAAATTTGTTTTAATCCATCTGAAGATGATTTAAAAAATGCATATGAATTTGGTGAGAAATTTGCAGAAGAAGTTTTAAATGCAAAAAAATAAAGCTTTTGTTTTTAACAAAAGCTTTTTTTATACATTAAATCTAAATAAAATAATGTCTCCATCTCTAACAATATAATCTTTTCCCTCTAAACGTACTAATCCATTTTCTTTAGCGGCGTTATATGTACCAGATGACATTAAGTCGTCATAGCTAACTACTTCGGCACGAATAAAACCACGTTCAAAATCTGTGTGAATTTTACCTGCTGCTTGAGGAGCCTTAGTACCGTTTACTATTGTCCAAGCATGAATTTCTTTAGGACCTGCTGTTATATAACTTAGTAATCCAAGTAATTTATAACTAGCAGATATAATTCTTTCTAATCCACTTTTATCAATTCCTAAATCATTTAGGAATAAAAGTTTTTCATCTTCATTAAGTTCTGCAATTTCCTCTTCTATTTTTGCACATACAACAAAAACTTCAGAATCTTCATTTTTAGCAAAGTCTTTAACTAATTGGACAAATTTATTATCATTACCATCATTGCTTAAATAATCTTCAGATACATTTGCTGCATATAAAATTGGCTTTATAGTTAATAAATTAAAACTTTGTATTATAACTTTTTCTTCATCTGAAATACTTAAACTTCTTGCAGATTTACCTTCGTTTAAATGAGATTTTAAACGATTTAATAGGTCTAATTCTTTTTGAAGAGTTTTATCAGATTTAACAGATTTTATAGTTTTAGATATTCTTTTATCTATAATTTCTAAATCAGAAAGAATAAGTTCTAAATTTATTGTTTCAATATCTCTAATAGGATCTATAGAGGCATCTACATGAACAATATTTGAGTCTTCAAAACATCTAACAACATGTACAATTGCATCAACTTCTCTTATATGAGATAAAAATTTGTTTCCTAGGCCTTCTCCTTTACTTGCTCCTTTAACTAGACCAGCTATATCTACAAATTCTATAGATGCAGGAATAATTTTTTCAGAAGAATATAAATCTTGAAGTTTTTTTAATCTATCATCTGGTACTGCTACTATTCCTATATTAGGTTCTATAGTACAAAATGGATAGTTAGCAGATTCTGCACCTGCACGTGTTATAGAATTAAAAAGAGTACTTTTGCCTACATTGGGAAGGCCAACCATTCCTAATTTCATTTAATATTTTATCCTTTCAAAAGTAAATAAATAATAGTATATAAATTTAATTTAGTAAATTTTATTTCTTAAAATAAGATCCAAATAATATTCCATTAAAAAATGATATTAAAATTATAATAAAACTTATTATTAATAATTTTTCTTTTTTTTCAGTAGGAACAAAAATGCCCTTTTGAGGATTTAATTCTGCATTTTTTTGTGCAGCTCTATAATGCTTTCTTCTTGCGTTATTATAAGACATAGAAAACCTCCTAAAAATAATTTTATAGTTAATAATATAGCATAAACTAAAGTATATTTCAAAAAATATTAATAAATATTAAGAATGTTTTTATAATAATATTATAATGTTTATAAATGTATATTTTTATTCATAAATAGCTAAGACAAAAATTGGATAAGGATTTAACAGACAAAAAAAAAGCCCTGTATCACAGGGTTTTTTTTATTTGTTAAAATATCTATTTAATAAACCTTCGAAGATTCTACCATGTCTTGCTTCATCTTTAGCCATTTCACTGATTGAATCTTGAATAGCTTCTTGATTTTGTTCTTTTGCGATTCTTGCAAGTTCTACTTTACCGTCTGTTGCACCTTGTTCTGCATAAAGACGTTTTTCTAAATTTTGTTTAGTTGATGGAGTAACAATTTCGCCTAATAGTTCAGCACATTTAGCAGCATGTTCTGCTTCTTCATAAGCGATTCTTTTACAAGCTTCGCCAATTTCAGGATAGCCTTCTCTATCTGCTTGACGACTCATAGCAAGATACATTCCTACTTCTGTACATTCAGCAGTGAAGTTTTCTCTTAAGCCTTCGATGATTTCTTGACTGCATCCTTGTGCTATACCAACTTTATGTTCATCAGAGAAAGTTACTTTATCACAACATTCTTTTTCAACAAATTTACAAGCTGGTGCACCGCAAACAGGACATTTATCTGGAGCTTTATCTCCTACTTCTACATTACCACATACAGAGCAAACGAATTTTTTCATAACTATATTCCTCCTTAAAATTTAATTTTTGTAGATTTAAATAGATAATTAATTTTTATCAATAAAATTAATAAATTATCTTAATTATTTATCTTCTTTGTGATATTTTTTTATTCTTTATGGCAAGAAGGTTTTTCTTCTTTATG